>NZ_NHML01000040.1:0-86290 GCF_002165735.1 Rhodococcus sp. NCIMB 12038
AACAATCAGGCGATGATCGTGGCCGGCATGATCGTCGGCGCGTCGGGTTCGATCCTGACCAACCTGATGGCGAAGGCGATGAACCGGTCCATCCCGGCGATCGTGGCCGGCGGGTTCGGTGGCGGCGGCGCGGCGGCGGCGGTCGGGGACGGCACCGCGAAGACGGCGAAGGCCACCTCGGCGGCGGACGCGGCGATCCAGATGGCGTACGCCAACCAGGTCATCGTCGTCCCCGGCTACGGGTTGGCGGTGGCGCAGGCCCAGCACGCGGTCAAGGAGATGGCCAAACTGCTCGAGTCGAAGGGTGTCGAGGTCAAGTACGCGATCCACCCGGTCGCGGGCCGGATGCCCGGGCACATGAACGTGCTCCTGGCGGAGGCGGACGTCGAGTACGACGCGATGAAGGAAATGGACGACATCAACGACGAGTTCTCACGCACCGATGTCACCCTGGTGATCGGCGCGAACGATGTCACCAACCCGGCCGCGCGGAATGATCCGTCGTCGCCGATCCACGGGATGCCCATTTTGAATGTGGATCAGTCGAAGTCGGTGATCGTGCTCAAGCGGTCGATGAACTCCGGGTTCGCCGGCATCGACAACCCGCTGTTCTTCGCGGACACCACCTCGATGCTGTTCGGGGACGCGAAGAAGTCGGTCTCCGAGGTCACCGAGGAACTCAAGGCCCTGTGATGCGATCTCGTCTCTCTCACCAGCTACCCGCACCATTGACGAGCCAGTGGGATTGGCAACTGAGCGCACGCTGCCGTCATGCGGATCCCGACCTGTTCTTTCCAACCGAGGACGAGAACCGCAACCTCCGCCTACGACGTGAAAAAGTGGCAAAACAATTCTGCTCATCGTGTCCGGTCAAGCGGGAGTGCCGATGTCACGCAATCACGGTTGGTGAGCCATTCGGCGTGTGGGGAGGTACCTCGGAGCGGGACCGTCGGTACCCGAGAGCAGATCACGAGAACGGTCTGCGAAACCGTCAACGGCCTCGGCTGAAAATACTGGCAGGATCGAGAGCTCCCGGACATTGACGTTCGGTGACGAATGGACGGCTGCGGGGTGCCCGAGTCCGTCGAACCCGAACGCGCCTCACCTCAGATTCGGGGGGATTGCGGAGGTGCGGCCCTCGATGCGATCGAGGACCGCACCTCTGCAATCCATGTCTGGCTTCAGAGCCACGCCCGACACCTCAATGCGGGCTAGCCGCCAATCAACGTCAAGAGTGATGTTCGGAACCAACGCTTTCCGCAACGCCCCAGCCCGCGCGGAGTCCTCCCACAGCGATTAATGTTGCTGAAATAGAAATAGACCATTGCGAGTCTCACGGCCTTTGCGTTCACTGCCACCGCAGATGCATTTTCGGCCCCTTCCGCGGATACACTCCTGACCATGGCTAGGCGGACTGGACGCATTACGCGCACACAGGCGCGCGATGCCTACTGCCGGCTGGTGGCAAAGATCCGGCATCGACCGGACTCGATCACTGGGACCCGCCACGAGATGGACGCAATCTTCGCCGCGACAAGGGCTTTAGGTGTTCCCATCATCGATGCGATGCTCGCGGCAGAGCCCCACAAGAGTGGCGAATACAAGGTCAACTAGTCGTGACCTGCTCCGCGATCCGTGATCGACGCAGAGCCCTACTCTCTTTCATCAGGTCCGCGGCTGGGGTCCGATTGGCTTCTCGAGACAATGCCTCCGCGATCACAGCAACTTCACAAACATCGAATTTGGCACTTGGCTCAACGGCTCACAGGATTCAACGTACCGGCGCAACCAGCCACAACAGAACAGTCGGAACTGATGCAGCTCGGCTGCGCCCACGATCGCCAGCTCATCGCGGCAACGACTCAGCTTCAGTTGTAGCGTCACAGACAACGACAAGATGCTGATACGCCTTGTGCCGGAGAGCCGGGAACCGGGATTTGAGGCTTGATCCACGCCTACGTCGGCCAGGCCCGACCCCTGGGACGCCGGCTGCCGGACCACGGCACACATATCCGGCGTCCGAGTGAAGCAACGTCGCGAGGGAATCCCAGACCCAGGCAATGAAACGGCGACCGCATTGCGCTCGGGGCAGCCAACTCCCGGTTCCGGGCAGATTCCCCGTGGCCGGACTATCCTGACGAACCGGAGCTTGGCAGTCGAGTGGTGTTCCCCTAGCGGCGAGGACAACAGTCCGGACCGATCGGTTCGAGCAACAGCAAAACATCCTGCGGTGTCGGCGACACCGCAGGATGTTGCTTTCGTACCAGTCGAACTCAGAAGAGGAACTTGCGGAACGAGTTCTTCTCCACAATCAGGCCGTCTTTGAAGCGGTAGTAATCGACACCGTGGGTCTCGATCGGCTCGCCGTCCTTCTTAGCGGTGAAGCGCCATTCGTTGTAGCCCTCGTCGCCCGCATAAAACTCGCGGATCGTCTTCAATTCGTAGTCCGTGTGGGCATCGAGCCAATCAACGAGCGACTGGGTCACGTCGGCACGGCCGTCGGCGGCGATGGGCAGCCGAGCCGATTCGAAGCGCGCGTCTTCTGCGAGCAACGCCGCGATGGCATCCGCGTCACGAGCGTTCTGTGCCGCGGTAAACTTCTGGGTGATCTCGGCGTTCGAGGTCATGTCTTGCGTTCTCCTTGTCGTAATACTTCTTCCACCGTCGACGACGGCGGACGCTGTGGATGGCGAACTCACGATCGTTCCGATCCGCCGTCACGTTCTAGACAATATGCAAGCGGCACACGTGGGGACTGTGCCAAATCAGGACAAAGACGATCATCGACGAGAAGCCCGGGATGCCATTGCGAACCCACCGCACCACTGCTCCTCGTGGTGCCAACAGAAATAGGCATCAAACAGACTCATCAGATGGTCCGTCGACCCTGGAACTACCCGAAAAACGCCTTGCACTTGACCGCCATCGCCCGAGGACGCCCCACCCGCGAACTCTTTCCCACCTCACCGCCGAGACGATTACCAAGACGAGTGCATAGAGAACTTGTTCTCGATAGCCGAGATACAACAGCACCGCCACCGCTGTTGCTATACAGAACAGCGGTAGAATCGAATCTCTCGAGAGCACTTGCACTTTTGCTTCGGGCGACATACGAATTTCAGCTCACAGTGAGGCTTCGTCATCAACAACGTTGTTGTTGAAGTTCAGTCCTGGCAGCAGCCGATGGCCGGCGTCGATCAGCATCTCCAACCCTGTCACGTGCCGTGATTCGTCCGACGCGAGCCAGATTGCAGCGTCTGCGACAGCTTCTGACGCCAAGGCGCTTCGGCCGCGAAGTACGTGCCAGTTACGGCACGCCGCGAGGTAGTCTTCTCGCGTCGCGCCGGCCTTCCCGGTAATTCGGTCCCGAGTTCCGGGGTTGTCGTTGATAAGCGTATCGACAGGCCCAGGCAAGAGGGAATTGACGCGGATATTATATTGGCCCAGCGCAAGTGCTGCGGATTTCATGACTCCGATCACACCGTGTTTGGCCGCGACATACGACATGTTCCCTGCGTCGCCCTCCTGGCCGTTGGTTGACGATGTCAGGATGACCGATCCGCGCAGGCGCTCGATCATGTGCGGTGCCACTGCTTTCACTGTTCGCCAGACGCCGCCGAGACATGTGTCCGTGACGACGTCCCACTCGCTGTCGGTGATCTCCCAGAATGGTTTGTTGTCGAGCACCCCGGCGTTTGCAACGACAACATCGATTTGGCCGAACTTGTCGAGGCCTGCAGCAACGACCCTGTCGATCTGCTCCTGGTCTCGGACATCCGCGATCTCGGCAACCACGCCACGACCGATACGTTCAATCGAGGCTGCTGTGTCTTTCAGATCGGCCGCGGTGGCGAGTGGGTACTTGATGTGCTCAATTGGTCCATCGATGTCACATGTGACGATGTTCGCTCCCTCGCGAGCGAACTTCTCAGCGATTGCTCGCCCTTGGCCCCTCGCGCCACCGGTGATGAAAGCTGTCTTGCCCTCCAGGCGGTTCATTAACTCGCCTTTCTACTTTCGAGTGATTCCTGGCGATGAGACGACTGCGCGGACTAGTTGACCGACACCGGCCCAGGAATCCTTTCCGCGATGCCCACTCGCGTCGCTGCGTCCCGAATCGCGTTCCACGCCCCTTCGCTGATCGTGACGCGACCCCCACTTCGTTCTCTCGCGCGCCGTTCCGGGTCACCTGGCGCGAGAACGCTTTCGAAACCCTCGGCCGGAGTCACGGCATGAATCTCGTTGCGGAGTCGTTCGGCTTCCGCGAGAACATCAGACAGCCCCCCGAACGAGTCTGCCGCAACCGTCAGGATCAACAACCCCTGACGCTCGAAGGTGGGGCCACCGCCGTCGGCGAAGCGTTCCGACCCGAGAAGCACGCGCCCTAGCAATTCGACCAGAACTGCGAGCCCGAATCCTTTGTGGTCACCGAAAGTTCGCATCGAGCCGCCGCGATCGAGCAGCGTGGGATCGTCCGATGGCCGGCCTTCCGCATCGACGAGGCTTTCTGTGGGCATCCTGCGACCTTCCATCGCCGCGACCATGATCTTGCCGATCGGAGCCGCTGCCGTCGAGAAGTCGATGACCATCGGCTTCCCTGATGCGGTTGGGAATCCCGCCGCGATCGGGTTGGTGCTGAGCAGTCCGGACCGACCTCCGAATGGGGCGACGAGACGGCTGCCGCCCATACCGCCCACGAAGGCCATCGCAATACAGTCTTCCGCTGCTGCCCGCTCGATGTATGCGCCGAGCCTGCCTACATGTGTGCTACGGACAAGTCCCGCGAGCCCGAGGCCGCTGGTTTTTGCCTGTTCGCACGCCAGATCGGTTGTCATTCGGGCGGCGACATGTGAGAAGCCCCACTCGGCGCTCACGATCGGGGACGTGCCCCCGCTGAGAACCCGGGGGCGCGCATCGGCCACGACCTGCTTGTCGTCGACGTACTTTGCGTACGAGGGCAATCTGCTGATTCCATGTGAGCCGTGACCCACCAGATCCGCGTCCACGAGGTGCTCAGCGATCTCGTGCGCCATGTCGCCGGGCGTACCCAGTGCAGCCATGAACGCTGCAGCGAGGTCTACCGCGTCCACAGAGTCCAACTCGACCGATGTTGTCATTCGCTCGTCCTTCTGTTGCTTCGGTGTTGTCACGCTGTGCGACTCAGGGGTGGGGCCGTGCACTGCGGTGCCTGATTCGGGTCGACACCCAAGTCTTCCAGAATCCAACCCTCGATCTTCGAAAGAGATTCTTTTACAGCATTATTCGTCGTCGGTCCGCAGGCGCGGTCATTGTTGCGGAGAAAGACGACGACGCCTGATCCCCGGCGGCCGAATCGTGCGAGCTCAGATGCCAGTCGGACGCCGCAATCGCACGCGGCGACGCCGAAGATGTCGGCAGCAAGGCATTCGTGGTGCACGTACGTAGGAGTATCTGGTCCGATGCCGGCGAGAGAACCGGCCACCAGCGCTATATGCTCATTGCCGTCGACGTCCCGGTAGCCCACCGCGTCGAACTGTCCGTACTGGGTCGGCATCGACATGATCGCACCGCGTACGACTCGAGCCTCGGTGCTGCGTCGGTACTCGACGATGTCGGCGACCGTGACGACAACCAGGCCGTGTTCGGCCGCAAATCGCTCGAGCTCTGGTCTGCGGGCCATCTCGGCAGGGAAGTCGGCCGAGACGATCTCGGCGAGTGCCGCCGCAGGCGTGACACCGGCAAGGCGGGTCAGGTCGACGCCGGCTTCGGTATGTCCGCGCCGGGTGAGCACACCGCCGGCGCGGCCCCGCAGCGGAATCACGTGACCTGGACGCACCAGGTCTGCGGCGGTGGTGTCGGGATCGCCGAGTGCTGCGATGGTACGGGCGCGGGCAGTGGCAGAGATGCCAGTTCCGTTGTCGCGCAGATCGGTAGCCACGCAGTATGCTGCGCCACGCGGGTCGTCGCTGGAGTGGTGCATCGCTGGTAGGCCGAGTCGATCACAGGTGGCTTCGGGCAGCGCAACACACAGGAACCCTGATGTGTGCCGGATCAAGAATGCGATCGTTTCGGTGGTGGCGAGAGATGCCGCGAGGATCAGGTTGCCCTCGTTTTCGCGGTTCATGTCGTCGACGACCACCACGGGGCGGCCGGCGGCGATCGCCGTCAAGGCCGCGCGCACCCGTGTGGAAGCCGGGCGTGTACTTCGCGAAGTCATCGCGGTACCGCCTCGACTTCGGCGAGCCGCCGGAATCGGCTTCCGTGAAACACAAGTGGGGAATCGGTCCCGGCCCACGTTCCGTGAACCTCGAGGACTACGATGTCGTGGTCCCCGCAAGGCACTTCTGCGTGAATCGTGCAGTCCAACCACAGTGATGCCCCGTCGATGAACAGGCTTCCATCGCCCTCGACCGTGACGTCGGTTCCATCGAACCGGTCACCGTGCTTGCTGGCGAGTCGACCACAGATTGCGTCGTGCCCTTCGGCGAGCACGCTCAGTCCCAGGCGCCGTGCGAGCCGCAGCTTCGGCCAGGTCGTGGAGCTGTGCTGCATGCACACTGACACCAGCGGCGGTTCCAAGGAGACTCCGGTGAATGAACTTGCGGCCAGACCGACCTTTTCGCCGTCGAGTTCCGCGCACACGGCCGTCACCCCGGACGGGAAGTGCCCGAAAGCGCGACGGATCTGGTCGTTGGCCGCGATAGGTTCGATTGTAGGCACTGTGGCCTCCTAGAAGTTGATTTCTCCGACCGCGCATCTGCGGATTGTGCTTTACGTTATTGGTGCTGACTGTGAGCGAAGTGTGTCAAAATCTGCCACCTTTTCTGCGGGTGGCGGTCCCTCACGTCGCACGTGTTCGTTACGGACGGTGTTGGTGAGCGACCCTAGGCCGTCGATTTCGACCGTGATGCGGTCACCGTCCGTGAGAAAGATCGGTGGCTGTCGCTTCATACCTACACCACCGGGTGTGCCGGTGAGGATGACGTCGCCGGGCAGGAGTGTCGTGAACTCCGAGATAGTTTCGATGAGATGTGGGATATCGAAGATCAGCTGTGAAATGCGTGCTTCCTGGAGGATCTTTCCGTCGAGAACGGTCCGGATGCACGCATCGGCGATGTCCGGTACCTCCTGCGGGGTGAGAAGGTAGGGGCCGATCGGGGTGGAGCGGTCCCATGTCTTACCCTGCAACCACTGGTGGGTTTTCCGCTGGTAGTCGCGCATCGAGATGTCGTTGGTGATTGTGTAGCCGAGGATGTGTTCGTGGGCTTGCTCGCGCGGGATCCGCCGGCCGGGGCGGCCGATCACGAGGGCCATCTCGGCCTCGTAGTCGATCTCCGTGGTCTCCGGCGGTGCCACGATGTCATCGGACGGGCCGACTAGTGCGGATGAGAACTTCGTGAACATCACTGGGTAGGTGGGTAAATCACGTCCGGTCTCGCCGACGTGTTCGTGATAGTTGAGTCCGATGCAGATGATTTTTCCTGGGTCGGGCACGACCGGACACAGACGCACCTCGTCTACCCCGACGGCCTCATCTTCGAGCCGTCGGGCACCGGCGAGGACGTCCGGAGTGGTGCGCACGCCCAGTTCGACGAGACCGTCGAGAGGTACTAGTCGATCGGCGGCGTTTTCCGAACGCTCGACGACGCCGACGCGGCGCCGGCCGTCGATCTCGTAAGTTGCGTATGCCATGTTCGGGCAGATCCTGTTCCAGTTACGTGAGGCCGCCGGCTGATGTCGCCGTCGGCGTCACAACTGCAGCGATTTGTAGGTGAGGAATTCTTCGATGCCGAAGCGGCCGCCTTCACGGCCGTGGCCGGAGGATTTGAAGCCGCCGAACGGTGCCCGCGAGTTGTATGCGCCGCCGTTGATGGAGATTTGGCCGGTGCGAATTCGACGGGCGACGTCCAGCGCGCGGTCTGTGTCGCCGGACCAGACTGCGCCGCCGAGGCCGTACTCACTGTCGTTCGCGAGCTCGACGGCTTCGTCGTCGTCGTCGAACGGAATGAGGACCGCGACGGGGCCGAAGATCTCCTCTTGCGCGATCGCCATGTCGGCGGTGACGTCGGAGAAGACGGTCGGAGCGACGAAGTAGCCGTGCGGCTGGCGGTCGGTTGTTTCGGTGCCGCCCACAACGACACGTGCACCGTCCGCGATTCCGCGTTCGATGTAGTCGAGCACCCCGCGTTTCTGGTCGGCGCTGGCGACAGGGCCCATCGTCGAGGCGGAGTCGAACGGCTGTCCCACCCGGTAGGCGGCGGCGGCGGCGGCAGCCGTAGCTTCGGCGGCGTCGAGTTTGGAGCGCGGCACGAGTATGCGGGTCAGTGCGTTGCAGGTCTGTCCGGCGTTCTGGTAACACTTCGACAGACTGACGGTGACGGCCTCTTCGAGATCGGCGTCCTCGAGGATCACCGAGGCGGATTTGCCGCCGAGTTCCATCGACACCGGTTTCGCGGCGGCCGCGGCGATCTCGGAGATCCGCCTACCTGCTCGCGTCGACCCGGTGAAGGACACCATGTCGATGTCCGGGTGCGATACCAAGGCCTCTCCCGTAGTGACGCCGTCACCGGAGATGAGATTGAAGACTCCATTCGGCAGTCCGATCTCGTCGATCACGTCGGCGAGGAGGAAGATGCTCAGCGGGGCGATCTCGGAGGGTTTGACCACGACTGTACAGCCGGCGGCGAGCGCCCCGGCGATCTTGGCGGTCACCTGGTGCAGGGGGTAGTTCCATGGCGTGATGGCTCCGACCACGCCGATCGGTTCCCGTAGTACGAGCGAATTGCCGATTCGTTCCTCCCAGGCAACTTCGTCGATAGCCTCGGGCATCACGGCGAGGTCGCTGATCGCGAGTGCGACTTGAATTGTTCGTGATTGCGCTAGGGGCATGCCGACCTCGCGGGAGATGAGTTCGGCGAACTCATCTGCCCGCGAGTCGATCGCGTCCGCGATCCGCATGAGCCATTCGCCGCGTTCGCGCGGCGACAATCGCGACCATGTATCGAACGCCGCCCGAGCCGCCCGAGCCGCCCGATCGACATCGTTCGTTGTTCCGTTCGGCACCGACCCGATCAGTGACTCGGTGGCCGGATCGAGGACGTCGATGGTGCCGTTCCCGGCCGCCGGGACCCAGCGCCCGTCGATGTAGAGGTCGGGTCGGGTGATCAGGTCGGGGACGACGAGGTCGGGGACGGATTTCGTCATGGCAAGCTCCGGGGGTCGGTGGCAGGGGCGGATCGCGGACGCGGAATTGTGTCAGACCTTGCGGAACGAGCTCTTGACGAGGATCTTCCCGTCCCGGAGCTTGAAGTAGTCGATGCCGTGGGTATCGACGTCGGCACCGTCCTGGGTCTTGGCTACGAATCGCCACTCGTTGACGGCCTCGTCATCGGTGTAGATCTCGGTGAGGATCGTGAAGCGACCGTTCTCGTGGTTGTTCAGCCAGCCCAGCAGGGCATCGAGGAATGCCTCCCGTCCTTCGAACGATGCGTCGCGAGCCCCGGGGTAGAACGTCGCGTCCTCGGTCAGCAGCGCCTCGATCGCCTGGCGGTCGATGTTGTTCTGCCCTTCAGCGAATGCCCGGATCGTCTCTGCGTTCTTTGCTGCGGCAGCGGTTGGGGACGTCATGAGGATGTGTACTCCCCTTCTTCATCCGTGTACTGGCCCGCGCCGAGGGTTCCGGCTGGGCGCATAGGACGGGGTAGGTGTTGCGGATTAGCGCGCGACCGCGACCTGCTGCTGCAGGTCGGCCAGCGACTCAGTCTGGTGCTCGAGGTCCTTGATAAACGGCAGCACCTCGGTGCCCAGGAGTTCGAGGTTGCGCCGGTAGGCCTCCGGCTGGTCGAGGTAGTCGAAGGTAAAGGCGATGAGGGTGCCGAAGCCGCCGGAGACCTCGACGTCGCGCTGCAATTTCTTGACTACGGTGTCCGGAGAGCCGATGAGCCAATGGTTTTCGGCGAAGTACTCGAGCGACATCGTTGCCGGATCGTGCTCGTCGAGCTCGGGCGCCATGAGGGGAAGCATGCCCGAGCGCGCGTATGACGGCCAGGTCCATTCGCGATAGCTGCGGCCGAGCCCGCCCTTGATAGCGAGCTCCATGGCCTCTTCATCGGTGTCGGCGACGAACACAGTGTGCGCAACGCGCCAGTCATTGCGGTTCGGCTTGTGGCCGGCGGATTCGGCGCCCTCGACGTACTTGTGCCAGTGCCCGGCAAGGTAGTCGCGGTTGATCGCGAAGCTCATCGGCAGGCAGCCTGCTGCGCCCGCTTCCTTGAGAGTGCCCGAGTTGGGGCTCAGACCAGCCATGGCCAGCGGCGGGTGGGGTTGCTGGTAGGGCTTCATGAAGGGCCCGCTCAGTTCCTCGCTGTAGGCGGGGATGTCGAGAGTCCAGTACTTGCCTTCGTGACGCTGGGGGCCTTCCCCCGACCACACCTTGCGCATGATCTCGACGGCTTCTGCCATCATCGGCTTGGGTTCGCTGGTGCCGTGGATCTGCAGGTCTTCGCGCGTCGCGCCGGCGCCCAGACCCACCATCAGGCGGCCGCGGGACATGTGGTCGAACTGCATCAACCGGTGAGCCAGCGCGATCGGGTTGTGGTTCGCCGGAACGTTGGCGCCGGTAGCGAGCTTGATACGGCTGGTCTGGGTGATGGCTGCGGCCAGGTACAGCTCGGGGCTGGCGACCGGTTCCCAGCGTTGGGTGGTGTGCTCACCGACCCAGACCTCCGACAGTCCGTATTCCTCGGCCCACCGGATGACCTGCATGTCCCAGTCGAAGCCGTCTTGGAGATTCGTTTCCGGAAGCCGAAATGGAACCATGAAAAGACCGATATCCACGACTTTCCTCCTTTGTTCTGAGTAGTTCTCGAAGAACTGTTGACCTACTAGAAGTGTCACTGTCACCGCCGGGCGCGAACTGTGCCAAAGTGGCACGCAATCACACCGTGGATGCGACGATCTCCGCGACCGGAACATCGAGCGCGGCCTCTCGGATGTCCGCCCACAGTGCGGTTCTCGCGGCGCCGGCACAGGCGATGAATTTCGCCTCCAGTTCGGCGTCGCTCATCGGGTCCGCATTCTTGCCACGAGCTATTTCGACCGTCCGCTCGATACGACGCCCGGACGCGGTGTACACCTCAACCGAGGCCGGGAACTCGGTGCCGTCGCGATGCCGTTCGTCTACGACGACCGTCATTCGCTGCATCAGTGCGCTTACGGCGGGGTCGGTGACTGCGTCCGGGGTGAAGTCCGACAGCTCGAGGTGCCCCCGGACCAACGCCGCCGCCACCGTGTACTGGGCGCTGAACCGCGCCTCGTTCCCGGTCGTCGGTGTGTTGTGCACCAGCAGCTTCGGTGCGAGGGCGCTGACCCCCACGCGGATCTGCCGGATCTCGTCGTCACCGAGTTCGGAATGGATCGCCAGCGCAGCTTGCACGGCCGGATGCGAAGCGCCACATGAGGGATACGGTTTGATCGCTAGCCCGACCGGGTCGAGTAGAGACCAGCTTCTGCCGAGAGGCGCGGCGAACTCCACTGGGGTGCCCGCGGCGCGTCCCATGAAGACCGAGCAGAACCCGAGGTCGGCTTCCAGAGCGTCTGGGTCGGCGTCCCAGCCGCGCGCGGCAAGTCGCGCGGCTTGGATTCCGCCCATGGCTGCCGCCCCGGCGTGCAGTGGTTTGGTCATCGTCCCGGTGTTGGCGCGGATGCCGGCCGCACGGGAGGCGGCGATTCCCAGCGCTCGTTGTGTCGTCTCGCCGTCGAGACCCATCGTGCGGGCGGCAGCTGCCGCGGCGCCGACGGTGCCGATCGTGCCGGTGGAGTGGAATCCGGTCTCGTAGTGCGCCATATTCATGGCGCCGGCGAGGGCAGCGTCGACCTCGAATCCCGCGATGTAGGCCGTGAGCGCGTCACCGAACGAAGCACCGCACTCTTCGCCGACCGCCAGCATCGCCGGCACCAGATGACAGCTGGGATGCCCATATAACGGATGGTTCGAGTCATCGAAGTCCATGGCATGAGCGAAGGTGCCGTTTGCCAGGCCGGCGAGTTCGGGTGTTGTGCGACCGCCGCCGAGTATGCCGGAGACCTCGCGCGCCCCTTGATCTTCCACGTATTCGAGCATGATCGAACCGATGTGGTGACGGCGGCCGGCCAGAGCCACCCCGATCACGTCCGCGACCGCCGTTCGCGCCCGGTCCGCGGCCAGCTCCGGTATCTCTGTGAGGGTCGATGTGCTGACGAATTCGGCGAGTTCCCGGGTTTGTCCCATCCGGCTCGTAGTCGTCATAGAGCACCTACTGGCAACGACGTCATCTCATTTGGCTTGGAAGCCGGCGTCGATGGTGAACTGGGCGCCGGTGATGAAGCGTCCTTCGTGCGAGACGAGGTAAAGCACGGCCGCACTCACGTCTTCCGGCTCGATCCAGGGGACGTCGAGCAGGTGAATCGTGCCGTAAGCCTCAATGGCGTCCTCGAGCTGCGGGTTCTCCAGGTCGGGCCGGAACATCCGGAAGTTTCCCTCGTTGACGAGCATGTCCGTCCGGACGTTGCTCGGGTGCAGCGAGTTGACCCGGATATTGTGTTTACCGAGCTCGTTCGCCAGCGCCTTGGCCAGTCCTGTCACCCCGTGCTTGGCCGCAACATAGTGCCCGATGTTGTCCATGCTCCGCAGGCCGGCGGCCGAGCTGGTCAGCAGAATCGATCCTCCGTTTCCGGCGTCGATCATCTGGTTCATGCCGGCCCGGACGGTATTGAAGACACCGGTCAGGTTGATGTCGATCATCTCCTGCCATTGGGTGGCGGTCATCTGCGACATGAGTCCTTGGCTCACGATGCCCGCATTGGCGAGGATGATGTCCAGCCGCCCGAACTGATCCACCCCCTCATCGACGATCTCGGTGAGGCGGTCGAGCTCACGCACGTCCGCCTTTCGGGCGAGAATCCGACCGCCCGCCTTCTCAACGAGACGCACCGTCTCCTGCAAGTCTTCTTCGGACGCCATCGGGTACGGCGCCGTCTCCACTGGAGCGCACACGTCGAAGGCGATGATGTCTGCTCCCTCCTCCGCCAGTGCCACTGCATGACTCCGGCCCTGACCGCGTGCGGCGCCTGAGATGAATGCGACTTTTCCATCGACACGACCCATTGCTTCGTTCCTCTCGTCCGGTGCCGCCCGTCACAGGCGACCGGTGTTCTAGATTCCCTTTATGGCGATGCTGTGAACTGTGCCAATCTGGCACATCGCAAGATGCCCGCTCGGCGCATCGGATCACAGCTTGATCCTCCGTCGCCGAACGGGCACTCGCAACGCTCAGACCTGCAGCTTCGTGCCGCTCGCTGCATCCTCGTCGCCACGCTCGGCGCGTCCGAGATTGTCGTAGTACTCCGGTTTCGCGCTGCGGAAGTACAGCGCGATGCCGATACCGATCACCAGAGCCGTCGCCGGAATCGCCAGCAGCCACGTCAGCTGTCCGGGCTCACCACCCACCACCAGATCGAACCGGGACATCGCGAAGACGACGATCGTTCCGATGGCGATGATGGAGATGATGGGAGCGACGATGGTCTTCCATGCGCTGTCGGTGCCGCGGTTGAGCGGGCGGGCGAACCAAGCGATGACGGCGATGCTGACCAGCACCATCAAAGTCATCACCCCCATCGAGCCGAGTCCACTCATCGCGCCGTACACCACGGGTGTGTTGACGGGCAGTCCAGCGATGGTGACCAGGGCGATCACCGCGATCACCGCGATCGTGAGCGAGGCCCGGTAGGGCGAATGATGCTTGGGGTGGGCGCCGGCCAGGTACCGCGGCACCGCATGGTCAGCGGCCAGGTTGAAGATGTAGCGCGAGGCCACGTTGTGCGTCGAGATCAGTGCCGCGATCGACGACGTGGCGACCAGTACGGCCGCGATCATCGAGACGTTCGAGGCTACGAACGTGTCGAGAGCGTCATTGAACATGCCGGCCGGGTTGTCTTCCGCGACCTGTTGGGAGCTCGGCCCGTAGGCGGAGATCAGTGCATAGCAGGAGACGCTGTAGAAGATGCCGATGAAGATCACCGCGAGATACGTCGCCCGCGGAATGGTCTTGACCGGTTCCCGAACCTCGTCGCGGTACAGCGCGGTCGATTCGAATCCGACAAAGTTGCCGAAAGTGAACAGAAGTGCGACGAAGATTCCGGTTCCGACGCCACCCAAACCTGACGGGTTGAACGGCTGCACCGAGAGACCGTCGACCCCGCCCTGACCCAGCGATGCGACATTGAAGACGATCACCAGCAAGATCTCGAACGCCATGACGATACTGAGGACCTTGGCCGACACCTCGACGTGGAAGTGTCCCAGCGCACTGACGATGGCCCACGCGACGAGCGTCCATATCCACCACTTGGTTTCCGGACCGTGGAAGAGCGTGATCATCTCGGAGATGGTTACACCAGTGAAGCAGTAGAGGCCGACGAGGATCATCGTGTACGACAGTGTTGCTACGAAGGCGCTGCCCAGTCCGAAGGCCCTGCCTATGCCCACGGTGATGTAGGCGTAGAACGCTCCCGGGCGCGGCACTCGCCGGGTCATCGTGGTGAACCCGACCGCGAAGATGAGAACCAGTGCGGTAGTGATGAGGTAGACCAGCGGCGCTAGTTCTCCGGCGAAGTCGATGGCGAATGCCATATAGCCGGCAATCGTGACAATCGGAGCAGAAAACGCCATGACACCGAGGACCAACGGCGTCGTTCCGAGATTTCCGGTTAGTCGAGTCGGCTGCGTGGGCGCGGAAGTGCCCTCAGCTCCGCTCGAAGGCAACGTCGAGGCTGCCTGGGGTTCCTGCATTTTCATATCCACCTGATCCCATCGAGAGTGAATCGGCCGACAGTCCGTTTCGGCGGATAGTGATCCGCCGTATCGCCGGGTTCTGATTGAGAAGAGCCGCCACATCACATTGCAGCTTCGTCGCACTGGAGTGATCTACGTCTCGCATTTCGGACTGGAGGAAGTCTAAGCAGCCGCGATAGATGCCGAACTGTGTCAATATGGGACGCCTCTGAGCTAAGCCTTTGCGCAGCAAAAAGGGCCGCATGCGCACTACGCGCAGCGGCCCCCCAGCGCCCCGTCTCAGCTGAGTTCGTAACCTCTCCGACTGTAATTTTCCATCTTCCGATACAGGGTCGACCTCCCGATTTCGAGTAGATCGGCGGCCTTCGCCCGGTTCCCTCCAACCTCGGCTAGTGCATGGCGGATCTGCTCGAGCTCCGCGGCCTCGAGACGACTGAGCCGCCCCCGTGCGAGCGAGGCCTGTTGCGCTTCGTTCACGTCGGAAACGCACACCGTTCCCGTTGTGTTGCGAAGGGCGGCTGTCGTCACGACCTCACGCAGCTGCGCCACGTTCCCTGGCCATTCGGCATTCGCCAGTGCAGCCAAGAACCTGCCACTGCACACTGGCCTCGCGACGGCGTCCGACGATCTGAGGAAGTGCGTGACGAGCAGCGGTATGTCATCGAGCCGCGACCGCAAGGGCGGGAGTCGCAGCTCGATCGGCACGGTACCGATGGCGTCGGTGAAAAATCCGGCACCCATCTCGTAGGTGGTCGCAATGAGCTTTCCTCGATCCGCGGCCATCCGAAGCGCGTCCCGGGCGTGTTCGAGAACGTCGGGCGCCATCTGATCGAAGTTCTTGGCTACGACGGTCTGACCGGCGGCGAGCGCGGCGCCTATTGTTTCTGCGTGCCCCCGAGGATTCCCCGAATCGGCAGGACCACAGTCGATCACCGCCACATCCGCGGTCGCAGCCATCAGCCGGGCCAGGTGAGTGCGCCCGGTGCCTCGCTCACCAGTCAGGCACACTGCAACGCTCTGTGTCATCGCGGCTATGGCCGCCGACTTCAGCCGACGCATCACGGCGCTGGCTCCGATGAGGTCGTCGAGCGGGGCTAGCGAGACTGCAGCCGGCGACAGTGCGGAGCCGCCGATCGCTGCCTGGGCCGTGATCTCAGACAACCGCATCACCGCGCCGACAACCTGACCGTCGATCGTCACCGGTTTCACGTTGACCGCCAACGTGCGGTTCTCGGACAGTGCGACAATCTCTTCCCGCACCTCGCCGAAGGCGCCGACCTGCCGTGCGATTCCCGACAGGACCGCGAAGTCACTGTTCGACAGCATCTCCTTGGCCCGGTTGCTCGCGATAGTCGTACGGCCGTCAACCGCAACGACGGCGGCGCCGCCACGCAATCGGGACTCACGGGTATAGGCCCGGAGAAGTGCTTGCTCGCGGAAGGTCAAACGATCGGACACCTGTCGGCCGATTTCGCCGGCCGCCCACTCCACCGGTAGGGCGAGCGCTCCGGGTGCGGAAGCGAGAGCGATTCGCTCGGGCACCATCAGCGTGAGCACCGCGACGACTCGATTGCGCAGACCGTCCAAGATCGGCGCGGACGTACAGTACGTCCCCTGCAACCCCTCTGCATAGTGCTCCGGGCCCCAAACCTGTACTGTATTAACCTCTTCTAGTGCAGTTCCGTCGGAATTCGTGCCCGCGAACTCCTCCGCCGCACCCATACCGACTACCGCCGCGTGCGAGTCAGCCCAACGGAGCGCTGCCGAATCACCCATGCGGAGTGCGTGAACCCCCGATGCATCGGACAGCAGAACGCACGCCCCGGTGTCATGCGCCATGTCGTCGAGTCGCTGCATGATGGGTGTCGCAATTTGAAGGAACGGAGCGTCGAGCCGGGATTCCCGCACCTCTGTCTGCAGCGACGCGGGATCGACCAGACAGGCCGCACTGCGCCGCCACGACCGCGCGATCACCTCACGGACCCCCGTCAATTCGACATTGTCCGGGTCGGACAGAAACTGCTCGCGTAGCGCGCGCTGCCCCGCCAGCGACGCGGAGGTGGGGCGCGTCCGAACCGGCTCGGTGCGCGTGGTGCGGATAGGGCCGCCGGGGAGGATAAGGTCCGCCATCTTGTCTATCCTCCAACTTCTATCGGGTCTTTTCACAGACCCGGATCGATCCTCATCCGGCGCACATCCCGCGAGACCTTGCCAATCCCTACATTACCTTCCGGTCGGCCTGATGAAGCTGAGCGCGAACTCGTGATTGCCACGCGATTCAGCCTTGGTGAGCCGGCCCGAGGCGATCTCGATGAGCTCGTCGAGGATGCGCTGGCCGACTTCCTCTATCGGCGTACCTGCGAGGATCGTTCCCGCATCTAGATCAATCAATTCCGGAAGACGCTGCGAGACTTCCGTATTCGAGCTGATCTTCAAGCACGGCGCGATCGGGGACCCGGTCGGGGTACCGAGACCCGTCGTGAACGCCACGATTTGTGCGCCACCGGCCACCATCGCCACCATCTGTTCGATGTCCTGGCCCGGCGTGTCCATGATGTACAAGCCCCGACCAGGTGGACGCTGGGCGTACTCGACCACACCGCTGATCGGGCCGGTGCCGCCCTTGCGGGCAGCGCCCATCGACTTCTCTTCGATGGTCGTGAGGCCGCCAGCGATGTTGCCCGGAGCCGGCTGGCTGCCCAGCAGATCCACGCCGATTTTCGCTACATCCTTCTCGAACCTCGCGACGACTTCGATGATTTGCCGTGCCGCCTCGTCGCTGACGGCGCGTTTGGCGAGGAGATGCTCGGCCCCGAGTAGCTCGGTGATCTCCGCAAGAATGGACGTCCCACCGGCTTCGACGAGGCGATCACTCGCCACCCCCAGCGCCGGGTTTGCGGTGATACCCGAGAAAGCATCGGAGCTGCCACATTCGAGTCCCAGGCACAGCGACGAAAGCGGCGCCGGTTGCCGAACTGCAGGTACCTTCTCTCCGAGCAGTTCGGCGAGGGCAGCCTTCGCGGAACTCTCGAGACCGTCGAAGGTGCCGGCCCGGTCCAACCGGACGACGCGGTGCGGCTTCTCTGCGGCCGTCAGCGCCTGCTCGAATAGCTCGACCTCGTCGCCGACACCCAAGATCAATGTTGCCCCGACGTTGGGATGTGTGGCGAACCCCAGCAAAGCGGCTAGCACGCGTGCCTGGTCAGCATGGTCGCGTGGACTGTCCCACTCGTGCCGGATCGCGACGATGTCGTCGTTCGCGGACTCTGCAACGTCCGCGGCAATTTTGCACAGCGCTGAGTGCACGGGTACGACAAGCGTGTGGTCGCGGTACCCCCAGCGACCGTCCGGCCTCAGGAAACCCATCAGTTCGGTCTTCACATCGTCCTCAGCAATCGTGGGATGGCAAAGGTGGTGGAGTTCCGCAGTTCGGATTTCGCGGGAACACCGGAAAAAACGTCGAGCACGGTAGACCAGATGTCGGCAGCGGCCTCGCCGGCCGCGATGTCGAACTCGTCGGGAATAGCCGCGTGCAGGCCTCCCGCTGCAGCGACACCGACGATCGGAACGAGCGCGATCGACGTTGGCGGTTGGTTTCCCGCCGGAAACTCGACAATTACTTGCGGGCGGCATGACGCCACCGCAAGCACGCGTGCGCTCTGGGTCCCAGGGTCGTTCGCGAGCACACTGACCGCGGATGGTCCCGGCTCACTACCAATTGTCAGTGCGGCATGCGGTTCCGCGACCCCGGACAAGTCCGCGTCATGGGATGCGGCGAGAACAACGCGGGCACCCCGCGCCACGGCGTGTGCCACTAGGTCTGCGAGTCGGTCGTCGTTGCGATCGGCGACGATGCCGAGCGTTAGGCCACTTTCATCGACGGATTCGCGTTCGACGGCCTCGGCCACAGTCTTCAGCTTTTGCGCGACGCGGATGCCTTCCTCCCGCGCCGCCGCGTTTCCGCCGCTGTCTTGGATACCGACGAAGTGCGGATCCCGACCCTGTCGGACGATCTCGTCAACGACTCCTCGCCCCTGAACTGTCTCACATCCGAGACTGACGACCAGTGACTGAGCCACATTGGGCGAGCTCGCCAGCCCGGCGAACAGCGACCGGGTCTGCACGATGTCCTGCCCGATATGCCCGCATCCGTGCTGGTGTGCCACTGCCGTCGCGCCGGCGGCCTCGGCGATCTCGGCTGCGACGAGGGCCGAGCACACCACGGACGGGAGCACGAACACGTGGTTTCGCGCACCGGGTTGCCCCTGAGCGCGAGGGTATGCCTTGATCTGCGTCATCGGGGGCCTCCGGGCAGCCGCTTGCTGATGACGTTCTGCACGTGCACGTGCTCACCGGATGCAATGTCGGAAGTGGCTTCGCCGACCGGTTCGCCGTACCGAATGATGTCGGCCCCCCGCGCTATCGGGTGAAGTGCCACCTTGTGTCCACGCGGTACGTCGCTACGGATGGTCAGGCGGATATCGTTCGAGGTGGTCACCTCCCCGCTGTGCAGGTCGGTGACGGCAACCGCAATATTGTCGCGGCCATCGAGTAGGAGCAATTTCATGCCGTTCAGTCTCAGTGTCACCGCCTCGTCCCTGAAAGCACCAATCGCTAACAGCGTCATTAGCTGAGCTGCACACCCGGTAGTATCCGGTCAACGCAAAGAATGGCTATTCTCACTGGTAGGAGCTAAGTGGTGCAGTTCCGGCAACTGGAGACGTTCATAAGCATCGTCGATGCGGGCACGCTGACCGCGGCTGCCCGACGGCTCTACAAAACCCAGGGTGCCGTATCGCAGGACCTGCGGTTGCTCGAGAACGGCCTCGGCGTACAACTCCTTGACCGGACGGGCCAGCGAGTCAAGCTGACGGCTGCGGGTAGCGCTCTTTTGCCGATCGCGCGGCGCGTCATGAGCGACATCGCCGACGCGATGTTCGAAATGGAATGCATCCGCACCGGCGAAAGCCCGGTCATCCGCCTCACCTGCCTGCCGTCGTTAGGCCCGCGCCTCTGCACACTGATGGCCGACTACACTCACACGCATCCCGGCACTCGATGGTCGTTATTCACGTCGCTGCGGGGCGCTATGATCGCAGGTCTGCGCGAGGACCAGTTCGATCTGGCGATCTGCGAAGGCTACGCCGACGACGGCATCGTCAACACTCCCCTATTGCGCGAAACATTGCACCTCGTTCTGCCGCATAATCATCCACTGGTAGAACAGGCACCGCTCCGCCCCGCTGACCTTAGGGATGTGCCCTACGTCGGGCTGCATCGACGCTTAGG
Organism: Rhodococcus sp. NCIMB 12038; assembly: GCF_002165735.1. Classification (NCBI taxonomy): domain Bacteria; kingdom Bacillati; phylum Actinomycetota; class Actinomycetes; order Mycobacteriales; family Nocardiaceae; genus Rhodococcus; species Rhodococcus sp. NCIMB 12038. The sequence goes on from NZ_NHML01000040.1 coordinate 20,102, forward strand.
TGCGCTACTGGAAGCGCAACGCTTCTTCTCGGCCGGCGAGGCCTACCCGACCCCGGTCGCCGAAGTCGACACCACCCAACTCGTTGCCGAGCTTGTCACCCGCCTCGGCGGCTACGGGTTCATCCCCGACTCAGCCATTCCAAAGGACGGATTCGCTCTCACAACTGTTCCGACTGATCCACCGCTCACCAGACAGATTTCGATCGCCCGATCCGCCAACCGCAGCATTCCACCCTCCGTTGAAATGTTCATCGACTACCTCATAGCCGCGTGGTCTTCGGATTCGCAGTGAGGGTGTCGACTCAACGAGGTGTTCGGGACCTGCCCCCGCGCGGTGGTAACGCCGAGGGCAGCGCTCCGGCTACCGACGCAACAGATGGCGCACCGTCAAATCGACGCTGCCGGGTGTTCCCTCCGTTGATGAATGCACGGATCTTGATGGTCAGATCGTTGACTGCGTCAGGGTTCCGCGGCGGATTGCCTACCGTCGATGATCACGTCTTTCGAGCCCGGACGGAGACTGAGCGTCCACCGCAGTGTGTCAGGGCATGGTTCGCTGTGATTCCACAATCCATGCAGCGATCTGGGCACGCGAGGTGAAGCCCAACTTTGCAAGGAGATGCTCGATGTGCCCTTGCGCGGTGCGCACTGAGATCGTCAAGCGGGCCGCTATCTCTTTATTGGTCAATCCCTCCGCTACGAGCTCGGCGACCTCACGCTCCCGCTTGGTCGGCTCGGCTTGTCCAGAACCCGTGTACGACGCCGGACTTTGCTCACCGAGCGCGTAGGCGACGGCGGACGCCACTCCCAGCTTGTTTCCTTTTCCCTGCGCTACGCCAATTGCAGCCTCGCTCAGCGCGTTCCGCGTGTCGCGGTCGCATCTATCACGGTACTGAACCAAACCGGAGACGAACACTGGGGAACTCCCCAAGGCCTGACTGAGTTTCTCTGCAGCTGAGGTCAATACCACGGCTCGCTCGAAGGCACCTCCCTCGGCGGCAATCCACGCGAGTGCTTGTAGGCACATGCTGATAACGAGCCGCTCATTGACCTTCCAAGCAGCACGGAGCGCCTCCCGGAGTAGCTCGTTCGCCCGTTCGGAATTGCCATGTCGCCACTCCACTATCGCCAAGGCCCACAGCGAATACGAACGATGCACAGCTTCACCGTGCTCTGCGGTGACTGCGAGTGCGGTTTCGTAGCATTCGATCGCGCGCTCGGGGTCGTTGAGCAACTCGTAAGCGATTCCGAGACCCTCTAACAGGAGGATGTGGAAGGCAAGCGCACTCGGCACCGCGGCGTAGGTAGGTCGGGCGGCCTCGAAGTGGACTTTCGCATGATCAACGGCGCCGCCATAGAGTGCCCGGTAGCCTTCGGCAAGGTCGATGTGTGCTTGCACCAACGGATGAACGGATTGATCGGCGAGGGTTCGTCCTGCGCGGACCAAGGCACCCGATGCCTGCAGGTCGCCTTGCAATCCTGCCATCAGGCTGGCCCAGAGTATTGCTTTGGCGCGGTCGACGCCCTCGATACCAGGCGACCGAGCCAGGAGCCGATCGATCCAGCGTCGTCCTTCGGTCAGCAAACCGCGAGAGAACCAGAGAGGGAACAACGCTGCGGCCACGCCCAACCCGCACTCGGGATCTTCGAGGACGCAGGACTCCAGGGCCTGCCGCAAGTTCGGCAGTTCTGCGACCAACCGGATAAGCCATTCGAGTTGTCGAGGACCGATCCAGTCGGCCTCAGCGTCCGAGGCCAACTGCGCGTACCAGTTTCGGTACTGTACACGCAGCTCGGGATAGTCAGCGCTCACACGGAGCTTCTCCCGACCGTAGTCGCGCACGGTCTCGAGCATGCGGAACCGAGCGACCGGAGCCGAATGTTCTCGCACCAGAATCGACTTGTCGACGAGAAATGTGACGGTGTCAAGGAGATCGTCGACGTTCTGGTCCTGCCCGAAGATTTGCTCTGCCGCATTCAGTTCGAAACTTGCGGCGAACATTGACAGCCGAGCCCACATCAGTTGTTCCAGGGGTGTACACAGGTCATAGCTCCAATCGATGCACATCCGTAGGGTCTGTTGCCGCGACGGAGCGTCTCTGCGTCCGCGAGTCAGGAACCTGTAGCGGTCGGTCAGTCGCTCCAGGATCTCCTCTGGAGAGATCGCCCGCAGCCGAGCCGCGGCCAGCTCGATCGCCAGCGGCAAGCCGTCGAGGCGCTGGCATATCCGCGCGATGGGCACCTTGTTGTCGTCAGTGACCTCGAAGCCGGGGACGACAGCGGCGCCCCGCTCGGCAAACAACGCCACCGCGTCGTTGCCGGGCAACCGTCTCGGCAGATGGTCCGCGTCGGGTACCGGGAGCGGGGCGATGGGTATCGCTACCTCGCCGCCGATGCCGATTGGCTCGCGGCTGGTCAGGAGCATCCGTAGGCCAGGACTCGTTCGTAGCAGTGCTTCGCAGAGTTTCGCGGCCCCCGCGAGCACCTGTTCGCAATTGTCCAGAATGACCAGCACCTCACGCGTGGCAAGGAAATCCTCGAGGACCTCGAGAAGTGGCGTCTCGGCGCTGTCGCGTAGACCCAGCGCGTCCGTCACCATGTTCACGAGAAGCGAGTCGTGGCGTACTTCTCCCAACTCGATCAAGAACACGCCATCGGCGAATCGGGATTTTGTTCGACCAGCGACTTGCAGCGCCAGTCGGGTCTTGCCAACCCCTCCCATCCCGGTCAAGGTCACCATCCGAGCCGTCGAGAGCAAGTTCTTGATACTCGCCGACTCCTCACGACGGTCGATGAAGCTGGTCAACTCGAGGGGCAGCGCGCCGGTACGGCCCGGATGCGCAACTCGTGGCCCATCATCGCGGGGTGGATCCGCTCGGGCTGTGTGACTGGAGTTGCCCTGGTCGGTTTGATCGTGTCCGACGCGCGCGGCCATGTCGTCGACCGGAAAACCGTGCTTGTGCTGCAGGTGCCGCAGTTGCCGGCCCAGTTCCTCTATGGAGGGACGAATGGCAGGATCGTTCGCCATCGCCGCCTCGATCAGAGTGCTGAGATCATCGGCGATACCGTGCTCTCGCGGATTCGGCATCGGCTCGGTCGTGATTCGGACGAACTGGGCGACCAGTTGCTCACCACTGCGACGTTCGAATGCGGCGTGCCCGGTGGCGGCGGCGAACAAGGTCGCGCCCAGACCGTACACATCGGCGGCTGGACTCGGTGCACCACCGGCGATGACCTCCGGTGCCGTGAATGCCGGCGATCCAGTCACTACCCCTGTGGTGGTTTCGAATCCGCCCGAGATATGCGCGATACCGAAGTCCGTCAGTGCGGGTTCGCCATAATCGGTGAGCAAGATGTTGGCCGGCTTGACGTCCCGGTGGAGAATTCCGAGGTCGTGCGCGGTTTCGAGGGCACCGGCGATCTTGACGCCGACGCGCAGCACATCCTCCACGGTGAGCGGACCCCGTCTGCGGATGCGAGCGTCGAGAGAGTCATGAGCGTAGAAGGGCATGACGAGATAGGGCCGGTCGTTCTCGGTGACTCCGACTTGCAGGATGTTGACGACATTGGGGTGTCCGGTCAATCGGCCTGCGGCCCGCTGTTCCCGAAAGAAGCGCGCACGGTTGTCCTCGTCGAGGTCCCCGGTCAGCACCTTCACCGCCACAGTGCGATCGAGCGCAGCCTGCCGACAGCGATACACGACCCCGAATCCCCCGCGCCCGATCTCCGCGGCGTCGGCGAACCCGGCCGCCGCCAACTCCCCGACGACCGACCCGGCCACATCCGGGCGGGTGGCGAAGGGATCGACGCCATTCATCGCCTACACCGACTCTGACATTTGGAGGAGAACACCGAGCACCCCGCTGACTACTTTGAGGGTAACGCCGAGCCCCTGGTCAAAGCTCTCGAATTGCCGAACCAAGCAAAGCGACCCGCTCAACCACTTGACGGTGCGATCCGAGAGGGACGTCGACGACGACAATCGTGGACGTCCGCCTACTCCTGCTCGCTTGACAAATTTGCGTCAATGTCAGGTGTTGTCGCCGAGCAGGGTGGTGCGGACATGCCGCAGGTGCAGGCGCATGGCGTTGCGGGCGCTGTCGGGGTCGCGGTCGGCGATGGCGTCGACGATGTCGTTGTGTTCGGTGCAGTATTCGCGGTGCAGGTCGGGGTTGAAGGTGCGCTTCTTGAGTCCACCCCAGATCGGTTGCTGGCGGCTGTCGATGAGGAGCTGGCTGACCCCGATCAGGACGATGTTGTGGGTGGCGAGCGCGAAGCTGTGGTGCAGCGCGGTGTCCCAGCGTTCGAACTCCTCCGAGGATCGGGCGCCGTCGCCGCCGCGCAGGCAGCGCCGCATTTCCTCGATGTCGTCGCGGGTCGCCGCTGCGACCGCGAGTGGAAGTAATTCCGGTTCGAGGATGAGCCGCGAGCTCATGATTTCGCTGGGGCTGGGGTGGTTCGCGGTGTCCGCGGTTGCGGATTCACTCGGGGCGAGGAACGTGCCCCGGCCGACGTGACGGACCACCGTTCCCCGGTTTTCGAGGTCCTCGAGGACGGACCGGACCACGGCTCGGCTGACACCGGCCTCGGCGGCGAGTTCACGCTCGGTCGGAAGCTTGTCACCCGGGCCCAACTGCCGCTCGGCGACGACGGCTTCGATGTGCCGCAGAGCGGCAGCCGTGGGTCCCACAGCCAGGGTCACAACAACTCCTCTCGACGAACCAATTGGAACCAATTATAGGGGCTGGGTCCCCAGCTTCCTCGCACACTCTCCGAAAAGTCCAGTGTTGACGATCACACGGCTCCCGACCTATCGTAACCAATACGAACCGTAATCCGGTTTGGTTCACATTGGTTTTACAGGAGGTCTCATGCGCTTCGCGCGGATTCAAGGTAGGAACGGCGCGGTCGTCTGCGCTGTGGACGCGAACGGAGCTGCGCTGCCCGTGCAGTTCGGGGATACCGGCGCCCCGGTGCGCGAGCTGCAGGAGATCATCGCCGGCGGCCAGGCCGCACTGGGCCGGTTGACGACCACCTCTCCCGCCGAGGGTGGCAAGCTCCTCGCTCCCATCACCCCGCACCGCAACGTCTTCTGCGTCGGCCGGAACTACTCCGAGCACGCCGCCGAGTTCGCCAAGAGCGGGTTCGACGCGACCGGCTCCGCCGACGGCCAGCACGTGCCGCAGTACCCGGTGGTCTTCACCAAGCCCGCCGCCACGGTCGTCGCCTCCGGCGACCCGGTCGACCCGCACACCGACATAACCTCGGCCCTGGACTACGAGGGCGAGATCGGCATCATCATCGGCCGGCGCGCCTCCAAGGTCAGCCGCGACGCCGCGATGGACTACGTGTGGGGCTACACGCTCATCAACGACGTCACCGCCCGCGACCTGCAGCGTGACCACAAGCAGTGGTTCATCGGCAAGTCCCTCGACACGTTCTGCCCGCTCGGTCCCTGGGCCGTCACCGCGGACGAGATCGACATCAACGACGTGCAGCTGCAGACCCGCGTCAACGGCGAACTGCGGCAGGACACCAACACCGCCCAGCTGATCTTCGATGTGCCGACCATCATCGAGACGCTCTCGGCGGGCATCACCCTCGAGCCGGGTGACGTGATCGCCACCGGAACCCCGGTCGGCGTCGGCATCGGATTCGACCCGCCGAAGTACCTGGTCGAGGGTGACGAGGTGATCGTCTCCGCCCCCGGCCTCGGCGAGCTGCGCAACAGCATCGGCATCCCGGCCCCGGTGGACCACCTCACCCCGGTCGGGACCAGCGAGCTGTTCGTCGAGAAGACCGGCAGCGGACCGGCGGTCGTGCTGATCCACGGCCTCGGCGGCGCCACCACCGTGTACGAGCCGCAGATCGCGACGCTCGCCGAAACCCACACCGTGGTGCGCTACGACCTGTCCGGTCACGGCCGCTCCCCGTTCGCCGGGCCAGCGAGCATCGACAACTGGGTCGAAGAGTTGCGCCGCCTGCTCGACGCCGAGGGCATCGAGCAGACCGCTCTGGTCGCGCATTCGATGGGTACCCTCGTCGCCAACACCTTCGCCGCGAAGTACCCGCAGCGTGTCAGCAAGGTCGCGCTCCTCGGCGCGGTCCGCGCTCAGCCGGAGGCTGCCAAGACCGCCACCAGGGCTCGCGCCCGCACCGTCCGAGAGGCCGGCATGTCCGCCGTCGCCGACACCATCGTCGGAGCAGCGCTGTCGCGCGAAACCCACAGCGCCCGACCGTCGGCGGTGGCACTGGTCCGCGAACTGCTGCTCGGTCAGAACCCGCAGGGCTACGCAAGTGCCTGCGAGGCCCTCGCCGCCGCCGTCGAACCGGACTTCGCGTCGATCGACGTCCCGGTCCTGCTGCTCACCGGCGATGAGGACAAGGTCAGCCCGGTCGCGGTCAATGACGAACTGCTGTCGATCTACCCCAACGCCCAGAAGCACGTGCTCGACGGGGTGGGCCACTGGCACTCCCTCGAAGATCCCAATGCTGTCACCAACCGGCTCCAGGAATTCCTGAACAAGCCCTGAGCTCCTCCGAAGAAAGGAGTGGCGACAATGACGTCAGCCAACACCCCCGATCAGTCCATCCTGTTCACCAACGTTCGGATCCACTACACCGGTTCCGACCCGTATGAGGGTGAAGTACTGGTCGAAGGCGAACGCATTGCCGAGGTCCGTAAGGGCACGGGAGATCTGCCTCGCGAGGGCGCGAGGGTCATCGACGGCCAGGGCAAGTTCCTGATGTCGGGTCTGTGTGATGCTCACACACACTTCTCCTGGGTCAACTCCGCCGACCTGCCCGGTCTCGGGACGATGGGCGTCGAAGAGCACACCCTGCTGTGTGCCCGGTCGGCGCAGACCTACATCGATTCGGGCTACACCATGTGCGTCGGTGCCGCCGCCGCCAAGCCGCGACTCGATGTGGTCATCCGCAACGCCATCAACGCCGGCCAGATCCCCGGACCCCGTTATCTGGCGAACTGTCAGGAGATCGCGGTCACCGGTGGCGCGCTGGTCAAGGGCATCACGGCCTTCGCCGACGGTCCCGAGGAGATGCGCAAGGCGGTCCGGCGAAACGTCGACCTGGGTGCGGACCTGGTGAAGCTGAGCATGTCCGGTGAGGAGATCACCGGAAACCAGCACGCCGAGGACAACTACTTCTCGGACGAGGAAACCCTCGCCGCGGTCACCGAGGCACACCGCCGCGGACTGCGAGTCTGCTCGCACGCGCGGTCCGGGGAGAGCGTGAAGATGTCGCTGCGCAACGGCGTCGACATCATCTACCACGCCTCCTTCACCGACGAGGAAGGTCTGGACATGCTCGAAGAGCAGAAGGACCGCATCTTCGTCGCCCCCGGCCTGAACTGGCTGGTCGCCACCCTGCACGACGCCGAAGCGTTCGGGTATCCACCCGAGGCCGCGGAGGCCGCCGGATACCAGCACGAACTCGACTGCGCCATTGACGCATTGAAGAAGATGAAGGCACGCGGCATCCGGGTGCTGCCCGGCGGCGACTACGGCTTCGCGTGGACCCCGCACGGCACCTACGCCCGCGACCTGCAGCATTTCGTCGAACTGCTCGACTTCTCCCCGAAGGACACGCTGCTCGCGGCGACCGCCCTCGGTGGGCAGATCATGCGGATGCCCGACGACCTCGGGCAGGTCAAGGCCGGGTTCTACGCGGACATTATCCTCATCGACGGTGACCCGCTCGAGGACATCACCATCCTGCAGGACCAGTCCAACATCGTCGGCATCATGAAAAACGGTGCCTTCCACAAGGACCCGGGATCCGGGCAGTCGGCGCGCCCGTCCAAACTCAGCGAAACCCATCGGGGCACCCCCATCCCCGCATAACCGGTCTCGCTGACCCTTCGTCGGCCGGCGGGGTGGGGAGCGTGGCGCACCCACCCCGCCGGCCGACTGCGGACCACCCCTGGAGGAGAACCTCTCGCGGCAGCAAGTCAGCCTCACCGCCGTCACCGAATTACGGGACTGGCAACTACCCGCCCGATGCCACCACACCGGGTCGGCCACCTTCTTCGGCCCCGACGGCGAAACCGTCGGACAGCGCGTCGTAGGTGTCCGGCGCCCCTTGCGGTGGGCGGCGCCGCGGCGCATGATCACCGTCTGCTCCAGGTGGTAGGCGTCGAGGGGCAGGACGGCGACCTCACCGGGATAGCGGGCGGCGAGGGTGGTGACCAGCCATTCGCTGATTGTCGACGTGCCGGCGCCGGGGGCTCCGGCGCTCCCGAGGACGGTGTGGGTCGGTCGGTGCAGGAGGTCGTCGGCCCGCGCGAGCAGGGTGCCCCGCCCCCCGTCCTCGCTCCGGTCGATGCGTGCCGGTTCGGTCATCGTCGTCTCCTCTTGGCCACCTTAGCCTGCACGAGCACCACGATCAGCAGGAATCCCCCGCGGATGACGGACTCCCCGTAGGAGCTGATCGAGATGGTGCCGCGGCCGTTCTCGAACACGATGATGTTGAAGATCAGCTGCATCAGCAACAGGCCGACCAGGGTGCCCAGGGCCGAGCCGATTCCGCCGGTCAGCAGGGGCCTCCGACGACCACGCCGCGATGGTGATCAGTTCCCAGCCCTTGCCGGTGTCGGTGCTGATCGACCCGGTTTGGCTGGCGAGCACGACCCCGCCGAGCCCGCGGCGAGGCCGGAGAGCACGTAGACGGAGATCATGGTTCCGGTGGTCCGGACGCCGAGCAGGTGGGCGGATTCTTCGTTGCCGCCGATCGCGAGCACCCGGCGGGCCCATGCCGAGTATTTGAGTGCGAAGGCGCCGACGCCGAAGGCGAGGAACATCCGCCAGGTCCAGGTGGTCAGTCCCAGGTAGGTGTGGCGGCCGAAGGCGAGCAGCACCACCGCGAGGTCGATGCCGCCGGTCATGATGACGAACGACAATTGCCAGGGCGATGCAGCGGCGGCGGCCGCACCAACCCTGAGCACCGGTTCACGACCTGCTCGAACCGCCGAGGTGCTGCACTCCGAGAAGTCGAGCGAGAAGCCATCGCACCCTCCTCCACAGGTGAATATATATTCAGAAAAGCGGCTGGTTGCATGTATAGTCAGGTCGGTTTCGTGATGCGAGTGCGGAGGAGGGGACATGGCCACAGGCGGAGTGCGCGGCGCGCGGCGTCTCACACCGACGGACGAACAGACTCGACTCATGGTCAAGGTTGCACGGATGTATCACGAGCGGAACCTCAAGCAGTCACAAATCGCCGAGGAACTGCACATTTCGCAGCCTCGAGTGTCGCGTCTGCTCAAGCGGTCACTGGAGACCGGAATCGTCAAGACAGTGGTCAATTCACCAGCAGGGGTACATACCGACCTCGAAGACCGCCTAGAAGCTCGCTTTGGCCTCCTCGAGGCAGTGGTCGTGGACAGCACGAGCGATGAACGGGATCTCGTACAGAACCTCGGAGCGGCAACCGCGATATATCTGGAATCGACGCTGATGGGAGATGAGTTTGTGGGCATCTCTTCATGGAGTTCGAACCTCCTCGCTGCAGTCCAGGCGATGCGCCCCTCGAACTCACCCGTCGTTTCCGAGGTTGTGCAGCTGGTCGGCGGTGTCGGCGATCCGAGAGTTCAGCTCGAGGCGAACCGGCTGATCACCACATTCGCATCAGTAACGGGCGCCGCGCCGATCTTCCTACCCGCACCTGGGCTTCTCGGCAGCTCCGAAGCCCGGAAGAGTTTGATGGCCGACTCGACAGTGCAACAGGTGAGCGACCAGTGGGCACAGCTCACGACGGCGCTGGTCGGCATCGGGACACTGGAACCCTCGCCGCTGCTGCGCGAGAGTGGCAACGCGATTGCCGAATTCGATCAGGAGATGCTGCGGACGGCAGGGGCCGTCGGGGACGTGTGCCTTCGCTTCTTCGACGAAGCCGGGACGCTCGTCGAAACCGCCCTCAATGATCGGGTGATGGGGATCGAACCGGACCAACTGCGGGTGATCCCTCGACGGATCGGAGTCGCCGGCGGCCTTCGCAAGCTAGCCGCGCTGCGGGGGGCGCTCCTTGGCGGATGGATCAACGTACTCGTGACCGACACGGTCGCGGCGACCGAGCTCGTCGGGTCCTGACCGCCACGTGGCGAGCCTCCGGAAATCAGGCGTGCGCCCCCCTCAATTTGCCGCCGGGCAGTCACGGACGACCGACGCCACACAGGGCCTTGAAGTCCGTAAATCTCGGCAGGCCCGTAATCCGCATCCTCTGCACCTACATTGCCCCGAAATCGCCAACCCGAACTGCCGCCGCGCCCCAGCAAGATGACCGCTCGTGAGTGACCATCCGTCGAGTGCTCCAATTCATCACCCTCCCACGCTGTTCCACTGCGGGAGTCGATCCGGAAATGCCGCCGCCTAGCAGGATCTCCCCGACCATAAACAAGTTTGGTCCTGAGCAACTGACGCTGCATCCCCGGCACCGAGTTCCACCCTGCGAGTCGCAAGCACACTGAGTGCCCCAGCTCTACACGGACGACGACTCCACAACGTCGATCACCCTCCCTCCGCCGGTTGCCTACCTGGGCGAACGGGCCTGCGATCGCCCCACACTGTCCTCCACTGGGCTCGTCGAGGTCATTGCCGCACCGAGACGGTCCACTTCGGCGAGGCTGCTCGACCTTGTTCAGCCGACGCCTACTTTGCCCCCGGTTCGTCCAGGAGCACCAACAGGACGCTTACCTCGAATGTCCATACCCCGCAAGGCGCACGACCACCCGCGGTCTATGCGTCGAGCCTCCTTCCTTTGGATGACGGACGCCCCCCTACCGCCAACCACGTTGACATTTGCTTGTGATGGCTGCCACAATATGAATATCCACTGACTACTGAATGGATATGCAATGTCAAAGATGTTGGGGAGCGACCCCGGTCAATCGCAATCGTGGCGGCAATTCCGCAAGGAGTTCGAGGCCGCCGACGGCACGGAGAAGTCATCACTGCTCGCCGAGCGGGCCCGTGCCACCCGTCGCGATGTTGTGGAGACGATCTCCGCTGCGGGCCAAGGACATATCGGTGGCGACCTGTCGGTGACCGACATTCTCACCACCCTCTACGGGGGCGTTCTGCATCTCGATCCGCAGAACCCGGAATGGGCTGAGCGGGACCGCATGGTCCTCAGCAAGGGCCACTGTGCAGTGGCCCTGTACTCGACGCTCGCCGAGACCGGATACTTCGAGCGGAGTGAGCTGTCAACGTTCATGGCGCCCGATTCGGCGCTGAACGGCCACCCCAACCGCAACAAAGTGCCCGGTGTCGAAACGAACACCGGGCCCCTAGGGCACGGTCTTCCCTTCGCGGTCGGTGCGGCCGCGGCCGCGAAGCTGGCAGGTAAGTCATACCGCGTCTACGTCGTGCTCGGCGACGGAGAAATGCAGGAGGGCAGCAACTGGGAGGCGCTGATGTCGGCCGCACACCAGGGACTGGACAATCTGACGGTGATCGTCGATCGCAATCGACTCCAGCAAGGTGCCCGCACCGAGGAAACCAACGCTCTCGATCCGTTCGACGACAAGCTCGCCGCCTTCGGCCTCGAAGTCCGCATTGTCGACGGTCACGACTACACCCAACTGTTGCGGGCCTTCGAACCCTCCCGAACAGGCAAGCCGGTCGGTGTCATCGCCAACACCACTAAGGGCAAGGGTGTCTCGTTCATCGAGGACCGCGCCGAATGGCACCACAAGGTGCCCAACCCACAACAGGTAGCAGACGCGCTGGAGGAACTGGCATGAGCACCGAAACACTGGCACAAACCAGTCCCGCACCGGAGTACGACAACCGCACCGCGTTCGCCGACGAACTTCGAGCACTGGCGCGCACAAACGACCGAATCGTGGCGGTTTGCAACGACTCCGTCGGTTCGAGCAACCTCACCGGGTTCCGGGACGAGTTCCCCGACCGCCTGATAAACGTCGGCATCGCCGAACAGAACATGGTCGGCGTCGGCGCCGGCCTGGCCAGCGCCGGTTTCATCCCGTTCGTTTGCGCCGCGGGCCCGTTCCTCACCGGCCGCGCACTCGAGCAGATCAAGGCCGATATCGCGTACTCCCAGCACAAGGTGATCTTGTGCGGCATGAGCCCGGGCATGGCGTACGGAGAGCTGGGGCCGACCCACCACTCGATCGAGGACCTGTCTTGGCTGCGGGCACTGCCCGGCCTCGACATCGTCGTTCCCGCCGACCGCCACATGACCCAGCTCGCGGTCCGTAACGCTGTCGCCGACCCTCGCCCGACCTACATCCGGGTCGGCCGGTTCAAGGTCCCCGACGTGACCACGGAGAACACACGGCTCGAGCGCGGCAAATTCGTCCAGATCACGAACGGCACCGATGTCACCATCATCGCCACTGGGACCATGGTTTCCCGCGCCGTCAACGCCGCCACCGAGCTGCACGCGCAAGGCATCTCAGCGCGAATCCTTGACGCCGAATACATCGCCCCGTTCGATTCGGACGCGGTCGCCGCCGCCGCCCGCGAAACCCGGGCAATCGTAGTCGCAGAAGAGGCCAACCTGGCCGGTGGACTCGGCTCCGCGGTTGCGACCACGCTGAGCCAGCTCGCTACCGCCGACACCCGGGTTCCGCTGCGGTTGCTGGGGATCGACGAGTTCGCCCCCACCGGCAACACCCAGTACCTGTTGAACCACTTCGGATTGAACGAGGAAGGTATCGTTCGAGCTGCACGGGAAGCACTGGGAGCATGAAAACCTGGAATGATCCGGCGGTCCTTGCGATCGACCAGGGTACTAGCGCCACGAAGGCGCTGCTGGTCGATCGGGACGGTCATGTGATCTCCCGCCATTCCGTGGCCATCGGTCAGAGCCACCCACGCCCCGGCTGGGTCGAGCAGGATGCGAATGCGGTGCTCGAGAGCGTGCGCACCTGCTTCGATATCTCCGGCATCGACCTCGGCGAGCCACCCGTTCTGGCGATCAGCAATCAGCGCGAGTCCGCGGTGATCTGGGATCGGCGCACCGGTGAGCCCCTGGGCCCGATGCTCGGCTGGCAAGATCGCCGCACTCTGCCTGATGCACGGCGGCTACACCAGGACGGGGTCACCGCTCTGGTGCGCCAGCTCTCCGGGTTGCCTCTCGACCCGATGTTCTCGGCGCTCAAGTTCGCCTGGCTCCTCGACCAGATCGACCCGGACCGGCGCCGCAGCCGGGCGGGGGAAATATGCTTGGGCACCGTCGACGCGTGGCTGCTTTTCTCACTGACAGGTGAGCACCGCATCGAGACCGGCAACGCCAGCCGTACCCAGCTGCTCAATGTGGCCACCGCCGAATGGGACCGGGAACTGTTGGCACTGTTCAATATTCCGATTCAGGCATTGCCGAAGGTCACCCCCTCGAATGTGCCGTCGAAGCGGTTCCTCGCGGGTCCGGTCGGGCACACCCACATCGCCGGCGTGCTAGGCGATTCACACGCTGCGCTGTACGCCCACGAGGCCACTCATCCGGGCGCGGTGAAGGTCACCTACGGCACCGGATCGTCGATCATGGGCATCAGCGGCCGCCCGGTCGAACCCGAGTCTGGATTGGTGCGGACGATCGCCTGGCAGGACGAGAAGATCGGGCACGCCTTCGAGGGCAACATCCTCTCCGCCGGCGGCACCATCGTCTGGTTGGCGAAGCTGCTCGAGTGTTTCCCCGAAGACATCAGTCGCCTCGCCCAGTCGGTGCGCACCAGCGACGGCGTCGACTTGGTGCCCGCATTTGCCGGCCTCGGCGCCCCTTGGTGGGACGAGCAAGCCGAAGCGATCGTGTCCGGATTGTGCCTGGGTACCTCACGGGCCCACCTGGCCCGCGCTGCCCTGGAATCCATCGTGCTACAGATCGAGGACGTGCTCACCGCGGCCGACCAGGTCGCGATCAAGCCCATCGACCAGATCATGGTCGACGGCGGGCCGTCGAAGAACGACTTCCTGATGCAGCTCCAGTCCGACATCAGCCGCCGGCGGGTCGTCCGCGCCGCGAACACGGACCTGTCCGCGTTCGGCGCCGCGCGAATGGCGGCACGTGCGGCCGGCATGCCGGAATTGATCACCAATACCGAAGAAGTCACGTTCGAATCCGCCCTCCCCCAGGAGGACGCAACGCAACGGCGAGTCCGGTGGATCGACGCGCTCAGCCGCTCCTTCCTCCGTCCGAACCAGGCGCCGTCCGGACTGTCGTCTCACCACCCCACCGTCGTCGACTCCTGACTCGACACGGGACACTTGGTCCGAAGGAGTGCCATGTCCCACAACGCTGTTGCCTCCCCCCTCTACCGAGGGCACTTCGCGGGGCGCCGCGTCGCGATCACCGGTGCTGCCCGAGGAATCGGCAACGCCATCACCCGCGGATTCGCCGAGTCCGGCGCCTCGATCTTCCTGATCGATCGTGACGATCTTGTCAAGGAAGCGGCCGAAGAACTGTGCAGCGCGGGGTTCGACGCACAGGCCGCGCAGGCCGATGTCACCGACGAGCAGCAGATGGTCGCTGCGTTCACCGAGATTGGCCACCTCTGGGGTCGACTCGACACCCTGATCAACAACGCCGGCATCATCACCATCAACGACCTCGAAAAGACCAGTACCGCCGACTTCGAGCGGGTCCTTCGGGTGAACACGACCGCGATGTTTCTCGCCACCCGGGAAGCCACACCACTGCTGCGCGCGGCGGGAGGCGGAACGGTACTCAACGCCGCCAGCGGGCAGGCCCGTCAAGGATTCATCTACACACCCGCCTACGCGGCAAGTAAATTCGGCGTCCTCGGCCTGACTCAGTCCCTGGCCAAGGAACTCGCGAAGGACAACATCCGGGTCAACGCCTATTGTCCCGGAATCGTCCAGACCGATATGTGGGACTACAACGACCGCGAGTGGGGCAGCCGCCTCGGCGACTATGCTCCCGGCCAATTGATGAAGGAGTGGATCGCCAACATCCCACTCGGCCGGGCGGCCAGCGAGTCCGATGTCACGAACCTGCTGTTGTTCCTCGCCTCGAACGCCGCCACCTACATCACCGGACAGGCCGTCAACATCGACGGCGGCATGTTCATGAACTGACCCCTCCCCTCTCCTTTCCCCAAATCCTCGGAGGCCATCATGGCTGTCTCAACCGCAGCACCGGCAGTTGCCGACGCTGCACCGAACCCCGTCCGCCGGTTCGCCGAAAAAGCATTCTCCGGATCCGGTGGCGCGTTCGCCGGCCTGATCGTGCTGATCGTGGCACTGGCGTTGACCGCGCCCAACTTCCTGACCGCCCGGAACTTCACCAACATCATCGACCAGATCACCGTGTTGGGAATCCTGGCGCTCGGCGCCACCTTCGTCATCATCATCGGTGGAATCGACCTGTCCGTGGGATCGGTCCTCGCCCTGTCCGTGATGGTCCTCGGCTGGCTCTCCCACCAAGGCGGCTTCCCTCTACCAATCGCGATGGCCGCCGCGATCGCAGTCGGCGCCCTGGCCGGCCTGATTAACGGCCTCGGAGTCACGATCTTCCGATTACCACCGTTCATCGCCACCCTCGCAATGATGTCGATCGCGCGAGGACTGGCGAACCTGATCACCGACGGCCAGCAGATCGTCGGCTACCCCGAGTGGTTCTACAAACTCTCCACCGCACGCTACTTCGGCTTCATCAGCGTCACCGTCGCAACCCTGGTAATCCTGTTCGTGGCCGGATGGGCGTTCTCCCGATACCGGCGCAACGGCCGGGCGCTATACGCGATCGGCGGCGGCCACGAGGTGGCCCGGCTGGCCGGCATCAAGGTCCGCGCCACCACCACCGCGGTCTACGTCGTCGCAGGTGTGATGGCCGGCATCGGGGCGATCGTCCTCGCCTCTCGCCTCGACGCCTCCGCGCCGAGCGCGGCCACCGGCTATGAACTCGACGTCATCGCCGCCGTCGTGATCGGCGGCGCCAGCCTGATGGGCGGGGCCGGCCGAGTGACCGGCACCGTGATCGGTGTTCTGATCATCGGTGTGCTCCGCAACGGCCTCAACCTGCTGGGCGTCTCACCCTTCATTCAGCAGATCGTGATCGGCGTCGTCATCGCCGTGGCCGTGGGAGCCGACGTGCTGCGCAGGAGGAGGTCATGACCACCATGCGGGCGAGGGTTCTCGCTGCAATCGCCGCGCTCCTCGGACTGATCTTCTGCGCCGGGTGTACCCCACTGGCCGGCGGAAACGATGACGGACGGCCCACAATCGGGCTCGCCGTCGCCAATCAGCAAGCCGACTTCTTCAACATGATCCGGCAGGCAGTCGAAACCTCGGCGGAGGATCAGGGATTCCGGCTGATCGTCGCCGACGCCAAGGGTGACGCGGACACTCAGGTGAGCCAGATCCAGAACTTCATCACCCAGGAAGTGGACGCCATCATCTACATCCCCGCCGGTGCTACCGCCGCCACTGTTCCGGTCCGCGACGCCCACGCCGCCGGCATCCCCATCGTCGCGGTCGACCGCAACCCGCAAGGAGCGCCCGCCGATTCCTTCATAGCTACCGACAGTATCGCCGCAGCAAAGGATTTGGGTGACTACGTAATCGACATCACCCGCGGACAAGGCAAGGTCGGTGTGGTGCAGGGGCAGATCGGCACCACACCGGAGCAGGCCCGCGACGAGGGCTTCACCGAAGCACTCGACTCCGCCCCGGGCATGGAGCAGGTGGCCAAGCAGGCGTCCCAGCAGTGGTCGCAGAGCGAAGGCTTCGATATCACCACCGACATGCTCCAGGCCCACCCCCAGATCAATGTGATGTTCGGTCGCGCCGACGCCCTCGCTCTCGGCGCCGCGGCAGCTGCACGGGCCGCAGGCCGCACCGACATGACAGTGGTCGGGTTCGACGGTGATATCGCCGGCCTCGAAGCGGTCCGAGACGGCCGACTCGCCGCTACCGTCACCCAACCGACCTACGGCATGGGCGCCCTGGCAGTGCAGTCGGCGAAGGCACTCATCGCCGGCCAACCCGTGCCCGCCGAGCAACTTCAGCAGGGGCTGCTGACCACACGGGACAACGCGGCCGAATTCCTCCAGCAGCACCCGTGAGCGAACCCGAAACTTCGGAGAGACCAATGAGCACAGCAAACGAGGCACGGCTCGTCGTCGAGGGCGTTGCCAAGCACTACCCCGGCACAATCGCCCTCGACGGGGTCGACCTGACGATCAACCCCGGTGAGGTGGTCGCGCTTCTCGGTGAGAACGGGGCGGGCAAGTCGACCCTGTCGAGCATCATCGCAGGGCTCACCTCCCCCACCACCGGAACGATGAGGTGGCGCGGGCAGCCCTACGCCCCGACCAGCCCTGGCGACGCGATCGCTTACGGCATCGGCATGATCCATCAGGAGATGCGGCTACTGCCCGAATTGACCGTCGCCGAGAACGTTATGGTCGGCCGCTGGCCGACCCGCCGCGGTCTGATCTCCCAGTCGAAGATGGCGGACGAGGCGGCGAAGTATCTCCACCAGCTCGGGTTCGCCGGGCGGATGAATCAGCGTGTGGGCGATCTCAGCGTCGCCGGACAACAACAGGTCGAGATCGCGAAAGCACTCGCACTCGAGGCGCGTTTGCTGATCCTCGACGAGCCGACCGCGGCCCTCGGCCAAGACGAAACCGATGCGCTGTTCGAGACGATCCGCGCTCTACGCTCGCAGGGCGTCTCGTTCATCTACGTCAGTCACCGGCTCGCCGAGATCGCCCAGATCGCCGACCGCATCGTCGTGCTGCGCGACGGCCACAAGATCAACGAGCATTCCAGCGGACAGGTCGCACCGAACGAGCTCGTCCGCGAAATGGTGGGCCGTCCGGTCGACCGACTCTTCCCCGATATCAATCCCCCCGCGAACCGGGTATTGCTGTCGGTGCAGGGACTGACCTCCGGCGCAGGGAAGTTCGCCGATATCACCTTCGATGTGCACGCCGGAGAGATCTTCGGAATCGCCGGCATCGTCGGTGCCGGCCGTACCGAAGTGGTCCGGGCCATTGCGGGCGCGGACTCCTATGCATCGGGCACCGTGACGATCGACGGTGTCCCGATGCGCGGCTCCGGGCTGGGCGAGGCAATCTCCACCGGGATCGTGCTGGTCCCCGAAGACCGGAAACAGCAGGGCCTCATCGTCTCCGAAACCATTGAAGACAATATCGCGCTACCGAATCTCGATTCCCTGCAACGCAAAGGTTGGGTCTCCCCAGGTGCGGTCCGGGCTCTGAGCTCCGATGTGGCCAAGCGTCTCGGGATCAAGGGACGACCCGAAAGCCCGGTGGCATCGCTGTCCGGCGGCAACCAACAGAAAGTCGTGCTCGGCAAGTGGCTCGAGCGCAAACCTCGAGTAGTAATCCTCGACGAGCCCACCCGCGGCATCGACGTCGGTGCCCGATCGGCGATCTACAGCCTCATCGCTGACCTCACGGCCGCGGGAACGGCGGTCATCGTGGTCAGCTCGGACCTCGACGAAGTCCTCGGCCTCGCGCACCGGGTCATGGTGCTCGCTCGCGGACGATCCCAGGGGATCCTGCAAGGACAGGCAATGACAGCACACGGAGTAATGGAGTTGGCAACCGCATGAACGCACAATCGGACGCCGGTGCAGGGTCCCACAGCTTCGACCTCAACGGACAGGTTGCTCTGGTCACCGGTGCCGCCAGCGGCATCGGGCGGGCGATCGCCATCGCCATCGCCGAGCACGGGGGCCACATCGCCGTGGTCGACCTACCCACGGCAGACGCGGCGGATACGCTCGCCGCGGTGCAAGCGCACGGGCGCAAGTCGGTGTTCATCGGTGCCGACGTCACCTCCCCCACACAGATGGGCGAGGCAGTGGCCCGCACCCAGAATGAACTCGGCCCACTGACTCTGGCGGTCAACGCCGCCGGGATCGCCAACGCCGCACCCGCCGAATCGATGTCGGTCGAACAATGGCAGCGCGTCTACGACGTCGACGTCACTGGTGTTTTCGTCAGCTGTCAGGCCGAGGCGCAGGCCATGCTCGACAACGGTCGCGGGGCCATCGTCAACGTGGGATCGATGTCGGGCAGCATCGCCAACCGCGGGCTGCTCCAGTGCCACTACAACAGCGCCAAGGCCGCGGTCAAACATCTATCGGCGTCCCTGGCAATGGAATGGGCCCAGCGTGGCGTCCGTGTGAACTGCCTCAGTCCGGGATACACCGCCACCCCGATGAACACCCGCCCCGAGATGGTCGACCAGATGCAGGTCTTCGCCGACGAAACTCCCATGGGGCGCATCGCCGCACCCGCAGAGATGGGTGGACCGGCAGTCTTCCTGCTCTCGGACGCCGCGAGTTTCGTCACCGGCATCGACCTGCTCGTCGATGGCGGCTTCTGCGCCCGCTGACCCAGTACCCGACAGACAGGGCAAGCGACGGCGAGGGGTCGAACCCCGCTCCCGTTCTCACCGTCTTCCGGCGGTAGGAACGGGCCCGCGGGTGCCACCCCGCCGCGCGGCCGGACTGAGGTCGCGGTGGTCGGCTCAGCTGGTCGAGGTGCCCCGCTGGTCGAGGTAGGCGATCAACTGCTCGATGGTGACCACCGGAATCGCTTCACGCCGGCCGAGCTCGACCAGCCCCGGCAGCCGCATCATCTCGCCGTCATCGGCGACCACCTCTGCGATCGCCGCAACCGGGCGAAGACCGGCGAGCTGCAGCAGATCCACTGCCGCCTCGGTGTGGCCGTCACGTTCGCCTACACCGCCTTCGACTGCCCGCAACGGCACGATATGCCCCGGCCGGTTCAGCCGCTGCGGGGTGGAGGCGGGGTCGGCCAACACCTGCAGGGTGTGCGCTCGGTCCGAGGCGCTGATCCCGGTCCCTGCGCGGTCAGCGGCATCCACCGTCACCGTGTAGGCGGTACCCCGCGGATCCTCGTTCTGCTCCACCATGGGTGGCAGGTCGAGTCGGTCGGCGATCTCGTTGGTCATCGGAGCGCAGAGGAACCCGGACGAGTGGCGAACGGTCCAGGCGATCCAGCGCTGGGTGGCTAGTTGGGCGGCAAGGACGATGTCGCCCTCGTTCTCGCGGTTCTCGTCGTCGGCGACGATTACCGGTAGGCCCTGCCGGAGCGCGGCGAGGGCGTCCTCGATGCTCGAGAGTCCGTTTCCTGGTCCCTGGAAGTGTTCTGTCTGCATGGCGTTGTTCCTGTCGGTCCATGCGCCACAGGGTTTTCGGAATGGGAGGACAGGCGGACACACGAGATGGCCGCCGAAGCACTCCTCCCATCCGGACTGAGAGGCGTATGTCTCATCACCGTCGGTGCCGGAGTTTCACCGGCTCAACCTCACCGTCTGCACAGTTCGGGTCGCGGACTGTCACCGCCGGTTCGGAATTTCACCGACCCCAGAGCGCTACGTTCGGCTAGGCACTGTACGCACCTGCCGCCGTTGCGGACCATCCGGCCCCGATCCTCGCCATCGCCCCCGTCCACCTTGTTGTGACTGTCACCTTCGGTAGGGGCGTCTCGGACCAGGCCAGCTCTCGCGCGGCCGGAGGTGCGGACGGCACCACCGGCCGGGGTAGGCGGTCACGCGAGCCCATACACCGCAGCAGCCCACACCGGCCCGACCGCATCCGCTACCGCTCAGTTGCTCGGGAGGTCCCGGAGCGAGGTCAATGTCGCGGAAACTGCACGCGCTGCCTCGGAGCCTTTGCTGACGAAGTGCGCGGTGAAGTAGGAAACGTGCTCGTCATGCTCGTGAAAATGGTGCGGGGTCAACACAACCGAGAACACCGGCACATCGGTGTCGAGTTGCACACGCATGAGTCCGTCGATCACCGCCGTGGCCACGAATTCGTGGCGGTAGATCCCACCGTCGACCACGAGCGCCGCCGCGACCACGGCATCGTATCGACCGCTGCGCGCGAGCCGCTGAGCATGCAAGGGAATCTCGAAGGCCCCCGGTACCTCGAAGAAATCCAGAAGATCCTCGCCGACGCCCAGCCGGCCGATTTCGTCGATAAACCCTTTGCGCGCACGATCGACGATGTTGCGGTGCCACGTGGCCTGGATGAATGCAATCTTCTTCTGACTCTCGCTCATGCCGCGACGCTACTGCACCTTCGAACGGTGACTTAGCAGACCCCTCGAGCAAAAGCCGGTCCAACGGGGCGCGGAGATCTGATACCGAAGCCCGGATGCCGGCGCGGATCCGCAGGCCAGGGAGCCTGGGTCTCACCGTTGCCGTTGACACGAAGTGTGACTGCTGACACTATGAGGAATATTAATCGCTAACTGAATAGATATTCTCCGCTTTCACGGCCGCTACGCCCGCGGGCCATATTTCTCGACCACGGACGGAAGCGACCCCCAGCAGACGCTCTCATCTCCACATCTGCGCTATGCCGACCATATTTCTTCCCTGCCCGGTCTCGAATCGAGGAGGTCAACCGGCCTCCGAACCAATAGGAGATATCTGCCCGTGTCGATCACAGACGACATCCACGTCCTCACCCAACGGGTTCATCCCGCCGACTGGACCGAACTGGACACCAAGGCCGTTGACACCATTCGTGTTCTCGCCGCGGACGCGGTCCAAAAGGTCGGCAACGGCCACCCCGGGACGGCCATGAGCCTGGCCCCCCTCGCGTACGCCCTCTTCCAGCGCGTCATGCGCCACGACCCGGCAGATCCGAACTGGATCGGCCGCGACCGCTTCGTGCTCTCTTGCGGACACTCCAGCGTCACTCTCTACATCCAGCTCTATCTCGCCGGGTACGGCTTGGAACTCGACGATCTGAAGGCGCTGCGCACCTGGGGTTCGAAGACCCCGGGGCACCCCGAAGTCGGCCACACCCGGGGGGTGGAGATGACTACCGGACCGCTGGGGCAGGGCCTCGCCTCCGCGGTCGGCATGGCCATGGCCGCGCGGCGCGAGCGGGGACTGTTCGACCCGGACCCCGCACTCGGGAAGAGTCCGTTCGATCATCACATCTATGTGATCGCCTCGGACGGCGACATCGAAGAAGGGGTTACGTCGGAGGCCTCGTCCATCGCGGGTGTTCAGCAGCTGGGCAACCTGATCGTCTTCTACGACGACAACAAGATCTCCATCGAGCACGACACCGCCATCGCCCTCGGCGAGGACGTCGCCGCGCGGTACGAGGCCTACGGCTGGCACGTGCAGGTCGTCGACAGCGGCGAAGACGTCTCCGCGATCCTCACCTCCATCGAGGCTGCGAAGGCGGTCGCCGATCGCCCATCGATCATCCTGCTGCGAACCATCATCGGTTACCCCGCACCGACCAAGATGAACACCGGAGAGGTGCACGGCTCGGCACTCGGCGCCGACGAGGTCGCCGCCGTCAAGCAGATCCTGGGCTTCGACCCGAGCAAGAGCTTCGACGTCGACCCCGCCGTGCTGACGCACACCCGGGCGGCGCTCGAGCGCGCCGCCACGATCCGTAAGCAGTGGCAGAGCGATTTCGATGCGTGGTCGGCCCGCGGGCCCGAACGCACGTCCCTCCTTCGCCGGCTTCACGCTTCCGAGTTCCCTGAAGGATGGGCCGAGGTACTGCCGTCCTACGCCCCCGACGGGAAGGCAATCGCGACCCGCACGGCGTCCGGGGCCGCGCTCAACGCACTGGGGCCGGTCCTGCCGGAATTATGGGGCGGCTCCGCCGATCTCGCTGGAAGCAACAACACCACGATCGACGGATCCGACTCGTTCGGCCCAATCGCAATCTCCACCAAGGACTGGAACGCCCAGCCGTACGGCCGCACCCTACATTTCGGTATCCGAGAGCATGCCATGGGTTCGATCCTCAACGGCATCGCGCTACACGGCCCGACCCGCCCCTACGGCGGAACATTCCTGGTGTTCAGTGACTATATGCGCCCCGCCGTGCGGTTGGCTGCACTGATGAACACCCCGGCGATCTACGTGTGGACACACGACTCGATCGGGCTCGGTGAGGACGGGCCGACGCACCAGCCGATCGAGCACCTCGCCTCGCTTCGTAACATCCCCAACGTCGCCGTTATCCGACCGGGCGATGCCAACGAAACCTCCCAAGCTTGGCGCGCCGCGCTCGAGCACACCACCGGGCCGATCGCCCTCGCCCTGACCCGCCAAGACATTCCGGTCCTCGACGGCACCCGCGAGATGGCCGCCGAAGGGGTCTCCCGTGGCGGCTACATTCTCGCCGAGGCATCCAACGGCGCACCGGAGGTCGTGCTCATCGGCACCGGCTCCGAACTACAGCTCGCGGTCGCCGCCCGCGAGATCCTCGAGGCCGACGGCATCCCCACCCGGGTGGTGTCCATGCCGTGCCTGGACTGGTTCGAATCTCAGGACCAGACATACCGCGACACGGTAATTCCCTCGGCCGTGAAGGCCCGCGTATCCGTGGAAGCCGGGCTGGGAATCTCCTGGTACCGACTGCTCGGCGACGCCGGCGAAGCGATCTCGCTCGAACACTTCGGTGCCTCCGCCGACTACAAGACCCTGTATCGCGAGTTCGGCATCACCACCGACGCGGTGGTCGCCGCCGCACGCCGCAGCCTGACCCGAGTGAACGGATAAACCGCATGATGCAGCAGAACACCCACCTGACAACGTTGTCCGAAGCCGGCGTCTCGGTGTGGCTCGACGACCTCTCCCGTGACCGCATCGAGTCCGGCAACCTCGCCGAACTCGTCGCCACCAAGTCCGTCGTCGGTGTCACCACCAACCCGTCGATCTTCCAGGCCGCACTCAGCAAGGGCCACGTCTACGACGCCCAGGTCCGCGAACTCGCCGAACGCGGCGCAGACGNCNNGGCCACCATCCGCACGGTGACCACCGACGACGTCCGCGCCGCCTGCGACGTCCTCGCCCCGCAGTTCGAGGCCAGCCACGGCGTCGACGGCCGCGTGTCCATCGAGGTCGACCCCCGCCTCGCCCACGACGCCGACAAGACCGTCGCGCAGGCCGTCGAACTGTGGAAGATCGTCGACCGCCCGAACCTGTTCATCAAGATCCCGGCCACCGAGGCCGGCATCCCGGCCATCGCCAANGTGCTCGNTGAGGGCATCAGCGTCAACGTCACGCTGATCTTCTCGGTGGAACGCTANGAACTCGTCANGGGCGCCTACCTCGACGGCCTCGAGGCCGCCAAGGCCGCCGGACACGACCTNTCCCGCATCCACTCGGTCGCCTCGTTCTTCGTCTCCCGCGTCGACACCGAAATCGACAAGCGGCTCGACAAGATCNGCACCCCCGACGCACTCGCGCTGCGCGGCAAGGCGGCCCTCGCCAACGCCCGCCTCGCGTACGCCGCCTACCAGCAGGTCTTCGAGGTGCAGCCGCGGTTCCAGGGACTGCTNGAGGGCGGTGCCCGCCCGCAGCGCGCACTGTGGGCGTCNACNGGCGTCAAGAACCCCGCNTACCCGGACACCCTGTACGTCGCCGANCTGGTGGCCCCGAACACCGTGAACACGATGCCGGAGAAGACCCTCGACGCGTTCGCCGACCACGGCNNGGTCNAAGGGGACACCGTCTCCGGCACCGCGGTCGCCTCGCAGGAGATCTTCGACCAGCTCACCGCCGTCGGCATCGACCTNCCCGACGTGTTCAAGGTCCTCGAGGACGAGGGCGTCGACAAGTTCGAGGTGTCCTGGAACGAACTCCTCGAGGCCACCGCGGAGCAACTTCGGGCCGCAGCCCGGGGGATCTGATCGCCCCGTCGGCGACTGCCGAATCGGCGTCGCCGGCGGGTGCTTCCACACCCGGTACGGCCATCCACTGTGCCCTATCACCCACCATTACGGAGGACCTGATGACTGCCCGCATCGCCCCAAACCGTCTCGGACAGTTCGTCCGCCGAAACAACCCGCACGGTTACCGCACCGGACAGTGGGCGCAGATCGTGATGACCGTGCCCTCACACGACCGGGACTGCTGGCTGGTCGTATATCAAGACGGAGAAACCGACGTAATCCCTATCGACAACCACGAAAACCTCTACTCGTTCCGCTCGGAGCCAGTCGACTGGCGAAGCTCTCTTACGAAAGTTAGGTGACCACCGCGGATGGTGGGGACAGGTGGGGTGACGACCGCCTTCATCGGACCTCGGTGGGACGCGATCCTCTTGTACTTGGCCGAGAAGTAGGTGCCCTTCGAGCCGGCCACCGACAGCGCGGCGGTGCCGAGCGCACCCTTCAGGTGCCGGTTGCCAGGCCGGGTCTTCGTCGACTTCACCCGTCCCGCAGACTTATTCGAGCCGGGTGCCGCCCCCGCCCAAGACGCCAGATGACCCGCGGTCGGGAACACACGCATGTCGCCGCCGGGTCGTCACGGCCGCTAACGAGGGCCTCCAGCATCGACCGGCCCGAGACACCCATGATGTCGGTGGCGACCGAGAACAGCTTGATGCCGGCGTCCTCGAGGACCTCCTCGATCCGTTGCACCGCCCTGCCGCGGTCGCGGGTGATCGCGGTGCGGGCGCGGGTGAGATCACGCAGACGGCGGATCGGTGGCGGCGACACCAGCGACCCGCGCAGCAGCCCGTGCGCGCCCAGGTCGGCCAGCCAGGCGGCGTCGGACACATCGGACTTGCGGCCCGCCATGTTCCGCGCGTCGTGGGCGTTGACCAGCATCACCGGCAACGCGTCCTCGAGCAAGGTAGTAGTACGGCTTCCAGTAGTCGCCGGGCGGTGACACTGCAGCACTCAGCGGTAGCCCGAACATAGACGGCGTCTAGCGCGACAAGATCATGGTGGCGTCCTTCTTCGCCGGAAGCGGGCTCCCTGAACGAACTCCGCCCGTGAGACTTTGTCCTCGCTCAGCACCGACGTCATGGAACTCGGCGAAGGGAAATCCGACTTGGTCGGTCACGCGCACAGGAGTCGGTGAATCACGAGCTACTTCGGGGACGCGTGAGGCAGGAATCAGATCTCAGCGGGCGAGCCCGTCGATAACCATCGCGCGAAGTTCTCGCGCGATGGTGTCGATGTCTTGGCCGTGCCCGGGGTGGTACCACTGGGGTACCGAGTTCAGCATCCCCAGGAGACCGTTCGCCACAGTTCGGTTCGAACGCGCAATGTCGCCTGCGCGTTGCCCTTCGTCGAGTACGTCCTCCCAGCAGCGCTGAACTTCTTGTCTCATCGCTTGCAGCTTCTGATTGTGCTCGGCGGTGAGAGCATCGGCGTCGCGGAGTTGGATGAGTACTTCCCGCCTGTGGCGGGCTATGGTCCTCACGTGCCTGTCTATGAGTAGATTCAGCTTGTCTATCGGGGTCAAGTCCATTGCGACCACCTGCCGTGCTCCTGCGAGCGCTTCCTGGGTGTAGCTCTCGAGGATCTCCCAGAGGAGGTCTTCCTTGGACTTGATGTGGTAGTACAGGGCACCCGGTCTCAAGCCGGTACGCTCTCCGATTTCGGAAACACTCGTGGCGTGGTAGCCGAGGGTTGAGAAGAGCTCGATTGCGATCTCGGTGATCCGGTCTCTCGTCGCCCCGGTTGTGCTGGCGACACTGCCGCGCGGTCGCCCCGGACGCCGCGGACCGCTGCTGGTCAGATCATCAGGTGCCTCCACGAGGACATAGTCTAAGCCGCCTCGATCCCGGTCTGGACACACCCCTCCGGGATATAATAGAGTGAGCACTCAATGAAATATTTAGACGGCGTGGTCGTTCGCTTCGACACATCCGCCGGGCTGAATCCACCAGTACGCGACGTAGCGAGGTAGAAGTGAATTTCGATGGCAAGGTAGTGGTCATCACCGGGGCGAGCCGGGGGATGGGCCGGGAGATGGCGCTGGCCTTCGCCGCGGAGGGCGCACATGTTGTCGTGGCCAGTCGAAAAGTGGCCGACTGCATAGTGGTTGCTAAGGACGCCGAGGTCATTCACAACCGAAGGGCGCTGGCCGTGGGCTGCAACGTCAGCGACTGGGACCAGTGCGACGAGTTGATCGCCGAGGCGTACCGGGAGTTCGGACGTGTCGACGTGCTCGTCAACAATGCCGGCCTCTCGCCGTTGTATCCGTCGGTCGATCAGGTCACCGAGGCCTACTTCGACAAGGTCATCGGTGTGAACCTGAAGGGACCGTTCCGGCTGGCGTCCGTCGTCGGAACACGGATGGCGGCAGCAGGAAGCGGATCGATCCTCAACATCTCGTCGATCGAAGCAATACGACCGGACCCCAGCGCCGTCCCCTACGCGGCGGCCAAGGCCGCACTCAACAACCTCACGGAGGGGCTCGCTCACACCTTCGGGCCGTCCGGAGTCCGCGTCAACGCCATCCAGTGCGGCCCGTTCCTGACGGACATATCCGCCGCCTGGACCGAGGAGATGCGCGTCCAGTTCGACGCGCAAGCAGCACTACGGCGGTGTGGTAATCCTGACGAGATAGTCGGTGCAGCATTGTATCTCACCGGGGAGTCGGCAGCGTTCTGCACCGGCGCCACACTGCGGCTCGACGGCGGAGTCCGATGACGAAAAGTGCTGCAGCCGATCATGTCGGCGACCTCGGCGTCGACCTCGTAGCCTTGCGGAGTTGTGTCCACGACGCGAATCTCGGATCCGGACCGTTGACCGATGCGCGCACTATCGGCGGCGGCACCCAGAACATCATGCTTCGCTTCAGCTGCGACAGTCGTGAATTCGTCTTGCGCCGCGGACCCGCGCATCTGCGATCGACCACCAATGACAACCTCCGCAGGGAAATTCGTCTCCTCACCGCGCTGGCCGATACCCCCGTGCCGCACGCGAAACTGATCCACGCCTGTCTCGACGAGACGATTCTGGGCGGGTCGGTGTTCTACCTCATGGAACCGATCGACGGTTTCAACGCAGCCGTGGAACTGCCGGAGCCACACGCATCATCGCCAAGCATCCGGTATCAGATGGGACTATCTCTGGTCGAGGCGCTCGCGGAACTGAGCATGGTCGACTACAAGGCGGCCCACCTGGGCGATTTCGGGCGACCCGAGGGTTTTCTCGACCGGCAGGTTCCGCGCTGGCTACGTGAACTCGACTCGTACGCCTCTTCGGACGGCTATCCGGGCCACAGCTTGCCGGTCGAGAAGGTTGCCGCGTGGTTGAACCGCAACCAACCCGCGAGCGGCCCGGTCGGCATCATGCACGGTGACTATCACCTCGCCAACGTCATGTTCGGGTACGGCGGTCCATACGTCGCGGCGATCGTCGACTGGGAAATGGCCACCATCGGGGATCCGCTGCTGGACCTCGGCTGGCTGCTGGCGACGTGGCCCGAACCCGACGAAGCGAGCGATGTCATCGGCTCCGAACTGGCGCGCGCGGGCTCACTTCCCCCCGCGCACGAGCTCGTCCGGATCTACGGCGAGCGCACCGGCTACGACGTCTCCGCCGCAGATTGGTACGCCGTGCTGGCGTGCTTCAAGCTCGGCATTCTCCTGGAAGGGACGTACGCCCGCTCGTGCGCAGGTCTCGCGCCCGCGGACGTGGGCCACCGTCTGCACCACACGGCGACGGCGCTGTTCACCCGCGCGCTCACGCTGACCAACTGAACTTCGATCACACAGTAATAGGAGACATCATGGCCTGGGATTTCAGCACCGAACCGGAATTCGAATCGAAGTTGGAGTGGATCCGACAGTTCGTCAAGAACGACGTGCTACCACTGGAGACGTTGAATCTGGACTGGTCACAGCTACGTCAGGCAATCGGCCCCCTGCAACAGCAGGTGAAAGATCAGCACCTCTGGGCGGCGCACCTGGACCCGGAACTCGGAGGTCAGGGATACGGACAGGTCAAGCTCGGCCTGATGCACGAGATCGTCGGCTCGAGCTGGGTGGCTCCGCTCGTCTTCGGCAACCAGGCGCCCGATTCGGGAAACAGCGAAATCCTCGCCGCCGCGGGCACTCCCGAACAGAAGAAGCGATGGCTCGAACCCCTGCTGGCGGGCGAGGCGTACTCCGCCTTCGCCCTGACCGAACCCGACCACGCCGGGTCCGACCCCACACAATTGTCGACAACCGCCGACCGCGTCGGAGACGACTGGGTCATCAACGGAACCAAGTGGTTCGTGTCCAACGCCTCGACCGCCGATTTCATCATCGTCGTCGCGGTCACCGATCGAACCGCCGATGCCCATAACCGGGCATCCCAGTTCATCGTCCCGGTCACCACACCCGGGGTGCAGATCGTTCGCGACCTCGAGACGATGGAACACCCGACCATCCGCCCGAACCAATATCCGTCACACGCAGAGGTACGGTTCCACGACGTCAGAGTGCCGGAAACCGCACTACTCGGAGGCGTCGGAGACGGCTTCCGGGTTGCCCAGAAGCGATTGGGACCGGGTCGCATCCACCACTGCATGCGCTGGGTCGGCCAGGCAAAGCGCGCACTGGACATGATGTGCGAACGGGCGGTATCCCGTCAGCTGCACGGCGGCGTACTCGCCGACAAGCAGACGATCCGCAACTGGATCGCCGATTCTTCTGCCGAGATCCAGGCCGCTCGACTCATGACCTTGAACGCAGCATGGACCATCGATCAGCGGGGAACCGCGGCCGCCCGCAAAGAGATCGCATACATCAAGTACTTCGGCGCGAAAGTCCTGCACGACGTCATCGACCGGGCCATCCAGACGCACGGTTCTCTCGGCTACTCCGCCGACATGCCGCTCGAGGCAATGTACCGGGCTGCCCGCGCCGCACGCTTTTACGACGGGCCCGACGAGGTACACCGGGACACCGTCGCCAAGCTGATCCTTCGCGACTACACGCCCACCGACACAGGGCTGCCCAGCGAGCACGTGCCCTCCCGCAGAAGCATTGCCCAGCGCCAGTTTGCACACCTCCTCGACGCCACCCTTGCCTGACGTCGGCTGAAGACGGCGGGGTATCGGTGACCGGTGCCCCGCGGTCTTCGGCCAGGTAGGGAAGACCTCTCGAGAGACCATCGAGCACGATAGAGTCAGTCATGTCGAAGTTGGCACGCAGCTGGGAACCATTTTCGGAGCATCAGGCCCGACTGGTCTTGGCGACAGTCGAGCAGTTCGTCGCAAATGCGGACCGACTTCTCGAGGACATGGTCACCGCCGCGGTCACCGCCGCGCCCGCACTCGCGAGCGACCCAGCTCTCGAGGAGAGCGTCCGAGCCAGCGTGCGAGCCATGACGTCTCGATGGTCGGAGGCTCAGCGCCGACGACCAGGTCATCGGGTCCCGGTCGATGTTCCCCCGGAAGCACTCGACATCGCCCGAGACCTGATACGGCACGGCGTCGACTTCCAGCACCTCCAGACCGGCTACCGCTACGCCGAGAACGTCGGGTGCCGGCATTGGTTACTGGCCGCTGCAGCGGCCGCGCCGCCCGAGGAAGTCGCGCTTATCGCCGACTACGGACTCGGATCGATCAACGAGTGGGTCGGCGCGGCACTTGCGTCCATCACCGAGCGGATCGAGCAGGAGCGTGACGAACTGCTCGGCGGAGTGCTGTCTCGCAGGATGGAAACCGTGACGCTGATCCTCGAAGGCGCTCCCATCAAAGAGGACATCGCCCGCGAACGACTCGGCTACGACCTCTCCACATGGCATACCGGATTGGTGCTGTGGTCGCCAACCGGCGACCACGAACAGGGAGTCTTCGAACAGACGGCTCGTCTCCTGGCCCTCAGGTCCGAACTACCTCCCCCTCTCACTCTCTCCGCCAGCACCACGACCGCGTGGGTATGGCTGAGCAGCGATCAGCCACTCGATTCACGCCAGTTGGCCGAAATGATCTCCCAGGCCTCTCCTGGCCTGATGGCTGCCGCCGGATCCAGTAGAGCGCACATGTCCGGATTCCGGCGCACCCACCGTGAAGCCGTCGCCGCACGGCGCGTGACGGAGCGATACGTCGAAATGGGGCCCTTTACCGCTTACGACGACGTGGTAATCGCCGTGTTGGCCTCCCAGGACAAAGAAGCCGCTCACGAATTCATCGCCGACGCCCTGGGACAGCTGGCGAATGCGGATTCGACCCTGAAAGAAACCCTGCGCATCTACTTGCAGGAAGACGCCAATACTGCACGCACGGCCGCACGCCTGTTTACTCATAGAAATACCATTTTGAATCGAATAGAACGTGCTGAGCGCCTACTCCCCCGATCGTCGTCTGGTTGGCATCTGCGGGTGGGACTAGCGCTCGAAATGGCACATTGGTCCGTATGAACTACGAGCACCGTTGCGCGCGAACGTGAAGCGCGTTGTGCAGGATCACATTAGATGGCGCAAATCGTGGGCAGCTGCCCCTTCTGACGTGATCCATATCACGATAGCGTCATCACATCTTGAAAGGAGATGTGATGAGCGATTCGATTGAGTTTGATGCCGTGGTAATCGGTGCGGGTTTTGGTGGGCTGCGAGCCCTGCACGATCTACGAAAGATGGGAATGTCCACGGTTCTTGTCGACGCCGGCGAAGATGTCGGCGGCGTGTGGTTCTGGAATCGATATCCGGGGGCGCGTACCGACAGTGAGGCGTGGTACTACTGCTATTCCTTTTCCAAGGAAATCCTCGACAAATGGAATTGGTCCCAGCGTTACCCCACACAGGCCGAGATGGCACGGTACTTCGAATTCGTCACTGATCATCTCGATCTTCGGAAAGATATTCGGTTCCGGACGAGGGTGACCGGCGCCACCTGGGATGATGTGGAGAACGTCTGGACAGTCCGGACCGACAACGGAAACGAGTTCTCGTGTCGATACCTGGTGTCGGCAGCCGGTCCGCTCTCGAAGCCGTATCTGCCGGACTTCCCCGGCCTCGACTCCTTTACCGGTGACTGGTATCAGAGCGGATTCTGGCCGACCGACGAGGTCGATCTCAGCGGCAAGCGGGTCGCCGTGATCGGTACGGGGGCTTCCGGCGTGCAGATCGTACCGGTCGTAGCGCACTCCGCAGCCCAGGTCACCGTGTTCCAGCGGACTTCGAATTACGTTTTGCCAGCGCGTAACCGGCCGATCGATGAAGCAGAGCGCGACGCCATCAAGGCGGACTATGACAACATCTGGACGCGGGCACGCCAGCACTTCTATGCCATGGACCTGCCCATTTGCGAAAATGGGGCCGCAGACTACAGCGCTGCCAATCAGCAGCGTGTACTCGAACGGGCGTGGGAGATTGGAGGCTTCCGCTTCCTGTTCGACACTTTCAACGATGTGTGGCTCGATGGCCCCGCCAACGAGATCGCCTCCGAATTCGTCCGCTCCAAGATCAGAGCGATCGTCAAAGACCCGGAGACGGCCGAACTCCTTTGCCCGAGGTACCCGCTGGCCGCCAAGCGTCCGCCCTGCGGGCACAGCTATTACGAAGCGTTCAACCGTGCGAACGTGTCCCTGGTCGATGTGAGCGAGAATCCGATCACCGAGATCCTTCCTGGTGGATTGCGCACCGCCACAGACGAATACGAATTCGATGTGATCATCTTCGCCACCGGATTCGATGCCATCACCGGCCCAGCGGAAGGCGTCGACATCCGAGGCCGAGATAATCGATCACTGAGCGAGACGTGGAAGACCGTGCCTCGGACCTACCTCGGACTGGCGGTGCATGGGTTCCCGAACTTCTTCACCGTGGCAGGACCGTTGGGGCCCTTCGCCAACGGTCCGACCATGGTCGAGCAGCAGGCCGAGTTCGTGACCGCAACCATTTCCTTCATGCAGCAGAACGGCTACGAAGCCATCGATCCGAATACCGATGCCGTCGATGCGTGGGTTCGGCACAACGAGGAAGTACTCGAAGGTACAGTTCTGGCGAATGCCGCGGTGGCGAACTCATGGTTCCTCGGCGCGAACATCCCCGGTAAGCCGCGGGGGATCCTGGCCTACTTCGGTGGTGCGGGGAATTACTTCGATCGGATCCACGAAGAGACGACCTCGGGTTTCCCCGGATTCACTTTCAGCTCCCCGGCCGAGGCTGCCTCCGAGACACTCGCGGCACACAGCTGACACCGAACACCCAGCGAGAACCACGTCACCCGGGGTGGGCGGTCTGCATGACGTCCACCCTGGGTTACGCACTTCACCCGAGGTGCCACGCGCCCCGTCCACGAAAGAGATAGTCCGATGAGAAACGTCGAATTCACCAGTCAAGGGCAGCGTTGCGCTGCCTGGCACCTATCCGGAGCCGAATCCGCCCACGACGTCGATAAACGGCGGCCGTGTGTGGTGATGGCCCATGGACTCGGAGGTACTCGTGACAGCGGGTTGCTGCCTTTCGCCGAGGCGTTCGCAGGTGCAGGAATCGATGTGCTGGTCTTCGACTACCGGGGTTTCGGAGACTCCGCCGGGACCCCAAGACAATTGGTGTCCTTCCGCCGTCACCGCCAGGACTTCGCCGCGGCCATCGCGTTCGCGCGTACTCTCGACGGTGTCGACCCAGAGCGGATAGTGATCTGGGGAACATCCTACGGAGGCGGTCACGCACTCTCTGTCGCCGCGAGCGACAAGCGGATCGCAGCCGTTGTTGCGCAGGTGGCCGCGGTCGACGGTGCGGCGACCCTGCGCAGCGCCATTCACGCCAACGGTCTCGGCTTCATGTTGCGGGCGAATATCGCAGGGCTCCGTGATCTCACGCGAGCTCTCACACGGCGCCCGCCGCTGCTGGTGCCCATCGTGGGGCCGCCGGGCAGCCTCGCGGCCATGAACTCTGCCGACGCCGTCTCGGGGATGCGGGCGTTCGCGGGTGCGACGTGGCGAAACGAGTTCGCCGCACGGGAACTACTCGCAATCGCCTTCAATCGGCCGATCGCGACAGCCCGCCGGCTGCATTGCCCTGTTCTGCTGCAGATCGGCGAAAAGGACTCCGTGGCACCACCAGCGACCATCGAACGCCTTGCCCGACGGATCGGCGGCGCGGAGATTCGCCGGTACCCCGTCGGCCATTTCGATGTCTATGTCGAGCCCTGGCGGACGCACAACATCAATGATCAGGTGGCTTTCCTGCGCAAACACCTCACGCAGACGACCGTCGACTCTGTGGAGACGTCATGAGCACATCGCCCGTCCAGCCAGTACACGTGGCCGCCGCCGAACAGCCCCTCTCTCGCCGACGCCACTGGAACAACCAAGTCCGTCGCCACGCATCCATGACGCCGGACCGCCCGGCGCTGCGATACCTCGGAAGAACCGTCACCTGGAAGGAGCTGCACCAGCGGGCGTCTGCTTTGGCGCAGACCCTGTACCTACGCGGCGTTCGGCACGGTGACCGCGTTCTCATCACCATGCTCAACCGGCCCGAGTACCTCGAGGCGCTACTCGCGATCACCGCGACCGGAGCCATCGCCGTACCGGTCAACATCAGGATGAGTCCGGCCGAGGCAGTGTTCATCGCCACAGATGTCGGCGCGAAGGCCGTCATCACCGATCAGCTCATGAGCGAACTCGCAGCCACCGTGGCAACTGAAACTTCGGGCATCGAGTTCGTCATCGGCACCGGTGGGGCCAGGCAGGGGCAGATCGACTACGAGCGTGTGATCGGTGACGCCGTCGGCGATCTGCCGGAGATCGACGTGCCCGATGAGTCGGTGGCCATGATTCTGTACACATCGGGCACCACCGGAAGGCCGAAAGGCGCGATGATCACGCACGCGAATCTGAACGCCATTTCCATGGCCTTCATGGATTCGCTCTCGTACCGGCGCGGTGACGTCGTCTCGGTCGCAGTGCCGCTCTTCCACATCGGCGGTATCGCCTCTGTGCTCCCGCAACTGTACTTCGGTGGTACATCGGTGATTCACCCTCTCGGTGAGTTCGATGCCGATCGCACGCTCGAGACGTTCCAGAACGAACGAACGACTTGGGTCTTCCTTGTCCCGGCGCAGTGGCAGACGCTGACCGAGGCCCAGCTGGAAAGACCACGTGAACTGGCTCTGCGCATCCTGTGCTGGGGAGCAGCCCCGGCCTCGGACGCGTTGTTGCGGTCGATGATGACGGCATTTCCCGACGCAGAGACAGTGGCGGTTTTCGGGCAGACGGAAAGCACAGGTTTCGCCTGCTATCTCGACGGTGAACACAGTCTGAGCAAGCTCGGATCAGTAGGTATCCCAACCTCATCGGTCGAGGTGAAGATTGTCGACGACCAGATGAACGAGGTCGCCACCGGCGAGGTCGGCGAGATCGTCTTCAGAGGCCCGACCGTGATGGCCGGCTACTGGCAACGGTCCAACGCCTCCGAGGAAGTGTTCGCCGGAGGTTGGCTCCACTCCGGCGATCTCGGCCGACAAGACGAGGATGGATTCGTCTACATCGTCGACCGCAAGAAGGACATGATCATCTCCGGCGGGGAGAACGTGTACTGCGCCGAGGTCGAGAACGCGATCATGGATCATCCAGCCGTGGCAGAAATCGCGGTCATCGGACGATCCGATGAGCGTTGGGGAGAGGTCGCGGTAGCTGTGGCCGTGCTCGAAGACGGGATGCAGCTCGGGATCGACGATCTCGTGAACTTCCTTCGGCCACGCCTCGCACGGTACAAGCACCCCAAGGATTTGGTCGTGGTCGATCAGATGCCCCGAAACGCGAGCAACAAGATCCGCAAGAACGTCTTACGCGAGAGCTACGGCAGAACGGGATTCCGACCTGAACCGCACCCCCGTGTGACCACCGGTTCGCTCCTGTAACCCACGTCCCGTAGCTCGCGAGTCGAGCTCACAAGTTCGGCGGTCTGCCATTGATCAGAGAGGAAAAGAATGAATCTTGCGTTGACAGAGGAGGAAGCTGCATTTCGTCATGAAATACGGGCTTTCTTCAACACGGAGATACCCGCGGAGATCCGCGAGAAGAACAGGATGGGTATCGACCTGAGCCGTGACGACATGGTGACGACGATGCGAATTCTCAACGCGAACGGACTCGCTGTTCCACACTGGCCCCAGGAGTTCGGCGGCCGGAACTGGACACCGATACAGCAACACATCTGGCTCGACGAGATGCAACTCGCGTCTGTTCCCGAACCGCTCAACTTCAACGCTTTCATGGTCGGACCGGTCATCGCGTCGTTCGGTTCCCCGGAACAGAAGGAGAAATTTCTGCCTAAGACCGCGAACCTGGACATCTGGTGGTGTCAGGGTTTCTCCGAGCCGGAGGCAGGTTCGGACCTGGCGTCGCTGCGGACCACAGCTGTGCGTGACGGTGACGACTACATCGTCAACGGACAAAAGATGTGGACGACCTTCGGCCAATACGCGGACTGGATCTTCGCACTCGTGCGCACCAACCCGGCTGCGCCGAAGAAGCAGGCGGGTATCTCGTTCCTTTTGATAGACCTCACAACCCCAGGTATCACGGTGCGTCCGATCAAGTTGATCGACGGCAGCGTCGAGGTCAACGAAGTATTCTTCGAGAACGTGCGCGTGCCGGCGGAGAATCTCGTCGGCGAGGAGAACCAGGGTTGGAGCTACGCGAAGTTCCTTCTCGGCAATGAACGCACCAGTGTGGCCAGGGTCGGCCATACCAAGCTGCGGCTCGAAGAGGCAAAGAAGCACGCCGCAGCCACCCCGACTGGTGACGGCACGTTACTCGAGGACCCATTGTTCGCGGCGCGCTTCGCCGAACTCGAGAACGAAGTGCTCGCGCTCGATCTGACCCAGCTGCGCTTGGTGTCCAGCTCCGCCGACGGCAAGCCGAATCCGGCATCGTCGATCCTCAAACTTCGCGGCTCGGAGCTCCAGCAAGCGGCCACCGAGATCCTCATGGACATCGCCGGCCCGGATTCGCTGCCGTACGAGGCCGGTGAGGAAATTGCGAGTCCCGGATGGGCCCAGCGTTCCGTGCCGACATACCTGAAGACCAGAGCCGCTTCGATCTATGGCGGTTCCAACGAAGTGCAGCGTCAGATCATCGCGTCGACGATTCTTGGATTGTGAGAGGGCGAGTACATGAATTTCGAACTCGACGAAGAGCAGAAACTTCTTCGCGACACCACTCGCGAAGTGCTCACGCGCGCCTATGACACCGAGAAGCGCAACGATGTCGTCGGCGGTCAGCTCGGCTGGTCTTCAGTTGTCTGGAAGCAACTGGCCGAGGTCGGCGTTCTCGGCCTTGGTTTCTCGGAGGAAGACGGAGGAACCGAGGCAGGTCCCGTGGAGATCATGGCCGTGATGGCCGAGGTCGGTCGCCGCCTGGCACCGGAGCCGGTTCTCGACGCCGTGCTGGTACCGGGCGGATTGATCTCCGACGTTGGCTCGGTCGATCAACGGAAGCGAATACTGCCCGGCGTTGCCGAGGGTAGTACGTTGCTTGCGTTCGCCCACAATGAGCCCGGAAGTCGCTGGCCACACATTGCAGTGAACACGACTGCGAGCGTGGACGGGGAGATGTGGTCGTTGAGCGGGACCAAGAACCCCGTGCCGCATGGCGGTAGCGCTGATCTTCTCGTCGTGAGCGCGACATTGCCCGGTGGTGACGTCCGACTGTTCCTGGTCGACGGTGACGCGGCGGGGCTGATACGGAAGCCGTACCGGACCCACGACGGTCAGCGGGCAGCACAGATCTCGTTCACCGACGTCGCAGCCGAACCGCTGGGTGGTGACGCCTCCGACGTGCGGGCAGCGATCGTGGCAGCCGAGGTGAAGGCACAGACCGCGCTCTGCGCCGAGGCAGTCGGCGCCATGGAAGAAGCTTTGACGTTGACGACCGATTACCTCAAGCAGCGCAGACAGTTCGGCGTTCCACTCGCAAATTTCCAGGCGCTGACCTTCCGTGCAGCGGACATGTACGTCCTACTCGAATTGGCACGGAGCATGTCGCTGTACGCAACCATGTCACTGGCAGGTGGCATCGTTGATCCGAAGGTCGCATCTCGCGCGAAGCTGCAAATCTCGCGGTCCTCGAGGAAGCTCAGCCAGGAAGCAATCCAGCTGCATGGCGGCATCGGCGTCACCGCCGAATATCCGGTCGGGCACTACGCCAGCCGACTGACCGCCATCGAACACACCTACGGTAGTGCCGAGGAGCACCTTCGCGTGCTTGCACAGTAGACGTCTTCACACCGATGTCTGCCTGGAGTGCGCACGTGTCTGTACCGCCGCTCAACATGGTTGGCGGCATCGGCGGTGGTTCGGACGGTCCGCGATCAGATGGCCGAAGATCGCGTTCGTCGGCCGGCTGCTAAGTCAACTGCACCGGGCGTATATCCGAAACCGTCCGTAGGAGTTGAACCCCCAACTGCGGTCAGTGTTCAGATGTTGAAGGCGCGACGGATGATGGCGTCGAAGGCGCGGTCAGGCAGAAGCCACCGCAGTAACATCACCGGCGCGGCGCCGAACCCGACACGGTACCGGGTGCGGGGCCTGCGAGCCCGGGCGATCTTCACGATGGCCTTGCCGACGACCTCCGGTCCGGACGTGTTGCGCGCGCCAGGCTCGGAGCTGGCGGCGAGGGTGGTGGCGACGCCGTCGGCGAGCGAGGAGTAGGCGCCGTTGCCGGACGTCTGCTTCAGCTTCTGAGCGGCGATCGAGCCCCATTCGGTACGGATGGAGCCGGGTTCTACAACCACGATATGAATGCCGAACTGCGCGGTCTCGATTCGCAGCGCGTCGCTGAGGGCTTCGACCGCGTACTTGCTGGCGTGGTACCAGCCGCCGAGCGGGGTGACGAGCTTGCCCCCCATGGAGCTGATGTTGATCACGGTACCGCTGCGCTGCGCACGCATGTGCGGCAGGACCAGCTGGGTGAGGCGGGCCAGCCCGAATAGGTTGACCTCGATCTGCGCGCGCGCCTCGTCCAACGGGACGTCTTCGATCGAGCCGTACGAGCCGTATCCGGCGTTGTTGACGAGGACGTCGATCCGTCCCGAATCGCCGACGATCGCATCCACCACGGTACGGATCGACGTCTCGTCGGTGACATCGAGAGCGATCGGCTTCACACCCGCCTTCTGAAGCGAGGACATCCGCTCCACCCGACGCGCGGCGCCGTAGACGGTGTAGCCGGCATCCTTGAGACGCAGGGCAGCGTCCGCTCCGATACCTGAGGACGCTCCGGTGACGAGCGCGACCTTGTTTACAGACATCCTGGTTTCTCCTTCTCGAAGTTCGATGGTCGTTCGACGCTTCCGGGTCCGCGATCGATGCAACCTCAACCCGACGGGTAGGCCCAATGGTCATGTTCGGCGGCCTGCGACAGCGTCTCGTCACATGATGCAATTGTTGTCACTCAGTGTCAACCACGCCTCTTGGTGTTAAGCTTCACGGCATGGGCGAGGATAAGATGTCTGGAATCCGCGAGCGCACGCGGCAGGCGGTGGCGCGGGAGATCACGGAGGCTGCCAACGCGCTTTTCATCGACCGCGGGTACGAGGCGACCACGATCGACGACATCGCCACGGCAGTGGGTATGTCCAGGCGCAACGTGTTCCGGTACTTCCCCACCAAAGAGGATCTCGTCCTCGGCAAACTCGACTATCTCGTCGAGGAGTTGGTCGACGGGTTCCGCGCGCGCCCGGAAAACGAACCGGTTTGGCAATCGCTCCGGGCGATCTTCGATCTCCTCGTGCCCCACATCGACACCCTCGACAAGGACTTTGTTGCCGCCCCCATGCAGCGAGTTGTCTTCTCCAACCCGAACCTGTTTGCCAGCTATCTCGTGAAACAACAACGGATGCAAGAGGTTGTCGTCACGCTCTTACACGAGCGCGCTGCTGACCACGACCGTCCGTACCCGACAGGTGACCCGACACCGCGTGCGGTCACCGCAGCAGCCTTCGGTTGCCTCGTCGCGGCTCAGCAAGCATGGCTCGAAAGCGGAACTGCCGGCACTTTCGCCACCGCACTCGACGAGGCCATGGCCGCCGTCGCTCCTCAAGCGCACGGGTAATCTCGCACATCCGCGAAAGCCGCAACGTGTATCCACATTTCGGACTTATTCAGGATCGCGGAATGTAGGGGTGCGCTTCTGGAGGCCGGCTGAGACTGCCTCCACTTGATTAGGCTTGTCCAACAAGTCGATTTGCAGTTCGCTCTCCAGAGCAAGCGCTGCGGCGGGGTCAAGACGTGTCCAGGTTTCGTCGTAGAGTCGCTTGGCTGCGCGGACTGCGTCAGGTGAATTCTGAGCGATGGCGCGAGCGAGGCCCAGTGCTGCCGCGAGGGGATCCTCGGCGACCCGAGTCACCAGACCGAGGGTCAGGGCCTCACTGCCACTGACGATGCGCCCGGTGAAGGTCAGCTCCTTGGCAACGTCGACCGCGACTATTCGCGGCAGTGTCTGTGTGATTGCCATGTCGGGCACGAGCCCCCACTTCACTTCCATGATCGATAGCCTGGCGTCCGGAGCCGCGACACGGATGTCGGCGCCGAGCGCGATTTGCAAGCCCCCTCCGAAGCAGTTACCAGAAATCGCGGCGATCACGGGAACGGGGACGAGGGACCAGTCGTAGGCGGCCCTCTGGGCGTAGTTGGCTACTTCGCCATACCCGCGAGCGAACAGCTGCTCGATACCTCCGCCTCGCGCCTCGAGGAAATTGGCAATATCGAGGCCAGTGCAGAAGCTCTTGCCTGCGCCGTGCAACACGACTGCACGGACCCTCTTGTTGACGGCGAGTTGGGCTGCAACGTCGAGCAAGGCGTCGAACATCGCCCGGTCCAGCGCGTTGTGTTTGTCGATCCGTTCCATGGCGACCGTGGCAACGCCGTGGTCGTCGATATCGAGGCGAACCCTGTTTCCCGGCATTTGCGGCCATCTCCTTGAGCGCTTTGAGTGCCTCGGTGAGCTCGGCGACCGACTTCTTCGTGTCCCCGTAGAGCATGGAGGTAGCTTCGGCGAAGAACAACGGGTTGTCGATGCCTGCGTTCGGCAGCGATCTCCAGAAGGAGATCGATCCGATCGATCACCTTCGAGTTCACCGCGCACCCCACGAACCCGGCCAACACCAGAATCGCGATGTCCGCCCACAATTCGGTATACGTCTACGACACCTCCCGACGACCGGTGGCATCGAGCTCGTCACGGTAGTCGTCGATGAACTCGTAGAACGCGCGCGTCCGTCGCGGCACCATCACGTGGTCGAGGAACACCGCCAATGGTGTCGCGACGGTTCTGAAAAGTGTTGTGATCATGAGGTTTCCTCGGTGTCGCGGGGGACGCAGGACGCGGCTAGGTGGCCGGAGCAACAACGTGCTCCGCAGCATACCGGCGTAGCACCGGTTTGAGCACCTTGCCCGATGCATTTCGGGGCAAGACGTCAAGCAGGAGCAGCTGTGTCGGCTTCTTGTACGCAGCCATTCGCGGCCGACACCACTCGATGATCTCGTCGAAGGATGGCGGGGCCATGGGATCCAGTGGGACCACCACGGCAACGGGGGTCTCCCCCCATTTCGCGTGGGGAGCAGCAACCACCGCGACGTCCGCGATCGCGGGGTGCGCGGCCAGCACGTTCTCCACCTCGGCGCAGTAGATGTTCTCCCCACCCGAGATGATCATGTCTTTCTTACGATCGACGACGAATAGAAATCCGTCCTCGTCCTCGCGCACGAGATCCCCGGAGTGGAACCAGCCACCTTCGAAGGCCTCCATGGTCGCCTCGGGCAGGTTCCAATAGCCCTGCATCAGACCAGGACCGCGGTATACGATCTCGCCGACGGCGCCACGAGGGACGTCCTTCATCTCGTCGTCCACGATGCGGATGTCCACGGCAGGGACAGGGCGGCCGACCGAGCCGATCTTACGGATCGCGTCCTCGCCGTCGAGCACAGTGGTGGTGGGCGACATCTCGGTTTGGCCGAAGGTGCAGACGTTCGGCACGCCAGGGACTGTCCTGGACATCCGCTCCAGTAGCGTGATGGTCGCGGGTGCCGCACCCCAGCACATGACTCGCAGATGGGCGGCACGCTTGCCTGCATCCGGTACGTCCACCACAGCCTGCCACTGGGCCGGGACCATGAACACGTGCGTGATGCGCTCGCGCTCGAGTGTGTCCAGCATGATCTCGGGGTCGAATTGGCCACTCGGCATGATTACCGTGGTCCCGCCCGTCGCGATCATCGGCGCGATGCTGCCGATCGCGGCGATATGGAACATCGGCGAGGCGCAAAGGTTGATCTCGTCCTCGCGGTAGAGCCGCCAGATCCGGGTCATCGTCTGAGTCTGGACTGCCAGGTTGAGGTAGGTGAGAACTGCTCCCTTCGGACGGCCGGTCGTCCCGGATGTGTACATGATGAGCGCCGGGTCGTGCTCACCGAGCTCGACGGTGCGCTCGCGTCCCGGACCTGCGGCCAGGGCGTCGAACTCCCCGCCCTCGATGCCGCTGATCAGCACGACCGCGGGCCCGGACAAGGCATCGTGAACCTCGGCGGCCAACGCTGCGAGGTCAGCGTCCGCGGCGAGCGCGACCGCACCGCTGTCACGGAGGATGAACCGCACCTCGTCCGGGGAGAGCCGGAAATTGACCGGTACGGCGATCGCTCCCAGTGCATTGGCGGCAAGCACGGTCTCCACAAACTCCGGGCGGTTGCTCATCAGCACCGCGACTCGGTCCCCGCGCCGGACCCCGCGATCCGCGAGTGCGCCCGCGAGCGCGGAAACCCGGGTGCGCAGATCGGCCCAGGTCGTGGTCACACCTCGGAATACGAGCGCCGGGCGGTCGGGCATCAGGTGAGCGTGTCGGTCGATCTGGTCAAGCCAGTTCTGGTTGCTGCCTAGCGGTCGCGAGGTCATCATCGTTCTCCTAATTCGAACTGGAACAGGCGGGTACGACCCCGCCCACATCTTCGAGAAGTGCTCAAACCACCCGCCACGAACGGGGAAGAGCTAGTTCACCCATGGGCTGAACTCACACCGCGGCTAGTCGGCGAGGTGGAGATCAAGCGAAGGACTGGAAGAGCCCTGCCCCTATCGGGGCAGGGAGCAGGATCTCTACCTTGGCGAGCGGACGACCGATTCATGGGTGGGACGCGGCGTTGTCCGGCAATCTAGACTCCGCTCACCAGGCACTGCTTGAGAGGTGTCGACTGGTCCCGCAACCGGTCGCTCGAGATGCGAGCGCGCGCAGCGACCAGTTTCTTCGCGACCATGAAGTCTCGAGGGCAGTTGACCACGTCAGCGGCCCGGACCTCACCATCCTTGAGGTAGAAGACCGTGAACGATCGCCCGGTGTCGGCACTCCCTCGCACCACAACTTCGTCGTGGCCGGCCGAAAGTCCGACCGTTTGCAGTTTCACGTCGTACTGGTCAGACCAGAACCAGGGCACCGCGTCATAAGCACGCGGGGCTTCGGTCAGGACTGCGGCCGCCACCTGGGCCTGTTCGATGGCGTTCGGCACCGACTCCAGCCTGCGGAACCCGCCGTGCTGGTCACATGGGTGTCGCGTGCAGTCCCCTATCGCCAGGATGCGCGGATCCGCGGTACGGCAGTATTCGTCGACGAGAATGCCGTCGTCGACTGCCAGACCTGCTTCCTCGGCGAGTTCTGTGTTTGGGATCAGCCCGATGCCGACGACCACTAGATCGGCGGCGAGGCGTTCACCGTCCGCGAGGGTGACGCCGGTCGCCCTACCTTCCGGTCCGATTTCGAGACCGCTGACGGAGCAGCCGGTCCGCACGTCGACACCCTGTTCCGTGTGCACCCTCTCGTAAAATCCGCTGACCACGGCAGCGGTCACTCGCGCCAGGACCCGAGGCGCCGCCTCGAGCACCGTGACCTGCAGACCGGCCTTGCGCGCCACAGCGGCCACCTCGAGGCCGACGTACCCTCCCCCGATGACCACCAGGTTGGCATCGGGCGTGAATTGCTCCCGCATTGCGTCGATGTCGGCGAGACCACGCAACGTGTGGACATTCGGAGCCGACTCGGCGCCTGGCAGCGGAAGCGTGCGGGCCCGGCCTCCGGTCGCAAGCACCAGCCGGTCATACGGAACGTCAGGTCGGGCGTCGACCCGTACATACCGGCTCTCGCGGTCGATCGCTGTAACCCGGGTGCCGAGTCGGATCTCCAGGTCCTGCTGGGCGTAGGTCGCAGGTGGTCGGATGTACAGATCGTCCACCGTCGCAGTACCGGACAGGTAGGCCTTCGACAGCGGGGGCCGCGCGTAGGGATAGGAGGTCTCCTCGGCCAGGATTGTCAACCGGCCTCGGTGCCCCGCCATCCGCAGAGCGGCCGCGCACTCCGCGCCGGCCTGTCCGCCTCCCACGATCACCACATGGTCCCCGATGAGTGGCTGCTCCTGTGCCATTCGCTGCTCCTGTGTCATTACCATCGGCCCGTCGACTATTGCGTGTTGGGGATGGTCACGACCATCCCGTCCAGAACGGCCTCGAACTGGACCTGGCAGGACAGCCGACTGCACTCCGTCGGCTCCTCCGCAGCCACCTCGAGCATGTCCACCTCATCGGCCGAACGAGCCGGAAGAAACCCCACCCACTGCTCATCGACATAAACATGACAAGTCGCACACGACAACTCACCACCACACTCGGCCACGATGCCCGGCACCAGATTCGCCCGCGCCACCTGCATCACCGACTGA
This sequence comes from Rhodococcus sp. NCIMB 12038, assembly GCF_002165735.1. Lineage (NCBI taxonomy): Bacteria > Bacillati > Actinomycetota > Actinomycetes > Mycobacteriales > Nocardiaceae > Rhodococcus > Rhodococcus sp. NCIMB 12038. The sequence continues at coordinate 64,531 of NZ_NHML01000040.1, forward strand.
CCGTCGACGGCCTCGACCTCCCGCTTCGACCCGTCCGCCTGGACGAAGACCACACGACCCATTTCGCGTTTCCTCACGATCATTGTTGATTCACCACAGCAGCCCGCTGACCACTGGTTCCGTTTGCGGCTAACGCCCACCGAAGACCGGGCACGCACCCACATCACCCGAGCCGTCATGAACATGCCCACCCGGGTCCTCGACGACGGGAAGCGCCTGAATATCGACCATCAGGCTGCGCGCATGCTCCATCGCAAACGCCCGACTGTGCGGGTTGGTAGCGATGACCCTCGTCCCCGCCAACAACCCGTCGAAGGCCCGCGCCGCGACCTCCTCCGGCTCCTGCGCATACGGCACGATCGCCGCCGCCGCAACGGGATTCGACTCGACAAGACCACGAACGTTCTCCGTAAGAGTCCAACCCGGCGCAAGCATCGACACACCGATCCCCGCCGGACCGAGATCGCGGTGCGCGGTCATCGTCAACCCGAGAGTGGCGTACTTACTCACCGTGTAGATGCTGATCGGCTCCACATACGGCGGGACACCCAGAGAATGCTCGGACCCCGTATTCAGCAGATAGGCGGGACGACCCGCACCGGCGGACTCCACCAGAGCCGGCGCAAACGCGTGAATCACATGAAAAGCACCCTCCACGTTCACCCGCAACACCCGGCTCGCAGCCCCCGGTTCGACCTCCTGCAACGGCCCGAACGCCGCCGTACCCGCGTTGTTACACACCACGTCCACCCCACCGAACCGGGCAACGGTCTCGGCCGCCGCACGCCGCACCGCCTCGACATCGGACACATCCGCAATCGTCGACTCCACAGTGGCACCGCCACGACGCAGAGCGGCCACCGCCTCCCCGGCCTCGTCGACATCGACGATCATCACCCGCGCACCACGCCGCACCGCCTCACGAACCAACGCCAAACCAATCCCCGTGGCACCCCCGGTCACCACCACCACCGCATCCTCGAGACCCGTCAATGCCTTCCCTCTCCACTGAGCGCGAGCCAACACCGTGACCCGCATCACTTCACTTTGTATGACGGTATCCCGCACACGGTCTGCCCGTCAATGTGTTCCTCGCAAACGCCGCGCGGAATCACTTCGGCGAACGAGTCCTAACTCGGGCACGGATACGTCGGATATACGCAGCACTGTCTGCTGGGGAGGCAGTGCTGCCCGAACTCACTCCATTGATCGCCCGTAGCCTGAGTCTTGGCTGGTATGAGCCACGAACCTCAGCTTCAGTCCGGATCCTCTGTTGACTCAGAATTCTCGCAAATTCCGAGGGCACGCACCCAGATGGTGGTGAGCACGTCGATCGCCTTGTCCTCGTCGTAGTCCTTGCCGGTGAAATAGAACTCGTGTGCAAAGCGGTCGACCATGTATGCGAGTGAGTTCGCTGTGTAAACAGGGTCGAGGTCGAGAACAGCGAGACCCCTCTTCTGCCAGCGGGCGAGGGCTCGTACCAGGCGATCCTCGAACATCCAGTCAATTTTGTGCTTGATGTCCATGATGGCGGGGTTCACCGAGGCGAGCAGCATGGTGTCCGCCATCAGTCGCGCGTTGCTCCGATAGACGGTCAGATACCGCCGGTTCGCTCGGCGGATCGAGTCGGCCGGAGGAAGTGGAGGGTCGTGAAGAGCCGAACTTTGGGCATCGTGCTCATGCTGCAACTCCTCGAGCACGACCTCCATGACGGCCTGGAAAACCTCCTCCTTCGACGTGAAGTAGTTGTAGAAGGTCCCCGTCGACAGGCCGGCGTGCGCGGGGATTTCCGAAAGCCGGGTGTCGTGAAACCCATCCCGGTTGAAAACGCCCCGCGCGGCTTCGACCAGCCGTGCCCGGGTCCGCGCTTTTCGGACTTCCTGTGCTCCACTGCCCGCCACCCTTGTAATGGTGGGACCTCCCTCCGTCGCTCGTCGTGATCTCGACGTCCGTAGTCCGTGCTCGAAGTCCCTACTCCCGACGCAAGAGTCGGTAGGCAGCGACAGTCCCACGCCTGATGTCAGAGAAGCGCCGCTCGCGCAGCTTCGGCCAGCTCCCGAGGTCGAGCGGCAAGCGCTTCGAGCGATGTCGGCGATTGCCCCATCATTCCCGCCGCATAGCGCGCGTACACGCCCTCGCTGATACATGCAAGCCGCCACAGCGCGAAGCCGATGTAATACGGAACGTCGGACGTGTCCCGACGCGTCAGTCGCTGGTACGCGGTGGCAAGCTCCGCGGTGGTGAGGAATCCGTCGGCGCGACCGGGCGACCAGCCGTCGTCGGCGTCGAGCGTCCACCAGGCCGCCAGCCAACCCAGGTCGGCGAGCGGATCGCCCATCGTCCAGAGCTCCCAGTCGAGCACAGCTTCGATCTTCCCAGCGGTCGACACGAGCAAATTGCCTACCCGAAAGTCACCATGGGTCAGCGCGATTGATCTCTGGGGAGGTTTGCGCGCGCTGAGGACGTCGTGGACCTCAACGATCTCCGGAGTACGGGGCGCACCCCCGCCCATGATCTGGCGCATCCACAGCTCGAGTTGTCTGCTGACATAGGAGCCGGACCTCGCATCGGGGCGCCGTCCGATCACAACGGGATCAATTCGGTGGAGCTGAGCCAGCGTGGCGACGATCTCGTCGGAGAGCCGACGTCGAGTGCCGGAGGAGAGTGCCGCCGCTTTGTCCCCGCCGTCGAGCACGATCCCGTCGACGTAGTCCATGACGTAAAACTCGGCTCCGGTCACCGCCACGTCCTCGCAAAACGCGGCCGTAGGCGGCACTGGGACTGCGCTCGTCTGCAAAGCACTGAGAATGCGCCACTCACGTTCCATGCTGTGGGCACCAGGACGCACCGGCCCAGTCGGCGGCCGGCGGAGCACCCAGGACCGGCCCCTTTGATCGATGACGCGGTAGGTGAGATTCGAATGTCCACCTGCAATCAATTCGAACGACAGCGGTGGACTCGCGTCCGGTACGGAGACCGCGAACCACTGCTCGACGGCTTCCTTCTCCAGACCGATCACTCCGGGAACGCCCGAGTTCGTCGAGTGCACGCTCATGACTTCGCCAACTCGGTTCGGGCAAGCGACCGAAGGTGCACCTCATCGGGGCCATCCGCGATTCGCATCGCGCGCGCGGTCGCCCAGAGCAGCGGCAGCGGAGTGTCTCCGCTCACGCCGGCCCCGCCGAAGAGCTGTACGGCGTCGTCCAGGATGCGGCACACTCCCCGCGGGACGGCCACCTTGATAGCCGATATCTCCGTGCGCGCCGCGCTCGCTCCGTGGCGGTCGATCAACCATGCCGTTTTCAGCACCAGGAGCCGCAACTGCTCGACGGTGATACGCGCATTGGCGATCCACTCGCCGACCACGCCCTGGCTTGCGAGAGAGCGGCCGAAGGTGGTCCGTTCCCCTGCCCGTTCCTTCATCAAGGAGATTCCGCGCTCTGCCATGCCGATCGCCCGCATGCAGTGGTGGATCCGTCCCGGCCCCAGCCGCGCCTGAGCCATGGCGAATCCGGCACCCGACTCGCCGATCAGATTTGTGATCGGGACCCGCACATCAACGAAGCGGACCTCTCCGTGACCGTTCTGGTCGGTGTATCCGTAGTAGCTGAGATCGCGGACCACGGACACACCCGGGGTGTCGGCAGGGACTATCACGAACGAGTGCCGCTTCGAGCGGTCGGCGTCAGGATCACTGACGCCCATTACGATGTAGAACGCGGTACGCGGATCGAGCGCGCCGGTGGTCCACCACTTGCGCCCGTTGACGACGACTTCGTCATCCTCGATCCGGAGGCTGGTGCCGATGTTGCTCGCGTCGCTGCTCGCGACATCGGGTTCGGTCATCGCGAAAGCGCTCCGGATCTCGCCCCGTAGTAGTGGCGACAGCCAGCGCTCGCGCTGGGCGTCGGTCGCGAAGAGGTCGAGCAGCTCCATGTTGCCGGTGTCCGGCGCCGAGCAGTTCATCACTTCTGGCGCGAGTTGCGGATACCAGCCCGACCGCTCGGCGAGGGGGGCGTAGTCGAGAAGGGACAGGCCGTGTGCGGGTTCGGTCGAATGCGGGAGGAACAGGTTCCAGAGCCCGCGTGCGCGAGCCTCCGCCTTGAGTTCCTCGACCACGCCGGGCACCCCGTGGGGGGTGCCCAGAGCGGCGAGATCACGACGCTGCTGTTCGTAACGGGCCTCCGCTGGGGCGACACGCCCGTCGATGAAGGCGTCGAGCTGCTCGATATAGGCATGTGCTCGCTCGCTCGGTTCGAAATCCACTGGGTCTACCTTCCATGATCCGCGTAGCAAAATGACACTGAGTTCAGTTTCAGCCGAATTGGTAAAGTGCTGCCGCCCCAACCAAGGCAGGTCGGAGCGGCATCCCCGAAGTGCGCGGCGGTAATCGTCACGCGCGCCGGTAAATCATCTGGGACGCAACGGCTCAGCTCATCCACCCGATCGCGCCCAGAGCTGAAACGTTGGGAGACCGTTGGGCCCACGGGAAGTACCTCAGGCAACGCGACCCACCGCAAACCTCGGAGGCAGGAAGGCTACGGGTGGACCGTTTCAACGGGGTCGTGTTCGGTAGCCCCGCTGCCCCGCATATGACACGCGCGCGGCAGCGGGCAACTTTCACCGCTGGACTGACTTGGTTTCCAGGAATTCCTCGAGACCGTGTCGCCCGAACTCGCGACCGTTGCCGGACTGCTTGTAGCCGCCGAACGGCGCCAGCACATTGAATTGGCCGTCGTTTACCGTCACCTGGCCGGTACGCAACTTCCGTGCGATTTCAAACGCCTGGTCGGGATCGCCGAATACGGCGCCGGACAGGCCGTAAATCGTGTTATTCGCGATCTCGACGGCCTCCTCCTCGGAGGAGTAAGGAATCACCGTCAGCACAGGCCCGAAGATCTCCTCCTGTGCGATTACGCTACTGGGGTCGACATCGGCGAAGATGGTCGGCTGCACGAATGCGCCCTGCTCGTACCCGGGCACCGGCGACGGGCCGCCGGAGACAAGCCTGGCGCCGTCTGCGACGCCGCGCTCGATATAGCGGGAGACCCGCTGCCGCTGGATCTCCGACGACATCGGCCCGATCACAGTTGTCTCCTCCATCGGGTCCCCGACCGGGTGGGCGGCGGCCGCCGCCACCAGAGCTTCCACCATACGGTCGTGGTGGGCTGCCGGTACCAGCATCCGTGTCCACGCCGAACAGGTCTGGCCACCGTTGAGCCACGCGCCGGCCAAGCCGGCCCGCGCTGCTTCCCCGATGTCGGCGGATTCGAGCACGATCGACGCGGATTTGCCGCCGAGTTCGAGCGCGACGCGCTTCACCGTCTCCGAGGCGACCACCGAAACGCGCTTACCCGCCCGAGTCGAACCGGTGAATGACACCATGTCGATTCCGGGGTGCCGAGCGATCTCCTCGCCGACCTGCGGGCCGGTGCCGTGCACGATGTTGAGCACTCCGGCAGGGAGGCCGGCCTCTGCGGAGACCTCGGCGAGAATCCCGGCGGTGAGTGGCGCAACCTCGGTCGGCTTGAGCACGACAGTGTTGCCCGCGACGATCGCGGGTGCCACCTTCGCAACGATCTGGTGCAGCGGAAAGTTCCACGGCGTGATCGCACCGACGACCCCAATGGGTTCTCGGATGATCAGGGAGTTTCCTATCTCTTCCTCCCAGACGAAGTCCCGCGCCATGGCCGCGGACGTGGCTGACACCGCGACCGGCAAGCCCACCTGCACGGCCCTGGAAAAAGCTATCGGCGAGCCCATCTCCGAGGTGACGGACTTGGCAATCGCTTCACTCCGGGCATTGATTCCCTCCGAAATCCGTTCCACGACCTTTGCCCGATCGGCAAGGGACGTGGTCGACCAGCTGCCGAACGCCGCGCGCGCTGCACGCACCGCCGCGTCCACGTCTTCGGCCGCCCCGGAGGGCACGGTGCCGACTATCGCGCCGGTCGCCGGGTTGACCACCTCGATCAGCTCTCCGGTGGATCGCACCGGCTGCCCGTTGATCCAATGTGCACCTGGGTCAGCACTCATCTTTCTGCCTCCTGTGTTCTCGCTGCCCTTGCTGTGGGCAGGGGCCTTATCTGCATTGACGTGCGCGAACTCACCGCCAGTTGAGGGTGCGAGTTCGAGCGTGGAGCCCGGGACGAGCCGGGCCACCTCGCCCGCTCACCTACGGATGGTGGCTATCACCCCGCGGCGCAAGTCAGACCGTCTGTGGGGTCGAGTTCTGTTCTCTCGATAAAGATTTCGGTCGATGACCGGATCCAGCCCGGAGCCGGTTCTCCGCCCTCGGCCCCTCATCGGGGTTCGGCAGTGACCCCCAGAATCCGCTCCAGCTGGTCGACGTCACCCGGGTCTACTCCGCGACGGTGGACAGCACGGCCAGTATGTCGTCCGCAGTGGTGATCGGGCGCAGGTTGTGAAGCGTCAGATACGGATGCGCGAGCGCATGCGGAACAACCCCGTCGATCTGCGCCGGGTCGATCCCGATCTCGCGCAGGGACGTGGGCAGGCCGATCTCCCGTAGTAGGTCGTAGAGGATCACGTCGAGGGTCTCCCCCGGCCGACCCATCGCCGCGGCCACATCCGCGAGGCGCGGATCATCGTGCTCGCGGAGCCATCGCGCCTGGGCGAGCATCATGACGCACGCGGTCTCGCTGTGTCCGATGTCAGCCCACGGGGCGAGGACGTGGACCATGAAGTGGCTGAAACCGTGCGGAACTGACATCTGGCAGACCCCACCGAGCCAGGAGGCCCGCTGCAGCATCGGCAACGCAATGTCCGCCTTCCCCTGAGCCAGTAGCGGAATCGCGGTATGGAAGTGGGTGATCGCCTGCAGCGCAAGGACTGTGCACAGCTCGTTGGGCGCCGTCGAACACACCGTGTTGATCGAGTGGTCCAAGCCCCTGATCGCGGTCACGAGAGCGAGCCGGACAGGCGTATGACGGACGACATCGGGGTCGTAGACAATCGTGCGACCCACCCCGTCCGGTACCCGGAGGACGATTTTCTTGCCGGTCACGTCGTCCACCGGGGTTCCTGCCGGTGTCCACTCCGACAGCGAGAACGTGGTGGGTATCGTAATCTGCCGCAGATCTGGGCGTTGGTTCAAAACGGGTTCCTGGCCGACTGTCAGGGCGCGCAGATCCTCCCGCGTTCGCACGTTTTCGGTCACGCCCAACTGCACAAATTTGCCGAAATCCATAACTGAACCGCCGCCGATGCACACCAACACGTCGGCATTCGCTTGCCGCACTTCGGAGATCGCAGCGATTACGTTGCTCACGGGGGCGTGCTCGCCGATACGGTCACTTCGCCCGACCAGCTTCGCCCTCAGGGACTCGGCGATCCGGTCCACCACCTCGGTGGTCCGGTTGAGTGTGCGCGAGCTGAAAATGAACGGTCGCTGGTAGCCGAACTCCTCGCACAGTGCTGCCACCTCGAGAGCCGCATTCGCGCCGAAGCGCACTTCCTCCGCACCAGCCGGGAAGAAGAAGCGCTGGGCCGCGTTCTCGTCCTGGACCGGGAAGTAGAGTTGCTGGGCCCGGACTCTGTCGTCCGTGGGAACCGTCATTTTGTCACCCTTTCTCACCGCCGGCGCCACGCGCTGACTCTCAGGGAGCTGCAAAGCGTGCGTAGATCATTGGTCTCGGCGATCGTCAGCAGGACGAATTCCTGCATCTTGGTTATTATTAGACCGACTTTGTATGACGGTATCTCGTAATTCATATGCCCGTCAATGGCGAATTGGGCTCCCACCACCTATCGCACTCCTCCGTGCTGCATGGTTGAGCAGGCTTTTTCGCGACGCAGCGCTGAGCGGACACGCGGAAGGGTGGGGCACATGGCGGTAGGCAGTCCGGCGGTGCGTCTATCGACGACGAAGCACGTCCGCAGCGACCAAACGGATGACGATCGAACTAGATGCGGCCTGCCGACCAACTCACCCTGATCGCGGTCAGGCCAAGCGGAACCGCGGGATGGTGATCTCGGGGGTTGCCGATTCGAATACAACCTCGACCCGCTTCCCGATCTCGATGTCCTCTTTCGACGCTTCGACGACATTCGCGGTCATCAGCGGCCCCTCGTCGAGTTTCACCCAGACGACGTTGTACGGAACATCGTCTTTGAACGACGGCCAGTAGACCTGATGCATGAAGATCCGCGCATAAATCGTCCCGGTGCCCGCAGCGGGCACCCAGTCGAAATCGGCGGCCAGACAACCCGGGCAGAACCCGCTGCCCTGGTTCCACTTGGTGCCGCACTCACGGCACTGCTGCAATAGCAATTCTCCCCGACGGGCACCTTCCCAGAAGGTCCCGTGCAGACCATCCGTGTCGGGTAGCGGCTTCGCATAGCTCGTATTCGATGTGGTCATGTTCGTTTCCTCCGCTGCAGACTGGGCTCACGCCTTCGAGAAGACGATGCTGGTGGTGATTGGCGAGTAGCACATGTAGTGCGCGTAGTCGCACTTCTGGACCTGGTTCGCCGACTCTCCCCGGACCTGACGCACCAGCTCCGCCAGATGGTTCCAGCCCTGCATGTAACTCTCCGAGGTGTGCCCGCCGCTGGTGTTGACCGGCAGCTCCCCACCCGCCTCGATCCGGCCGTCTCGCACGAACTCCCAGCCGGTGCCGCGCTTGCAGTAGCCGAACGCCTCGAGTGAGAAGAGGATCGTCGGTGTGAAATTGTCGTAGATCGATGCCACGTCCATATCAGCCGGGCCCAGACCCGACTCCGCCCACATCCGGTCGGCAACGTCCGTCGCCGAGGCCCAGAAGTTGTCCGGAACCTGGTAGGTGGTCGCCACCGTGGTGTTTGCGCCCATTCCGTCGATCAGCACCGGCGGCTTGCGGAGGTCGGCCGCGCGTTCGGCAGAGGTCATGATCATCGCGACCGCGCCGTCGTTGATCAGGCAGTAGTCGAAGAGCCGCAACGGCTCCGCGATGTACCGGGAGTTCATGTAGTCGTCGTAGGTCAGTTCCTTGCGCATGACGGCCAGCTCATTGTTCATCGCAAACTTGCGGTTGCTGATCGCCAGCGGCGCCAGGGCGTCATCCGGAACCCCGAACTCGTGGACATAGCGGCTGTACGCCAGTCCAACGCCTGCGCCCGGCGAGGTCATCCCGTAGACCGACTCGTAGCTCGAGAGCGGGCCGTACGCGTAGTCACCGCCGTAGCGCGCACCGACCGATCGGCCATTGTTGCCGTACACCAGGGCGACGGTTTCGGCCATGCCGCACGCGATCGCCATGGCCGCGGCCTGCATCGCCACCCCCGACATGCGCCCCGCCGCCTCATATTGGCTGACGTGGCGCAACTGCCCGGGGTCGAGGCCCAGCATTGAGCCGAACATCTGGTACGACGGGATCCGCATCAAGCAAAGCCCGTCGATGTCGGACTTGGCGAGTCCGGCGTCGTCGAGCGCCTGGCGCAGCGCGACGGCCCCGAGGTCCTCCGAGGATCGCTGCGCGTCCCGCTGCCGGTACATGTCCCCAAAGTTCGAAGTTCCCAGGCCGACAACGGCCGCTTTCCCTCTAATCACGTCGTTCCTCACGCGTAGCACTCCCGTTGAAGTTGTTGTGGCTCATGCCGATCAGGCACCCTGACCCGAGCCGCGGTGTCCCGCTGCGAAGCGGTCGAGACCCGCGGCGGAGGCAACCCCCTGCTCCTGACCGATGATCGAGCTGGTGTAGGTCGAGTAGTCCAACGCGTCGTCCCAGTCGAGGCCCTGAAGCTGGTGATAGGCCTTCTTGCCCCAGTCCAGAGCGATCGCGTCGAAACCTGCAATGTGCGCTGCGATCTCGCATGCACGATCCAGGAGCCGGTCGTCCGGCACCACCTCATTTACCAAACCCATCCGGAGTGCCGTGGCGGCATCGACCCGCTTGGCCATGAACACGATCTCGGCCGCATGCTTGGGCAGCACCCGCTTGATCATTGCCGGTCCCGCCTGGACGGGCCACGCACCGAAACCCATCTCCGGTGCGCCGATCGTCGCAGATTCGGCGGCCACTGCCAGTTCGCAGTTGTTGATCAAAGTCGACCCCCCGCCGAGGGCGAATCCGTTCACGGCGGCGACGAAGATCGCCGGATGCGCTCGCAGGTCCGCCTGGCACTGAGTCCAACTGAGCGGGGTCTGGCTGGGACGACTGGTTGGACGTGGCGCGCTGCGAACCTCGACGAGGTCCACTCCGGCGCAGAACGAGGGACCGGTACCGGTCAGTACGACAACCTTCTTGTCGACGGTCTCGGCGAGCGCCGCACGGAACCGACGCTGGGCTGCGGAGCTCATGGCGTTCCGCTTCTCCGGCCGATTGATGGTCATCACCGCGTAGTCGCCTCGGGCGTCGACGAGCACGAGGTCTTGCTCGGGGGTGTGCGGCTTTGTGGTACTGGTCTCTGAGCTCATTGCCATTGGAGTTGCCTGTCCTCGGATCGGGCTTGTACGGAGCGGCGTCGGATTCGACGAGAGGGATGATCTACGGCGCCCTGGGCGCTCACAGGTCGTCGGAATGATCTACGTCAACTCCGACCGACGCCTGCATCTAGCCGTACGCCGCCTTCATAGTATGTATGACGGTATCACATATGACGAAGGTTACAGAAGAGTTCTCGCCTATGTCTTATTACCGATTTTGGGGTGGCCTGTTGGGGTTTCGCGCTGGTAGCGAAGCGGTCACGGGACGTCCGGACGTCCAACAGGTCGCGGAGACTCGCCTCGACAATCCAGCCGACTCGTCATGCGTCGCGCCTTCTCGAGTGGCCAGACCTCTGAGATCGACGGCAGGAAGGGCATCGTCGAGCAACGCAGCCAGGACCGACTTGTCAGTCGGTCCTGGCTGCCGCATCTACCCTCAGTGTCGTCCGAAGGTCTGCCGGTTGCCTTCGTCGATGTAGACCGACTTGACCTCCGTGTAGGCATCGAGAGCGCCGGTTCCAAGCTCACGGCCGAGCCCACTCTGCTTGAAACCACCGAACGGCATCGCGTAATGGACGACACGGTAGGCGTTCACCCAGACCGTTCCCGCGCGCAGGCGCTTGACCATACGATGAGCCCTGGCGACATCCTTGGTCCAGACGCCGGCGGCGAGGCCGAAGTCGACGTCGTTTGCCAGTCGTGTCGCCTCGTCCTCCCCCGAGAAGCGAACGACACTGGCCACCGGCCCGAAGATCTCCTCCTGGGCGAGCCGCGACGAGTTGTCGACGCCGGCGAACACGGTGGGCCGCACGAACAGGCCTCGCGCGGTCTCCGGTGTGCCGGAATCTCGGGCACCGCCGGCTGCGACCTTGGCGCCCTCGTCCTGGCCGATGTCGATGTACTCGAGGATTCGGTCGAACTGATTGCGGCAGGCCACCGGCCCCACGTCGACAGTGGGATCGAGAGGGTCTCCCAAGGTGAGGCTGCTCGCGGCAACCGCGAGTCGCTCGACGAACTCGTCGTACACGGACTCCTCGACCAGCACCCGGGAGCCGGCCATGCAGGTCTGACCGGTCGCGGCGAAAATCCCGCCCATGACGCCGTGTACGGCGTTGTCCAGATCTGCGTCGCCGAACACGATGTTCGGCGACTTTCCGCCAAGTTCGAGCGTTACCCTGCCGATCCGCGGTCCGGCCGCGGCCAGCATCGCCTTCCCCGCGGCGGTCGATCCGGTGAACGCGATCTTGTCGACGCCCGCATGTGCGGTCAGCGCCGCCCCCGTAGGCTGACCGAACCCGGTCACCACGTTCACCACGCCTGGCGGGAACCCGGCCTCGAGGCAGAGCTCAGCCAGTCGCAGCGTGGAGGTCGGTGTCACCTCCGAGGGTTTGATCACCACGGTGCAACCCGCTGCCAAAGCTGGGAAAAGTTTCCAAGCGAGCAGGGTGAGCGGCGAGTTCCACGGGGTGATCGCTGCAACGACGCCGATGGGTTCCCGGACGGTGTAGGCGGTAAATCCGGGCACCCCTTGTACTGACGAGCCGCCAATCGTCTCCGCAAGTCCCGCAACGAATCTGGCGTGCATCGCGAGCGCTTGCGCACCCCCGGTCATCTCACCGATCAGTTTCCCGTTCTCGTGAATCTGAATTCTGGCGAGTTCGTCCGCGTGCCGCTCGATCAGGTCCGCGAGTCGGCGGAGTAGTCCGGCGCGCACGACTGCGGGGGTTTGCGGCCAGCCGTCTTCGTCGAACGCCCGTCGGGCCGCCCGTACAGCACGGTCGACGTCGTCGGCGGTTGCGACCGGAACGCGTCCCCAGGGTTGATTCTCATACGGGTCGACGCAGGAGAACGTGTCCCTGTCACCCGGCCCGACCCACTCGCCGTCGATGAGCATCGCGTAGTCGCGGTCCGTCTCGGCGGGGAAACGAGGGGCCACGAGGGTCCCGGCGCTTTCGGTCATCTCACACCATTCCTTCGACTAAAACGGTAAGTGCCTGAGGGTCGTGACTGGATGCAACCTCACGTTCGGGCGCGGGGTCCGCGCGACCAAACTTCTCGCCGGCGACGAGGCGCGTGAGAAGTCGGTTGTGAGGTCGCGATCACTCTTTGTATGACCGTATCCCGTACCACATGAGGGTGTCAATGGAAGTTGGCGCGCCCGCCCACGAAAGGGCAGCTCCGAATGCTCACTGAAAATGGGGTGCGATCCGCAAGGCGGGGCCACCCCTGACCTCATCGGCCAGCGTGTACAGCCCACGGGTACTGCAGATCACAGGAGGTAGCGCGAGCTTTCGACCTCTCCCCCTCGGTCAGGTGCCCGACGTCGTCCGGGTGTCGCGGACGACGTCAAGTGCCGCTGCCTTCGCAGCGAGAACATGCCTGCGCGCGCTCTCCGCAGCGGCGCTCGCGTTCCGTTCTTGAATGAGGCGGGCAATTTCAAGGATTTCGTTCGTGCTGGCCTCGGCGCGGCCGCGAGTTCGTAGCGACAGCCTCCGCAGTGAAGTGATGCGGGCCTCGATCGAGCCGAACATCTGCTGCATGATCGAGTTCGCCGCCCCGTCGACCAGGATCTGGTAGAAGCGTCGACTGCTGTCCAACGGGGCATCGGCGTCATCGAGAACGGGGTTCAAGGCGTCCACGAGCTGCTGTACCTGTTCGTCCGAGGCGTTGCGGACGAACAGTTCGACCGCTGCGGGTTCGAGCGCTGCCCTTACGTCGTAGAGTTCGGCCACGACCGACTCCGAAAGCACAGCAACCTGCACTCCACGCGCTTCCGAGCGCTCTACGAGCCCTTCCGCCTGGAGGCTGCGCAGCGCCTCGCGCAGCGAGGTCCTGCTCACGCCGGTGAGCTCAACGAGCTCTCGCTCGGTCAGCCTGCGTCCGGGCTCGAGGTCGCCCCGCAGAATCGCTTCTCGCACCTTGTCGGTCACCCTGTCGCGGAGTAAGCGCTCCGTGCGTTCGATGCGGAGCCCGAGATGTTCCGTGTTCACTTTGGCGCCTCCGCTCGATTCCTCACCTGTGCACCTTAGCTAACGGTAGTGAATATCGGTGGGCACTTGCGCGGGAACGGCGGGAGCGCCGTCAGCAGCGCGTGCCGGACGGTGGCCCGTCAGCAGAACCGTGCGGTGCATAGGCTTCTCTCCAGCAACTGCACAGATTGCGAATTTCTCGACGGCGCCGCGACTCTCGGACTCGCGCATCCGGGCCGATACCGGAACGAAGGCCTTGACGTGATCCACGCCTCTCTGCGATATTCGCATGCGATTCCGCCCCGACGGTCGTTGTCGAGGTGTCACCCCCTCGGCGAAGTCACATTCCCGTCGCCAGTCAGAAGATCGCGCGGTCCACCTACCAGAGAACGCACGCAATTGTCTGGTGCGCAACAGTATTCGCTCCTCCAAAGCTCAGAAGACGAATTTGTCAGGTCTCTTTCCCGACCAGAGGATACCCATGACCACCACACGGGAACTTGTCAACTCGGCACCGATCAGCCGGCTACAGATTCGAGTTCTGATCGTTTGCCTGATCGCCAACATGGCGGAGGGTTACGACCTCCTCTCCATCTCGATTACCGTCGTCCCGCTCGCCGACGCCTGGGGCTTGACGGGCACCCAGACCGGGCTCCTTCTTGCCATGGGACCAGTGGGTATGGCGGTCGGCGCACTGGTACTGGCGCCGCTGTCCGACAGGTACGGCCGACGTTCGCAGCTCATCGTCTCGCTGGTCACGATCACCGCGTTCATCGGACTGTCCGGCGCCGCCACGGATGTGACCCAACTGGCAGTCTTTCGCCTGCTCACCGGCATCGGAATGGGGGGATTGCTCCCGATCCTGACGATCACCATCGGCGAGTTCGCGCCGCTCAGGAGGCGAGCGGCGGCGATCAGCTTCGTCTCCGTTGGATTTCCGCTCGGTAGTGCAGCCGGCGGAGCTGGTGCCGCCCTCCTGATGGCAAGCGCAGGATGGCAGAGCGCCTTCGTCCTCGGAGCAGTTCTGACCTTGATTGCCTGCCTTCTCGTTGTCGCTTTCGTGCCGGAGACTCCGGATTTCCTCGACACGAAGAACACCCCGGACGTGAAGCAGAAGCGCGCAGATCTCCTGACACGCATGGGAATCGACCCGGATGAGAAAACGGAGACACTGCCGTCCCAGCCGAGCGGATCGTCCACGTCACAGGACCGCGCGCACGATGTAGGCTTCGCCATCCGATCGTCGCAGATGGGCGCGGTCGCCCTCTTGTTCCTCGTCGCGATAACCACCCAGTACTTCTGCAGTATGTGGCTTCCCAAACTTCTCGTCCTCGCCGGAATGTCCCCTGACGGTGGGTCCAGCGGAGTTCTTCTTCTCTCTCTCGGCGCTGCCGCCTCCGGGCTCGCCATTGCCGCCCTGTCGACGCGGTTCTCGTTGTTCACACTGATCACCGTGTTCGCGATGCTGTCGGCGGTTCTACTCGCCGTGTTCTCATTGCTGTCGTCAGATCTTGCTTTCGCCTTGGTGGTCGCGCCGATTCTCGGCCTGTGCCAGTGCGCCACCAGCGTGAGCGTCTATGCCCTCGTGCCCGCCCTGTTCAGTGCGGACAACCGTTCCGCTGCCATGGGTCTCGGCATCGGCATCAGTCGCATAGGCATGACCCTGATGCCGCTCGGGGTCGGCATCCTCATCGACATGTCCTGGACCCCCGAGGCGATCTTCCAGCTGATGATCATCCCGACGCTGATCTCTGTGGCACTTGCCTATTACCTGTGGCGTAGCTCTCGTTCGGCAGCGGTAGGACGATCGTGGAAAGCCGCGGCGGCGACCAGCCCGGCATCTTCGGACATGTCAGCCTGATTCGAGCACAGAGTGCGGTCGGGTCTCGTTCTTACAGCATCGAACACTGCAACGGCGAGAACCGACCGGCATGCGCGCGATCCACGGATGAGGGGCACCGATGGAGGTCCTTGTGTTCAGCACGGGTAGAGAACATTGCGGCGGCGTCGGGCAAGCCGCGTTGCGCGATCGCGGTGAGCTTGCGCCTGCCTGCCTTGCGGATTCCGGGCGGTCCACCGCGCAGCGTGAGAGGACCTCGAGGACCGCCTGCTGGGCGGTGCGACGTCCGAGGACTTGCCCGAGGGCGAGGTCGATGGAAATGAGCCTCGTCGCCGGTAGGGGGTGCGTCTGCCCGGTATACAGGTCGGCAACGCGGGTCTGGCGACCGAGCCCTCTGAAAAGGACTGACACCAAGACTGAGGCGACGGTCACGCCGTATGACAGGAGTGCACAGCGTCCATGAGGCCATCGAGGATGGGACCGAGGGAGATTCTGCCGCCCGCCTCGCACCACACTTCCTGGGCGGTGTCCAGACAGGCGAGCGCGGCCCCGGCGAGCGCCTTCGCCGCCGGCGCACGCAGCGCCTCCGGCACATCGGACGTCATACGTTCAAGCAGATCAGGGGCGAGGAGCTCCTGCCACCGCGACTGCTTTTCGAGGTGCCGGGCGCGCAGAGCAGAGGTCTCATGGAGCATCGTCAGCAGGATCAAGGTGCGTTCCGGCGCACCGTCGTTGTGCTCGACGATCAGATCGAACGCTGCCCGCAGCGCGGGCCAGGCCGCCAGGTCCGACGGCTGAGCGGCGAGCCGGTGAGCGAGCTCGTGACCGACTTCGACGAGATTGTCGACGACCAGGTCCTCTTTACTGGCGAAATACCGGAAGAACGTACGCTTGGACATATCCGCCGCACCGGCGATCTCGTCCACAGTGACGGCGTCGAAGCCTTTCGCGACGAAGAGCTCCAGCGCCACCTGCATGATTTCCCGGCGCAGAGCCCGTCTGGCGCGCATCCGCGCGCCCTCACCCTGTGCTGCCACCCGTCGACTGTAGCCGCGCAGATCGGGGCCGGTGCAAACGACATCGGTAACACCGGCCCCGAGGACTCAGCTCGAGGAATGGCCGTTGGCGTCGAGCGACACCGGCTCCCACGCCTTCCACGTGTCGAGTCGTTGCTGGTAGAGGCTTGGCACGACCTGGGTCGGCATCAATCCGAACAGGACGCGCAATGGCGGCTCCTCCGCATCGACCACATTCAGGAGGGCGGGCCCGGCCGCGGTGGGGTCACCGGTGAATTCGGGGGGCGTGTTCTTCTGCTGCTCGACGAATGCCGCTCGTAGAGCGTCATAGTGCGGCAGTGGCTCGGCATGCACGGCCGAGCTACCAGCCCAGTCGGTGCTGAACCCACCCGGCTCGATGAGCGTGACCGAAATGCCGAACTGGGCGACTTCTTGAGCGAGGGACTCCGAGAGCCCCTCGAGCGCCCACTTCGAGGCGTGATACCCGCCGAGGGTGGGGAAGGCAGCGATCCCCCCCACCGTCGAGATCTGAACGACATGGCCCGCGCCCTGCTCGCGCAGGATCGGCAGGACAGCCTGCGTCACGTGAAGGACACCGAACAGGTTGACCTCGAGCTGGTCCCGCAACTGCTGCTCAGAGATCTCCTCGACGGTCCCGAACAGACCGTAGCCTGCATTGTTCACAACAACGTCCAGACTGCCCAGTCGCTCGTGCGCGGTGGCTACAGCTGCGCCGACCGCCTCACGGTCGGTCACATCGAGGGACAGCGGAATGATCGCGTCCCCGTAAATATCGACAAGATCTTTCAAGGCTTCCGTGTTTCGGGCAGTGGCCGCCACCCGATCGCCTCGCCCCAAGGCGGCGATCGCGAACTCGCGACCGAAACCCCGTCCGGCTCCAGTGATCAACCAAGTCTTACTCATGCTCACTCCTTCATCAGCGGTGTCGTCTTGTCGATATGACGCGGGGTGGACAGCCAGTCACGACACGCAGACGACTCAACTCGGAAGCGCCGCACGGAGGCATCGTTTTCACGACCCTCGGCGAGCGCGACGTGGCAACCCTTCAGCGAAGGTCGTCGGATCACCGAGGTCCGGATCGGGACGCGTCCCGACCGCTCGCCGGGCAACGACACAGCGCTCCCCTCGATGAATGCAACAGCGCCATTCGCCATAGTTCATACTTCGTAGTATTGGACTATGTAATACGAAATCTGTCAACGCGGGGGATGCGACCCGCCAGTGCGATAGCGCGGGCTACCGTAAACGTCCGGACGTCGCGCGGGTCGAAACGCTCCGCTGTATGATGTGTCGGTCATACAAAAACCAAGGAGGTCCCAGTGGCTGACGGCGTTAACGGACTTCTGGTCGAGCGTCCAGAGCGGCTGCTGCGGGACCGAGTGACCGACGCGGTCCGGGAGGCCATTACCCGGGGCGACCTGGAGCCAGGTCGCCGACTGACCGAGCGGGAACTCGGCGAGTTGACAGGGGTGAGCAGAACTTCCCTGCGCGAAGCGCTCCGGAGTCTGCAGGCCGAAGGGCTCGTCGAGCGTTCCGGTGCACGAGGGTTGCAGGTCGCAGTACTCACCGCGCCAGTAGTGAGCGAGCTCTACGACGTCCGGGCGCCACTCGAGGCCGCCGCAGTGGAACTTTGTGTGCGAAACGCCTCCGACACTCAGGTCGCGAACCTCCGCACCGCTCTGACACAACCTGACGAACTCGATGATCAGCTCGCCGCCACCCGGCGGTTTTACGACCTTCTGCTGGACGCCGCGGGGAACTCGATTCTTCAGCAGATGTTCGGATCCATTGAGGCGCGTATCCACGCACTGCGTCGGGTATCCCTGCGGATCGGCGGCCGCGCCGAGGAAAGCCACCGGGAGTTGCTGGAGATAGTCGATCTCATCGCACGCCGCGACGGACCGGCTGCCGCAGCAGCGGCAACCGCGCACGTCTTGGCAGCGAAGGCCGCGGCGCTGGCCGCACTGGAGAACAGCATCGCCTGAACCTTTGGTCTCCGCCACCGCCGCGACCGCCCGCCTCGGACATGACCAGCCTCTGATCCCACCACATCAATTCGGTCAGGCACCTGCCGCGGAGCGGTAATTCAGCCGACCAGGTCATTCACGGAAAGGACCGGGAGCCGCTCGAGTCCCGGGACGCCTCAGGCGACCTCAGCCTTGCCCTTCCGAGTTATCTCGGGATTGCCGCGTCGCCCGACCAGGCCGCCGCGCCGTGCCCCCGTTTCGTCGACTCGCTGGATGCGACTCGACTCACGAGCGAACCAATCAACGCGAACGTAGACCGAACTACGGCTGCTATTCGCGGTCTCGCATGTTCGTCGACCTCAAAGACTTGCCGTCAGAAGTTGAGGGCGCTCGTGATCGACCCGGCACCGCGGGCCGCTCGTACCTGCGGCCGCTGTAGAGCAATTGAGTACACCGTCAACTTCTGCCGCGAGCCGCTGTCGTGTCGGCGCCATTGACGAAATCATGGAATACCGGATACGGTCATACAACCTACAAAGGAAGCGCAACCGCTTCCTGACCAAAGCACCCGAGCCGATGGACGGTGGCCCCTCCTTCCGCAACCGTGACGACTGAGCCGCGAGCTGGCCCTCGCCGTACAGGACCGTCGTGCAGGACGGAGATTGGGCAAGTCCTACTTGGCTCCGCCCCAGGAGAAGAGGTCGCGGTAATGGCGATACCCGCAGCGATGCCGGTGGAGGACTGGAATGACTGACTCGCAACCACTTCAGATCGTCGAGCTCACCCGTTGGACGGCGGGAGCCGTTTGCGGCAGGTTGTTTGCCGGGCTCGGACACGAGGTCACCCTGTGTGAGCCGGCGTCCGGGCACCCACTTCGAGCCCACGAGTTCACTTTCACTGCGACGGCGGCGGGCAAGCGCAGCGTCGTGTGCGATCCGACGCTCGACTGCGCTCGATGGCAATCGTTGCTCGATTCGGCAGACGTCCTCCTCCACGATCTGACACAGAGTGAGATGGAACAGCTCGGGCTCGACCCCGCGCACCTGTCCGAACGATTTCCACGGCTGGTCACTGTGTCCTTGACGGCGTTCGGTCTGGACAGCGATTTCGCCGAGATCCCCGGCGACAGCTTCCTCGCGGAAGCCTACGGCGGGTTGGCGCAGATGATCGGTGAGCCGGACCGGTCACCTCTCAGCCTGGGCGGCGAGCAGACGGCCCACGTGGCGGGGTTCGTCGGTCTCTTGGGCGCCTCCCTTGCCCTTCGCACCCGTGAGAAGACCGGAACTGGTGACTTCGTCGAGGTCGCTCTGAGTGACGTCGCCGCCTATATGGATTGGAAAAGCGATGTCGCCTACGAGATCGCCGACGCCGCCCCTCACCGCACCGGCGCCTCCCGCGGGTCGTGGCGGATCGTCGAGGCCAAGGACGGATGGGTCGGCGTCATCTTCCTGGCGGATCAGTGGCCTGCCGTTGTCGAGTTGATTGGCGACGACCGACTCTCCGACCCGGCGTTCCTGGATCAAAGGATCCGGCTCGAGCGAGAAGAGGAGCTATGGCCCGTGATCGGGGACGCGATCGGCCGTCGAGAGGCGTACGAGGTCTACGCCTCTGCACAGCGACTGGGCCTTCCCTTCGGCTACGCGGCGTCGGCGGCCGATCTACTCGATTCCGAACAGCTCGCCATGCGGGGATTTGCGTTCCCTCCGGACCGGCGTCGGCGGGATGCCCCGGTTGTCTCGTTCCCCGTGCCTGACGGAGACGAGGCCCGGGTCGAGCGGGCGCCATCGCTCGGCGAAGACACGCTTGTTCGTCGTCCCGCTAACCCTCGTGCGATACCTATTGCTCCGGTGGCGACCTGCCGACCGGGTGCCGCGCCTCTCGCGGGCCTCCTCGTATTGGACTTCGGCACGATCACCGCGGGGGCGGCCACCGGCCGGTTGCTCGCGGACTACGGCGCGACGGTTATCAAGATCGAGTCGAGTGCACGGCCAGACCGATTCCGGCAGTGGGTGATGCCAGGTTCGGTCTCCTCGGAGACTCCTGTCACCTCACCGATGTTCAGGTCGAACAACGTCGGCAAGATCGGTCTGTGCGTGGACCTCAAGAGCGACGGCGGGCGCCGGATCATCCATGACCTGATCCGCCGAGCCGACGTGCTCGTGGAGAACTTCCGGGCCGGTGTCACAACCCGAATGGGAATCGATCCGGAAACAGTCCGAGAACTGAATCCCGATCTGGTCTATCTGTCCTTGTCGAGCCAAGGTAGCGCCGGGCCGGAATCTCTCTACGGCTCTTACGGTTCCACGCTCGACCTGCTGTCCGGCCTCGCCGGCGCCACAGGGTACCGCGGAGGGGCGCCGATCTGGTCGTCCGGGGAAGTGAACTACCCCGACCAGATCGTCGCCATTGCGGGAGCCGCGCTGGTCGCGCACGCCGTCGCGGCAGGTCGGACGGGCGCCCGGCTGGACCTCTCCCAGCGAGAACTGGTGGCGTGGACCCTCGCCGACCAACTGGCCGCATTCGTCTGGGACGGTCTGCCGATGTGCACAACCGGCAACCGCCGACCGGGCGCGACCCCGCACGACGTCTACTCGACGGCGAACAACGAATGGCTCGCCATTGCCTGCACCACCCACGAACACCGGCGAGCACTTGCCGGAATCATCCACGGGTTGCCGGACGGCGCCCAAGAGCAGTGGTGGTGGGACAACCAGGATCAGGTCGACGCACAGATCACTGAATGGAGTTCGGATCGTAACCGCGATGAGGCCGTCGCCGAACTGCACGCCGTCGGCGTGCCCGCCGTTCCCGTCTGCACCGCCGCCGACCGAGCCGCCCAGCCGCGCTACCGCGAACGCCGCATCGCACTGCGCAGCCCGGACGGTGAGTGGGTCAAGGGGTACCCCCTGACCCTCCGCGGTTTCAGCCCCACCGCCCCTGGCCCCGCCCCCGTCTTGACCGAAGATGTCTCCGATCCCGAGTCCGAGCGGTACTCGGACCTGCTCGCCAAGATCCTTCCGTCGGGCAACGAGCACGCATGGGCCCAGCCAGCCATCGCACGGTCAGCCGACTGACAACTGTCCCCGCCTGGCATCCGCCACGCCAGAACCACGTCAGACTCGGATAGCGTGCGACTGAAATCAATGTGGTCCTAATGAAGTTCGATGATGGAAGGGAGCGGTGCCGGCCTCGCCTTGACCCGCTGGGGGGGTAACGGCTGCACTCGAGTGCTGACACACTGTTCGCCGCGCCTTGGACAATTCACACCAGCCCCCAAAGCTTGTGTAGCGTTCGCTAAGCTAGTTTCACTCACCGCCCTACACCCCTTGATGAGGAATTCGCGTGTCTGCTCCAGTTTCAGAGAAGAAGGGCCCCCTCGCGGGCATTCGCGTCGTCGAATTCGCAGGCCTCGGACCGGGCCCGCACGCCGCCGCCCTCCTGGCCGATCTCGGCGCCGACGTGGTCTGCGTCCAGCGCCCCGGCGTGATCCCGCCGGACGGTCCGTACGACCAGATCCAGCG
>NZ_NHML01000094.1:0-1213 GCF_002165735.1 Rhodococcus sp. NCIMB 12038
CCCGCGAGGAGATGGCAGCCGGCGTGATCTCAGTGGCATCGCCAATCATGACGCCCGGCGGCTACCTGAGGGGTGCCCTTGGGTGGTGGCGCGGTGGCCCGGTCAACTCGAGCACCTTCGCTCCTGCTGTCCGCGCCACTGCGCTGAACATCTCGAGGGGCTGCCGCTGAGTGGCATGCCGACGAAGCGTACGAGGCAATCCGCCCGCAGACCTGACCACCTTCGTCGGCCGCCCCCGATGTGGCCACCACAAAACTACTCACCGATTCGCGTCTGTGACACTCATCGGGACAGGAGGCAAGCATGCCCCGAGCAACGAGAGGGCAATCGACCGTTGCTCCCTCTGGCTTTCCGCGCGACCCACGACTACCTGGCCCGGGCAACGGACGTTCGAGCCCGCCGCTTCCACAGCTTGCCCGGACTCTACTTGAGGTTCAAGAAGGTCACCGGCCCGATTTCCGCCGTGAGAACCCCGTTTACGGTCGCCATTTCCCGCCGAAGGCTCATGCTCAGCCGTTCGTCGAACGTGCCGGCGTCTACATTGGAATATACTGTACCGCAGTATATTCCAATGGTTGAGAAGACCGAGCTCCTGGCCTGTTGAGGGATTTTAGTCCCGCAAGCCGTCACGATAGCGGCGTCACGTCATGCTGTGCGTTCGGCTGGTGTCGTCCGCTTGGTTCCGCTACTTGCGCACCATCACGTTGATCACCTTCTCGTCGGTGTACGACACCAGTTCTTCGAGGCACTCTTCTTTCGCACCGACGCCCGATGCTTTGACACCTCCGTAAGGGACGTTGGGGAAATGGGCCGAGGACCCGTTGATCCAGGTGAAGCCCGCTTCCAGCGCGCCCACCACGCGGAACGCGCGGTCCAGGTCGTTGGTCCACACAGATCCCGTCAGTCCATAGCGCACGCCATTGGCTATCTGGACGGCTTCCTGCTCGTCGCGGAATCGAATGACTGACAAGACGGGGCCGAAGATCTCGTCCTGGGCGAGCCTGGAATTCGGAGCGACCTCTGCCAGGACTGTGGGCGCGACGAATGCGCCGTGTCCGTCCGCGATGGGTGGGATGCTGCCTCCGCACACCAGTTGTGCGCCTTCGTTTACCCCTGCTCGAATGTATTCGAGTGCCTTGCTTTGTGCGCGCGTATCGACCATTGTGCCCTGCGTCGTCGACTGTTCGAGCGGGTCGCCGACCCGGATCCCGTC
>NZ_NHML01000010.1:0-306507 GCF_002165735.1 Rhodococcus sp. NCIMB 12038
CTGCGACCACGCCCGCGTCCGCTCGGCCAACGCCCGGTTGTAAACATACCGGGTGCACCCGAACGTCCGCGCAAGCTGTTCCGCCTGCACCGCAGTCGGATAGAAACGGTACTTGAACGCCCGCTTCACCACCCTCCCCACCATGAGCCAGACACTAGCCACACAGTCCGACATTTAGCCTTGGCGGCGAGACCGTAGGCGTGCCGAACGTCCGACCGGGACACTGGGTGATCCCCGGCTTTTTGAGTGGTCGTCTGCGGGCTCGGTGTCTGGTCGAGCGGTGTCCTAGTTCGGGAACTTGGAGCCAGCCGGTAGGCGTGGACTCCTGTTTAGTTTAGAGAATGTCTGGGCCGTGGCCGCGATGGTCAGTCACCTGGTGATGCACCCCTCGTCGGCGAACACCACCCGGGCACCCTCCCGGGCCGCGGACAGTGCCGCCCAGGTGGCGGCGGGTCCGCCGCCGAGGACGAGGACGTCGGTGACGATCTCGAGTGCGGTCACGAAGCGAACAGCATCGCCGTCACGGCGACGGCCGCCCCGGCTCGTTCGGACAGCGGGCGGCGGAACAACCTGTCGAGCAGAGACATCGTTACCCCCGGTAGGAGCGGTATGGACACCGCTCGATCGTCGGCTCGCGACCCCGTCCGGGCAAGGGTTCTCGTCAGCGTGCGCCGAACCCCGGCGGCCGCCCGGCAACCTTCGAGCGAACCCCTCCCGGGCAACTCGATTGCGGACACGTGCACCGGCCGGGGGCAACGCCCTCTATGGTGGACGCATTTGCACGCCGACGACGGGTAACGCATGGACGACAGGACTGTAGCGATCGGGGCGCTTGCGATCGCCACCGTTTCAGCGGTCTCCGGGCTGATGATCGGCGCCGCGGGCGGCGCGTTCGGCAGTCACGGACCGGCAGTCGTACCACCACCGCTCTCGTCGGAGGGTCTGCAGGCCGCGGGACCGCACAGCGCCGAACCGGCGACGTTCCAGGTGTTCGTCCCGCCGACTCCCACCTGGCAGATGGCGGAACTGACCACCCCACGGGCCGTCACGCTCACCACCGAACCGGCGCCGGTGACCACCGCGCCGCCGCCCGCCCCCTCGACGACCCCCGCACCGCCTCCCCCGCCGCCGGTCCGGACGACGATCGCGCCGCCTCCGCCGCCGACGATCAGCCTCGCCCCGGTCACTACGCCGGTGACCCGGCCCCCGGTCGTCACGACGACTGAGGTGACCGTTCCGTCTCAGGCTGCCGTGGCGCCGACACTGGCGCCGACCACCACCACCACTACGACGACGCGTCCGGTGATCACGATCCCGCCGGTCACCACCAGACCGCGAGGCTGACGCTCAGGCCCGTCGGCGCGCGATCAGTTGCGCGACGGCCACGCCGGCACCCAGCGCGGCGACCAGCGCGCTGAAGACGATCCCGGCGGCCCGCAGGTCGGTGAATCGCGCGAGCACACCGACACCGACCGCGGGAACGGCCAGCATCACGTAGATCCTGGCGAAGAATGCCGAGGACACGCCACCGCGGAGTTGCGGTTCGACCCGTTCGACGGTGGTGGCGAGCGACGCATTGAGGCACAGGCCTCCGGCGACGCCGAGCACCACCGCGGACGCGAGCAGCGGCGCGAGGACGGTGGTCGCCAGCGCGAGCGCCAGCAACCCGGCGGCGGGGACCAATCCGAGGCACCCGGCGAGCATCGCGGTGGCCGTCGACATCCGGCGTGCGAGGAGCTGGCCGGCGGCCATGAACAGGAAGGTCAGGAACACGACGAGCCCGGCCATCGAGTGGCTCGTCGTCCCCAGGTATCTCGTCAGGAACAGCGCCGACACGGCGGTGAGCACGCCGGTCACCGCGAACGCCGTTCCGGCGGCAAGCACCGCGGTGACGAAGGCGCCGCGGATCGACGCCGGAACCTGCATACGGCGGGGCCGGATGCGCCACGTCGGCCGGGTGGCCGGCGCCGGCGCGAAGATCCACAGCCCGGCGGCGGCGACCGCGGCGAGCGCGAGGTTCACCGCGTAGGGAATGGTCAGCGGACTCGACGTGACGTCGGCGATCACCCCCGCGCTGAGCGTGCCCAGTCCGAGACCACCGGTGTTCACCGCGACCGCGAGCATGCCGCCGACTGCCTTCCGGTCGGGTGGGAACAGGTCGATCACCGCGGCGGTGCCCGTGCCGGTCATGAGGCCTGCGGACAGGCCGGAGATCACCCGGGCCACCACGAACACCGGAAGCGTCGACGGCAGCAGGAACAGCACGGCACTGACCGCGGCGAGGGCGACGGCGAAGAAGAGCACCGGGCGCCGGCCGACGTCGTCGGAAAGCCGCCCGAACACGGCGAGCGCGGCGACGACCCCGACCGCGTACACGGCGAACAGGATCGTGACGGTGAGGGGACTGAACGCGAGTTCCTGCGCATAGATCGAATAGAGCGGGGTGGGCAGTGTCGTTCCCATCATCGTGACGAGGAACGCGAACGCGGTGGCGCCGATGGCGAGGGCGGGTGACCGGCCGGCGCGCGTCGTGGACGCTGCGGGTGAGAACGCGTGCATGGCCCCGAGCCTTTCGGAGTCGAGGAGCGGTGACAAGTCGGAGGCGGGAGTCGGTAAGGTGGCTTCCCGCCGGATTGGGGGGTCCACTCCGGGACCGAGAGTGTCCAGCATCGGAGGTCGGGGATGAACGGCGGGGAAAACTTTCACTCGGGCGCGTGGGATCACCGCGCCATCAGCAACGCTGTCGACGCGCTGAGGCCCGCCGAGTCCGAAGCGGTCGCCGCGTCGTGGGACGACCTCGGACGAAAATTCGAGGAGTCGGTGGCCGCGTTCCACGACGCGACCCGGGCCGCGGTCGACACCGGATGGCGCGGACAGTCGGCGACCGCGGTGGTATCGGCACTCGACGACTACGCCGCCCGGGCCGGACAGGTTGGCGGCCGATTCACCGACGTGGGAGACGCATTGCGGCACGCGAGCGCCGGCGCCGAAGCGGTGCGCGGCGCGGTCGGCTCGCCCCGGGACCACCCGATCGACTGGACCCGGGTGCTACCCGGCAACTGGACCGCGGAAGCCGACGCCGACGCCGCGGAACAGGACGCGAAGGCCGCCATGGACACCCTGTACGCGTCGGCGTATCGGGTTGCGGACGAACAACTCCCCACCGACGGTCTCGCCGCGACCCACGCCGCCGCGACGGCCCACGGGCAGCCTGTGGGCTTCGACATCGGGCCGAACGGCGTGCACGGCATACCCAGTGATCAGCAGGTGGCCGAGTCCGAATCCGAACTAGGTGCGGACCCCGATCCTCGCCAGAGTGACGAGGTCCCGCCCCAGAACGCGCAAGCCGCTCCCGGGTCGATCGCCGGTGCGGCGCTGGCCGGGGCCGTCGGCGGCGGGGTGGCGCAGTACGCGCACGGCATCGTGGCCGCGCACCGGGCACCGACCTCCGACCGGCCCGGCGGTCCGGCCCTGCCCGCGGCGCGAGAAGACGAGGAGGAGCCGCGGACCTACCTCGAAAGCATCGACGCGGGAAGCGAACTCGTCGGCAAACTGCCCCTCGTCACGCCCGCGGTGATCGGCGAATAGTCGTGGGGCACTGGGTGTTGAGCGGTCCGCAGTTCTCGGCGGCATGGGCGCGGACCGGCCAGGACCGCATTCCCTATCCGTTCAAGGTCACGAGCACGCTGGCCACCGCCGGCGAGTACGAAGCGGAGCAGGGCCGGATACGCTCCGACTTCTCCGGGCCGGAACACGACCCGCTCGCGTCGGCGCTGCTGGTGCTCGCCGAACCCGACCTCCGGATCGAGATCTCCGGTTCGCAGGGCTCTACCTCGATGCGCCTGATCGGGGCGCTCGCGCGCGGGCACGGGGTCGCGGCGGTGCAGCATCCGGGCGGCGAGGTGGTGATCCGCAGCTGTGAACCGTACGACGTCGGCAGGCAGCTGATCGCGCAGCTTCCCGACACCGACGCGGGCACGCGGCGCGGCGTCGTGGTCGACCGGGCTGCTGCCGGGCACCGGCAGGCGGCGGTCGCCCGGATCCTCGACCGGCCGTCGACGGGTCAGGGCGTCGTCACCGTCGTCCGCGGCGCGCGGCACTCGCCGCGCCCCGCCGGCGGCGGTCTGGCGTGGCGTGACATCGAGGGCGACGGCAGATATCTCGTGTGGGGCGACACCGCGGTGGCGGTGGAACCGGGCACGTCGTGGGACCTTCTCGACACCGTCACCCGGCTGACCGGACGGATCGCGGCCGGTCACCCCGTCTGAGCCCCGCACCCCCTCCTGCGCTGCGGTGTCGGCGATCGCCGCTACCGTATACAGCGGAAGTAGGTGACTCGTGGCCGACCCGGACGGAGCAGACATGCAGGACTTCGATCTGGATTCGAGCGTGAACCGCGACTGGGCGGAGTTCCAGCGGCGCCTCGCGGACTATCTGGCGGCGATGCAGGACGAGGACCTTCTGGTGCTCGAATCGGGATTCGAAGAACTCGACGAATCCCAGGGGCTGATGCCGTGCATCCAGTTCGTCGTGTGGGACGGCGACACGGTGCGCTGCGAAGTGCCGTCGAATCACTACCTGCACCCCGACCGCGCGCTGACCGAGGCCGAGCAAACTTACCTCAGCGAGCTGGGCTGGAACCGTCCGACCCGCGGCCCGGAAGACGAACCCGACGACGGCTCCCCCGCGTTCTACGTGGACAAGAAACTGTCGTGGTCGGATCAGCTGGCCGCGATGGCGGTGGCCGCGTTCCGCGACGTCTGGGGAATCACGCATCCCGCGTTCCTGAGTACCGAGACGTCGAGCACCGATCCCGAGGCGACGTTCGACCCGATTGCGGTGCGGCCGCCGCTGGTCGCGCAACTCGACCCCGCGGCCGCCGTGGTCCCACGCGACGTCGAGCACCTGCACGAGCTGATCACGCTCTCGCTGGTGCCGATGCTCGGGCTGCTGCCCGAACGCGACCCCGACGGCGACGTCCCGATCCGGATGGGCAACACCATCCTCTTCGTCGGGCCGCTCGCCGACACCGTCGACGTGCAACTGTTCGCACCGCTGGTGCACGACATCAGCGACCGCACCCGGGCGGCCGAGGTCACCGCCGACCTCAACCGCACCTGGTCGCGGATCAAGTTCGTACTGGTCGACGACCGGTTGTCGGCGTTCCTGGAGGTGTCGGGCAACCCGTTCGTCCCCCAGCACCTCACGGACAGCTGTAAGTCGTTCGCCGATTTCCTGCGCACCGTCGACAGCGACTTCGCGGCGCGGTTCGGCGGCGAACTGTTCTTCAACCGGGAATCCGGCCCCGACGAGGAAACCGAACCGGCGTCGGCACCCCACACCGAGAACGGGACGTCGACGACCGATCTGCCGAAGGAACTCCAGACGCTGTTCCATCTCGATCCCGGGTGCGGTGGCGACACAGACCCCGCCGTCGTCGCCGACGTGTGCGGTCACGACCGCGACCGGATCCTCGCCCTCCTCGACACCGGCACCGCGTGGCTGTCCCGGTTACGGGACACGGACGACGCGTCGGTGGAGCACTGGGAGCGCGTCGTCCGCACCCTGCGCAACGCCCTCCGGACCGTCGTACTGCCGCCGCCGGAGAACGCTCCCGACACCAAGCCGCGGCCCGAGCAGATGGGACTGTTCAACAACCCCGAGGAGCAGACGCTGTTCGACGATCCGTCCCAGTAGCCGCCCTTTCGACGATCGGTCCGGGTTTCCCGGGATGTGGCGTACTGTCGGCTCCATCGGAGCCGTCCAGGTTCCGCATTCAGGGATGGTCCATGGCTGACAAATCGCCCCGCAATTCCATGTCGAAGAAGTCCGGCAAGTCGCTGAAGGAGAAGCGCGCCGAGAAGAAGATGAAGTCGACCGGACAGAGCGACCCAGAAAAGCGCTGACGCCTGTGCGCCTTTCTGGTAGCGGCAGCAACCACAAAGGCGCACAAGGCCGTCAGGCCACGACTACCCTCTTCCTACGCTCGACGGCGATACCTTCGGTGGGCAGCGGCAGCCGTCGATGGTTTCGCGCTCGGCTGAGGCTCCTGAAGCGCGGTGGTGCCGCCACTTCGCAACAATCCGATCCGTAACCCACGAAACTGCGCACAGGCGCACACTGAAAG
Source organism: Rhodococcus sp. NCIMB 12038 (assembly GCF_002165735.1). Taxonomy (NCBI): domain Bacteria; kingdom Bacillati; phylum Actinomycetota; class Actinomycetes; order Mycobacteriales; family Nocardiaceae; genus Rhodococcus; species Rhodococcus sp. NCIMB 12038. The sequence goes on from NZ_NHML01000010.1 coordinate 6,128, forward strand.
CGTGCATATCGGTGGTCTGCCCACCACAGCCAGTGGTCGAGCAGACGCCGAAGGAGTCACGATGAATTTGAAAACGAGTGCGGCGCGTGCCCTGGTCGCCGGTGTGCTGGGTTTCACCACACTGGGACTCGGCGCCGGTCCGGCCAATGCTGATCCGTGGCCACCGCCGGTGCCTGGCATCTCGGTACCCGACTTGGGGCCACCGCCCGGACAACCGGCGAAGCAGCCATTCTTCCCACCGCCGGGACAGTTGAACCAGCTACCGTTCTTCCCACCGCCGGGACAGTTGGGCCAACTACCGTTCGTGCCGCCGCCCGGACTCTGGGACAAGCCGTGGAAATGGGTTCGTTGACGAGCCACTTCGGGAACTGGACACATCAACCGAGGTCCGCTGTATCCGCAAGGCGCCCATCGTCGTTCTCATATATGACGTCGGGGTCGATGGTCGGGCTGGGTTCGGCGAAGTGAGTCGCCATGTGCCCGTCAGTCCTGCGCGCCGAGCCGCCACAGCGACGTCACTTCCCGCTTGCGGGCGGCGTGTAACGCATCCGAGCGGTCTGCGACCTTGCCGTGCCGGGGCGTCACGTCCCGCCGCCCGAGGACGGTGAGGCCGGCGTCATCGATCAGGGCCAGCAATTCCTCGCGGGTCCGCAGTCCGAGGTGCTCGGCGATGTCGGACAGGATGAGCCAGCCCTCTCCCCCGGGTTCGAGGTGCTCGGCCAGGCCGGCGAGGAATCCGCGGAGCATCCGGCTGTCCGGGTCGTAGATCGCGAACTCGATGGGCGAGGTGGGCCGGGCCGGGATCCACGGCGGGTTGCACACGACCAGCGGCGCCCGGCCGTCGGGGAACAGATCCGTTTCCACCACCTGCACCCGATCGGCGTAGCCGAGCCGGTCCAGATTCGCCCGCGCGCAGGCCAGCGCGTTCGCGTCGAGTTCGGTCGCGATCACCTTCTCGACGCCGCGGTGCGCGAGGACGGCCGCCAGCACACCGGTGCCGGTGCCGATGTCGAACGCTTTCGCAAGCGTCGGGAGCGGGGTCTCGGCGACGAGGTCGACGTATTCGCCGCGAATCGGTGAGAACACGCCGTAGCCGGGATGGATGCGCGCGCCGAGGGCGGGGATCTCGACGCCCTTCTTCTGCCACTCGTGGGCGCCGATCGCGCCGAGCAGATCCCGCAGCGTGGTGACCGTCGGCTGGTCCGTCGGCCCGTACGCCGCGAGCACCGCCTGCCGCACGTCGGGGGCGCGGCGCAACGGAACGGTCTGGTCGGCGTCGAACGGCACCAGCAGCATCCCGAGGATGCCCGCCCGCCGCGACTGCGTCTGCCGGTGCAGATGAAACGCGGTGGCCGGGTCCGTGGACGTCTTGCGGGCCTTGCGGTCTGTGCGGGCGGCGACGGCCGTGCCGAGCTGGCGGGCGTTGTGGAAATCACCGCGCCACAGCAGTGCCGTCCCCTCGCACGCCAGTCGGTAGGCCTCGTCGGCGGTCATCGAGTCGTCGGCGACCCTGATCTTCTTCGGGGGCGCCGCCCCGCTGGTGGACCGCCACACCGCCGAATGCTCGGTGCCGTCCTCGGTCCAGCGGACGAACTCGGTTTCCATGAGGGAGAGCCTAGGCCTACGGCCCGTGCGCCTTTTTGGTAGCTGCAACTACCAGAAAGGCGCACGGGCGCGAAGCGCCTCTCAGGTGGTCGGGAGTGCGCGGACCGCCGCGCGGCGGAGCTTGCCGACTTCAGTGCGCGGGAGGTCGGGCCGGAAGTCGACGACCTTGGGCGCCGCGTAGAGCCCGACGCGCTGCGCGACGAGTTGCTTCAGTTGCGTCACGAGGTCGCTGTCGTCACCCGGGGGGTCCGCGCGGACGACGACGGCCCGGACCACGCCGCCGCGGACCGGATCTTCGTACGCGACTGCCGCGGCGTCCGCGACCGCCGGGTGCTGCAACAGCGCGTTCTCGACCTCCACCGGGCTGATGTTGTGCCCCGACGCGATGATCATGTCGTCGTCCCGGCCCAGGATCTGCCACCGTCCGTCGGCGTCGGTGACGGCGCGGTCCTCGGTGAGGAACACGTCGCCGCGCCAGCGGTCGGCCCACAGCGCGGGGGCGTTCTCGTACCCGCTGGACATCTGGTGGCGGGGCTGCCGTACCGCGATCAGTCCCGGCAGGCCCTCGCCGACCGGCTGTCCGTCCCGGTCGGCGAGGAAGGTGTCGAACCCAGGGATCCCGGCGGACATCCAACCCGGGCCGGACCGCGTTTCGGTGCCCTGCGTGTCGCCGAGCAGCATGCCGACCTCGGACAGTCCGTATCCGTTGCGCACTGCGGGTGCACCGGTGCGGGCCCAGTCCGCGGCGACCGCTGCGGTCAGCGGTTCACCGGCAGCGGCGACGGTGCGGAGCGCACGGCGGTACCCCTTCCTGCGCGAATGTCGCCGTCAGTCGCCGCAGTGCGGCGGGCGCGGTGGTGAGGATCGTCGCCTTCTCCTCCCGGATCACGCGATGCCAGGCCTCGGGGACGAACTTGCCCGAGTACATGACCCGCGGCACGCCCAGCGCCATCACGGCGGCGCCGGTGCTGAACAGCCCGAACGCCCACGCCGGGTCCGAGGTGGAGAAGACGACGCTGTCGCGGGTCGCCCCGAGAACGGACTTCACGTAGGGCATGACCGAGACGAACGTGGCGTGGGTCATGGTGCACGCCTTCGGTGTTCCGGATGTTCCGCTGGTGAACAGCAGAGTGGCGGTGTCGCCCAGCGCGGTCTTCTCGAGGGGACCGTCGGCGGCGGCCAGGTCGATCTCGGTCCAGAACGACTTGTCGGTCCCCGCGACCGCACCGTCTCCGACGACGAACACGGCCGGGTCGAGTCCGTGGGTCGCCTGCGCCTCCGCGAGCGCCGGCCGGTACCGCTGATCGACCACGATCGCGCGGACTCCCGCCGCGTCGAGGCGCAGACCGATCGCGTCCGGGGCGAAACCACCGAACAACGGCACGTACACCAGTCCGGATCGCCACACCGCCAGCGCGGTGATCCAACTCTCGACCTGTCGGGACAGCAGTCCGCCGACGCGGTCTCCCCGCTTCAGGCCCGCTCGGGCGAACACCCGTGCCGCCTTGGCGGCGAGCCGGTCGAGTTCGAAGTACGTCCACCTGTCGGCCGACCCGTCTTCGTGCCGGACGGTCAGCGCCACCCGATTCGGGTCTCCGGCGTAGCGGGTGCAGATCTCGTGTGCCGTGTTGAAGTCGCCGCCGAACGGGTCGCGGTCGAGCAGGGATTCGATGTCCTGCCAAGCAGCGGCGAGTGCGGGCGACGCGGATCCGTCGAGAGACATCAGTGATTCACCTTTGCAGTTTTCGTCAGGGTCAGAACGAGCACGGTGATCGCGCACGCCGCGGCGATGTATGCGGCCAGTGCCCACGCACCGTCCGTCTCGGCCGCGATCGCCACCGCGATGAACGGTGCCGGAGCGCTGAACACGACACCGCCGAACTGGTAGGCGACGGACGCGCCCGTGTACCGGACCTCGGGAGGGAACAGACCGGTGACATATCCGGCGACCGCGGAGTAGGTGACGGCGTGGCCGATGGTGATGATCAGAATCATCGCCAGCAGCACTGCGGCACCCATGCCGGTGGACAGCAACCAGAAGAACGGGTACGCGATCGCGGCCATGTAGAGGGAGCCGTAGATCAGCATCTTCCGGGTCCCGATCCGGTCCGCGACCATCGACGCGCAGGGCACGGACACGATGTCGAGGACGCAGGCGACGAGGATGCTGAGCAGAATCGTCTGCCGGGAGATGCCGAGTTCCTTCGGACCGTACGACAGCACGAAGACGGTGACGAGGTAGAACGGCACGAGCGAGGCGGCCTGGGTCAGAATCCCGACGCCCAGTGCGCGCTTCTCGCCCCGCAGAACCGCGAGGATCGGGAAGTCGGCAATCTTCTTGTCGCGCTTGATGTTCTCGAACTCCGGCGATTCGACGACCTTCAGCCGCACGTACATGCCGACCGCGACCAGCCCCGCGCTGGCCAGGAACGGAATCCGCCAACCCCACGCCTGCACCTGATCCTCCGGAAGCTGCTCGATCAGCAGAAACGCGAGCGTGGCGAGCACGAGTCCGGCGGGAACGCCGGCTTGCGGCCAGCTGCCGTAGAACGCGCGTTTCTCGCGCGGTGCATGTTCGACCGCCATCAGGACCGCGCCGCCCCATTCTCCGCCGACCGCGAAGCCCTGGGCAAGGCGCGCGAGGACGAGGAGCACGGGCGCCGCGAGACCGATCGCGCCGTACGTGGGGATCAGGCCGATGGCGACCGTCGACGACCCCATCAGCACCAGGGAGAACACCAGCATCTTCTTGCGGCCGATCCGGTCTCCGAAGTGCCCGAAGACGATGGCGCCGGCAGGCCGGGACACGAACGCGACACCGAACGTCGCGAACGCGGCGAGCGTTCCCGACAGCGGACTGAGCGACGGGAAGAACGCCTTCCCGAAGATCAGGGCGGCCGCGGTCCCGAAGATGAAGAAGTCGTACCACTCGATCGCGGTTCCGACGAAGGACGCGAAGGCGACCTTCCGAGTTTCGACCCGGGTGACCTCCAGGTCGTCGATGACTCTCATATCGAATCTCCCATCGCTGCTGATGTGGGGCGGTGTGGTTGCCGTGTCGGCCCGGTGCCACCGCGGTTGTGATCGAGCGGTCGGGCCTCGAAGTTCGCCGAGGGGACCTCGTGTCCGCGACGTCGCCCCGTGTGGCCGCAGTCACAGGTTTAGCACAGCCGCCACGTCGGCCGCAAGCATTTTTGTACCGATTGATCCAATTTCGGTGCGCGCCGTTTGATCGAGCAATTTGCACCTTCACGTGGCATTTCTCGACAGCTCTGGACTATTTTTGGATCGATCAGTACATTTCCGGACATGAACGAGAACGACAACGAGGATCTCCGCGTCGCACTGGTGTCCGGCGGCTCCCGCGGCATCGGGGCCGCGGTCACCATCGGACTGACGCAGCGCGGCTGCCGGGTGGGGTGCACGTACCGAACCGGCCGTGACGAGGCCGAGAAGCTCACCGCGGACGCCCCGGAACAGGTGCTCCCGGTCCACTTCGACCTGCTCGACGACACCACGGCGGCCTCCGCGGTGGAGCGCGTCGTCTCCCACTGGGGACGACTCGATTCTCTGATCCTGAACGCGGGCCAGTGGTCGGGCGGGCGGCTCACCGCGACGGACCCGGATGCCTGGTGGAGCGTGATCGAGACGAACCTCCGCGGCACCGTCGCCCTCGCCCGGGCCGCGCTACCCCACCTTGCGAACGGCACGTCACCGAGCATCGTTCTGGTGTCGTCGGTCGTCGGCGTGATCGGTCACCCCGGCGACACCGCCTACGCGAGCGCGAAATCGGCGATGGTCGGCTTCGGCCGGTCGCTCGCGAAGGAGGTCGCCCGTGACGGCATCCGCGTCAACATCCTGGCCCCCGGCTTCGTCGCCACCGACATGACCGACGCGGTGCCCACATCCGCGCGCAGGCGGATCGAACAGGACACCGTCCTGGGCCGATTCGGCACCGTCGGCGAAATCGCCAAGGCCGCAATTTTTCTCAGCGAAGACGCCACGTTCTGCACCGGCTCCGTTCTTACCGTCGACGGAGGCTGGGCGCTGTGACACACCACGACTGTGACGACCCACAACGAAGGGAAGCAACACCATGACCGCGACACTCACGCAATCGGTCGGAATTCCGGAGTCGGAGTACCTGACGCTCCGGGACCGCATCTTCGAGGCGATCTGGTCCGAACTCGATCCGCTGGAACGGCGGATCGAGGACGAGGAGCAGGTACCGCACGACATCGTCATGCCGATCCTCACGCGGATCGGCGCGCTCGGCCTGCTCGTGCCCCGCGAGTACGGCGGCGGCGGACTCTCGATCGCCCAATACCTGCCGATCATCGCCGAGTTCGCCAAGGTGCAGGGCGGCCTGCGAGTCATCGTGCACGTGCACAACTCGTTCGCCCACGCGCTCTCCGAAATCGGGAACGAGCAGCAGAAGGCGGCGGTGCTGCCGGGCGCGGCGACGGGCCGGAACTCGGTCGCGTTCGCGCTCACGGAACCGGGATTCGGGACCGGAGCCGACCTCGGCTCGACCGCGGTACGGGACGGCGACGACTACGTCATCACCGGCGAGAAGTGGTTGATCACCAACTCGGACATCGCGTCTCACTTCATCGTGTTCGCGAAGACCACGGACCGCGAGGTGTCCGCGTTCCTCGTCCCCCGCGACACCGACGGCCTGTCGATCGCGGCGCTGCCCGAGACGATGGGCTGCAAGGGCACCGAACACGGACGCGTCACCCTCGACGCTGTCCGGGTTCCCGCCACCGCGCTCGTCGGCGCCGAGGGGCAGGGCAACGAGCACCTCGAACGCGCGCTGGAGATCAGCCGGGTCTTCATCGCGGCGAGTTCGCTCGGCACGTCCGAGCGCGCCCTCGAACTGTCGATCGCGCACGCGAAGAGCCGCGTCACATTCGGGAAACCGATCGGCACGCGGCAGGCCGTCCAGCGCTACCTGGCGGAGATGGCCACCGACGTCTACGCCCTGCGCGGCATCCTGGCGGACGCGGCGAGGAAGTGGGATGCGGGCGAACGGATTCCGGCCGAGGCCAGCATGTGCAAGCTGTTCGGTCTCGAGGCCGTCGGCCGGGTGACCGACCGGGCGCTGCTCGTCCACGGCGGCATCGGCTACACGCGTGCGCATCCGATCGAGCGCCTGTACCGGGATGCCCGCCTCAACTGGCTCGAGGAGGGCACGCCGACGATCCAGTACCTGGTCGCGGCGGGACGACTGCTCGACGGGTACGCGTTCTCCGACGCGTTCGAGACCTCGCGTCGACCCTGACGCTCACCATCCGCCGACCTGCAGCCGGGACTGGGCTGCGGGTCGGCACCGCCCTCGAAGGAGATGACAATGACGAACGCAGACCCCACCGTCCTCGTGGCGGGGGCACGAACCCCGTTCGGACGCTTCATGGGATCGCTGTCGGGTCTCACCGCCCAGCAACTGGGCGGCCACGCGATCGGCGGTGCGCTGCGGTCCGGTGGCCTCGACGCCCGCGACGTCGACCACGTCGTCATGGGCCAGGTACTCACGGCGGGCAGCGGTCAGCTGCCCGCGCGTGTCGCGGCCGCAGATGCCGGAATCCCCTTGACGACACCGGCACTGAACATCAACCGGATGTGCCTGTCGGGAATCGACGCGATCACGCTGGCGCACCGGATGATCGCGGCCGGCGACGCGGACATCGTGGTGGCCGGCGGTCAGGAATCGATGAGCACCGCACCGCACCTGCTCCGGGACAGTCGACGTGGGCACCGGTACGGCGACGCGGTCCTGATCGATCACCTCGCGTTCGACGGACTCCGCGATGCCTTCACCGGGTTGTCGATGGGGGCGCTGACCGAGGCGGGAAATCCCGGGTACGGCGTCACGCGGGAGGCTCAGGACGCCTGGGCCGCACGATCGCACCGTGCGGCCGCGCGGGCACGCAAGGACGGCGTCTTCGCGGCCGAGATCGTTCCCGTCCCGGTCACGGTCGGGTGGGGTGAGTCGAGCGAGGTGCGCGACGACGAGGGCGTCCGGGGCGACACGTCGGCGGCGGACCTCGCCGGATTGCGTCCTGCTTTCGCCGCGGACGGGTCGCTCACCGCGGGCAACTCGTCCCCGATCTCCGACGGTGCCTGCGCCGTCGTGGTCACGCGGAAGTCGACGGCCGTCCGCCTCGGCCTGCCGTGGCTGGCGGAGATCGGATCGGGCGCGGTGGTCGCCGGGCCCGATTCGGGTCTGCACGAGCAGCCGTCGAACGCCATCCTGGCCGCCTGCAGGCGCGAGGGGATCACGCCCGGCGACCTCGATCTCGTCGAGATCAACGAGGCGTTCGCCGCGGTGACGCTCGTCGCGTCCGAACGCCTCGGCGTCCCCTCGGACCGGGTGAACGTCAACGGCGGCGCGATCGCGCTCGGTCACCCGATCGGTGTGTCCGGGGCGCGGATCGTCCTGCACCTCGCGCTCGAGTTGCAACGCCGCGGCGGCGGCATCGGCGCGGCGGCGTTGTGCGGGGGCGGCGGCCAGGGGCAGGCCCTGATCGTGCACGTCGCACACACCGGGATCTAGACTCACACCTTCGACCGCCGGGAGACAAAGGGGCCCTTCGATGAGCGACAAGTACGACGCCAACCGGGACCGGGTCCTGCAGGTGGCTGCCGAATTGTTCGCGAAGTCGGGGTACCACGGCACCGGCATCGCCGACCTGGGCACGGCGGTCGGGCTCGGCCGCGGGGCGCTGTACCACTACATCGGCAGCAAGGAGGCCATCCTCTACGAGATCAGCAGCAGGCAACTCGCCCAGATGAACACGGTCGCCGACGAACTCGCGCTGTCCGAGGCCGATCCGGAGAAACGACTGCGCGGCCTCGCCCGGGCGCTGATGCGCAACATCGCCGAACACCGCGCCGAGTGGACGGTCTTCTTCCGCGAGTACCACGCACTGACGGACGAGCGTCGTGATCGCATCATCGCCGAACGTGAACGCTACGAATCCCATTGGCGGAACGCGTTGGAACAGGGCATTCGCGACGGGCATTTCCGCGTGCTCCCGCGGCTGATGGTCAAGGGCCTGCTGGGCATGTTCAACTACAGCTACCTGTGGATCACCCCCGGCGGCGCGGAAACGCCCGAGGAGATCGCGGACGAGTTCCTCGACGCCGTCATCATCGGGATGCGGGCGTGAGGCGCTCCGCACCCGTGCGTGGTTGAGGAGTCTCTGCACTCGTTCCCCACGCACGGACGGACGGACGGCGACGCTGGCTTGGACCTGCCAAGCTTGACGCGACTATTCTCGTCATATGAGTCCGTCCTCGGCCACGCCTGCCCGCTGTTCCATCGCGCGTGCGCTCGAGGTCCTGGGCGACCGGTGGACGCTGCTCATCGTCCGTGACGCGTTCTGGGGTCTCAGCCGATTCTCGGAGTTCACGCGCAGCCTCGGCATCGCGTCCGATGTGCTCACCGCCCGGCTGGCGTTGCTCGTCGACGAGGGCATACTCGAGCGCCGCGCGTATCGCCAGGCGGGGTCGCGGGAACGTCAGGAGTACGTGCTGACCGAGAAGGGACGGCAGTTGCACGTCGTGATCGGGGCGCTGGGCCAGTTCGGTCGCGACCACCTGCCGCGCCCGGGGAGCACCTCCCCCGAATACAGCGACGAGACCACCGGCGAGGCCGTGTCCCTGTCCTTCGTTACCGACGACGGCCGGCGCGTGTCCGCATCGACCCTTCACGTGCAGCGCGGAGAACCGGCGCCCGCGGGCGACTGACGCAGCCGGTCACATCGTGAGAAAACGACGGCTCTACCTCGCCATACCCATGCTAACTTGGAAAATCCAAGCCAGAGAGAGGCAAAAACGCATGTCCCATCAACACGGAGTTCACGCTGTCGAGAATTTCTGGGCCCGGGTGTGGCAGTCACCCCAGGACCCCCACGCGATCGACGAGCTCGTGGTCGACGATTTCGTCATCGTCAGCGGCGGCGAGACGATCCGCGGCCGGGCCGATTTCAAGGAATGGGTGCTGAAGTTCCAGTCGACTGTCGAGGATCTGGAGTTCATCCCCGTCGAAACGTTCCAGAACGAGGACGGCTCCCGCGTCGCATCGCTCTGGGAGATGACCGGCCGCAATCGCGGCTTCATGGGCACCGAATCCGACGGGCAGCCCATCCACCTGATCGGCACCGCGGTGTGGAACGTCCGCGCCGACGGGATGCTCGAATCCAACCGCGTCGAGCGCAATGCCTGGGAGCTGCACCGCCGGCTGACGGCCTAGGCGCTACGCGCCCGTGCGCCTTTCTGGTTGTGGGAGCAACCAAAAAGGCGCACGAGCGCGAAGCGCCTACTTCGCTGCCGCGATCCGGGCCTCGGCGACGGCGTCGGCTGCGGCGCCGGCGAGGATGCCGTCCCGCTTCGCGACGTCGAGGATCTGCACGACGGTGGCGAAGATCTTCTCGACCTGCGCGCGGACGTCGTCGGCGGACGTTCCGAGCCGCTCACCGGCGACCTGGATGAGCCCACCGCCGTTGGCGACGTAGTCGGGGACCCACGTGATGCCGCGGTCACCGAGGTCGTGCTCGACGATCGGGTGGGCGAGCTGGTTGTTCGCGGCCCCGCAGATCACCTGGGCGGTGATCGCGGCGACGGACTCGTCGGTGAGGGTGGCGCCCATCGCGCAGGGTGCGTAGACGTCGAGTTCCTGGTCGATGACGCTGGACGCGATCCTGACGTCGGGGAAGTCGGTGGCCACGCGGTCGAGTGCGGCGGCGTTGACGTCGGTGGCGACCACCGAGGCGCCGTCGGCGAGCAGCAGCTTGATCAGCTGGTAGCCGACCTTCCCGACGCCCTCGACCCCGACGACGCGGCCGGCGAGGCTCGCGGTGCCCCACTTCTCCTGGGCGCCGGCGCGCATGCCCTGGAACACGCCGAGGGCGGTCATCGGGGCGCTGTCGCCGGACCCGCCTGCGGCGGTGTTGCGTCCGACGACGTAGTCGGTGGCGCGGCCCATCACGTCGAGGTCGTCGGAGTTGGTGCCCACGTCACCGGCGGTGATGTACCGCCCACCGAGTGTCTGCACGAAGCGGGCGTACGCCTCGAGCAGCGCCTCCGACTTGGCGGTGGCCGGGTCGCCGATGATGACGGCCTTGCCGCCGCCGAGGTCGACTCCGGCGATCGCCGACTTGTAGGTCATCCCCCGCGACAGCCGCAGGACGTCCTTGAGGGCAGCGGCCTCGTCGGCGTAGGGGTAGAAGCGGGTGCCGCCGAGCGCCGGTCCGAGGGTGGTGTCGTGGATCGCGACGATCGCCTTGAGTCCGGTGGCGGGGTCCTGGAAGAACGTCACCTGCTCGTGCGCGGTGTCGGTGGGGAAATCGGTCCGTTCGAACACTCCGGCGTTCTGGAGCGGTGCGGTGGCGTGACGTTCCGCGGTGAGAGTCATGTCTTCTCAGGACCTTTCCGAAGGGGTGGCGATGGTGATGGTGGAGGTGTCGACGCCGAGTTCGGCGAGACGCTGGAGGTAGACGGTGACGTTGCGCAGCTTGACGTCCTCGTAGCCCCGGACGAGGTCGGGAGTCGCGGCGATCAGCGTGGCGGTGTCGTAGGTGTCGGCGGTGAGGTCGGCGATCAGGCCGGCGACGGTGGCCTCGTAGTGCGCGAGCAGTTGACGCTCGAGACGACGGACCTTGGCGTAGCCGAACGGGTCGAACGCGGTGCCGCGCAGGAACTTCGCCTTGGCGAGGGTCTTGAGCGCGACGTGCGAGCGGGGGCCGAATCCGATCTTGGTCTTGCGACCCATGGCCTTGAGGACCGGCGGGTGCAGCTTGTAGGTGAGCTTGCCCGCGCCGGGGACCTCGCCTGCGGCGGCGTCGAGGAACGCCTGGTCGGTGAGCATCCGGGCCACTTCGTACTCGTCCTTGTACGCGGTGAGCTTGTGCAGCCCGGCGGCGACGGCCTCGCTGAACTCGGTCCGGTCGCCCAGTGCGCGCTCGGCGTCCCACGCCTGCTGCACCAGGGCGATGTAGCGGGCGGCGACGCGGTCACCCTGGAAGGCGACGAGGTTCGCGGCCCGGCGTTCGGTGAGCTCACGGGTCACGCCGTCGAGGGTGGACCCGGCGAACAGGTGGGCCGGGACGACGGAGTCGCTGCGCTGCGCCACGGCGGCGGAACTGGTGGCGGCGAGGAACGCGGCCCGGTCGGCGACGGCGACGCGTCCCCAGTGGAAGGCGGCCTTGTTGGACTCGACGGCGACACCGTTGATCTCGAGGGCTTCCTCGATGAACCGGGCGGGGACGGGCAGCCCGCCGGCCTGGTAGGCGGCGCCGACCAGCAGGAAGTTGGCGGCGGCGGTGCTGCCGAACAGCGCGGTGGCGGCGGCGAGCCCGTCGATCGCGGTGAGTTCGCGGGCCGAGACGTCGAGACGCTCGAGCAGCTTGTCCTCGTCGGGGTAGCGGACGGCGGGGTCGTAGACCATGTCGCCGGTCGGGGTCTGGCTCGTCGACGCGACGGTGATGGTGCGGTCGGAGCTGCCGAACCCGGCGTACTTGGCGTCGGCGGCGGTCAGCAGGTCGAACGCGAGGACGCAGTCGGCGGTGGCGGGGCTGATCCGGTTGGACGGTGCCGAGCTTCCCGACCGCGTCTTCTGGTCGCTGAGCCGCAGGTGCGACGTGACGGGTCCGGCCTTCTGGCTGAGGCCGGTCTGGTCGAGTCCCTCGACGTGCAGCCCGGCGCGCAGCGCGGCCATGCCCAGCACCTGGTTGACGGTGACGATGCCGGTGCCACCGACACCGGCCATGAACAGGTTGTGGGTTCCGGTCCACACGGCGGGATCGGGGTCGCCGACCTCCGGCGGAACCGGGATCTCGCGCAGCGTCTTCGGCGCGCCCTCCTCGGGCAGTTCGACCGTCACGAACGACGGGCAGTCGCCCTCGAGGCAGGAGTAGTCGGTGTTGCAGCTGGTCTGGTCGATCTTGGTCTTGCGGCCGAACTCGGTGTCGACGGGCTGCACGGACAGGCAGTTCGACTTGACGCCGCAGTCGCCGCAGCCCTCGCAGACGGCCTCGTTGATGACGACGCGGGTGCGGCGGGCGGGCAGCTTGCCGCGCTTGCGCTTGCGGCGGGCCTCGGCGGCGCACTGCTGGTCGAAGATGAGGACGGTGACGCCTTCGATGTCACGCAGGACGCGCTGGGCCTCGTCGAGCCGGGTGCGGTCCCACAGCAGCGTGTTGGCGGCGAAGTGGGCGCCCTTGTGCCGCTTGGGGTCCTCGGCGCAGACGATGATCTGCTTGACGCCCTCGGACGCCAGCTTGTGGGTCAGCTGCGGCACGGTCAGCCCGGCCTCGGCGTCCTGGGCGCCGGTCATCGCGACCGCGGAGTTGTAGAGCACCTTGTACGTGATGTTGACGCCGGCCGCGACGCACGCCTGCACGGCGAGCTGGCCGGAGTGGAAGTAGGTGCCGTCGCCGACGTTCTGGAACATGTGCTTGACGTCGCTGAACGGGGCCTGCCCGATCCACTGCGCGCCCTCGCCGCCCATCTGGGTGAGCATCGTGACGGCGCTGTCGGTGCGGCCGGACATCGTGACCAGGGTGTGGCAGCCGATGCCGCCGCCCGCGATCGATCCCTCGGGCACCGCGGTGGAGCGGTTGTGCGGGCAACCGGAGCAGAAGTACGGGGTGCGCGACGTCGGGAGGACGGTCAGTTCGAGGCGCGGCGGCGGGGCCGGGGTCAGCGCGACCCGGTCTTTCAGGACGCGTCGCAACGGTCCGGTGAGCCGGGCGGCGGTCAGTTCACCGTCGACGGGGATCAGGTTCTTGCCCTGCGCGTTCTTCTTGCCCAGCACGGCGGGTGCACTGGTGCCGCCGTAGAGGATCTCCTTGAGCTGGGACTCGACGAACGGCATCTTCTCCTCGACGACGAGGACCTGCTCGACGCCGTCGGCGAGTTCGCGAACCTTGTCGGCGCCCAGCGGGTAGGGCATGCCGACCCGGAGGATGCGGATGCCGGCGTCCTCGAGCTGGGAGTCGCCGAGCCCGAGGTCGAGCAGGGCCTGGCGCAGCGAGTCGTACGCGGTGCCGACAGCGGCGATGCCCAGCCACGCGGTGCGCGGGTTGACCTCGATCGCGTCGATGTCGTTGGCGGCGTTGAATGCCTCGACCATCGCCCAGCGCGGTCCGTAGAGGTCGGCCTCGGCGTAGACGCTGTCGGGCGGGGACGCGAGCACGCGCTGCCGGTACGACCACGGCTTGCCGTTCCACTCGATCTCGGGGAGCACGATGTCGAGGCCGGCGAAGTCGCGGTCGAGGGTCCAGAGTCCGTCGGCGACGTCGGCGACGATCTTCATGCCCGACCAGCAGCCGGAGATCCGCGACAGCGCCACCCCGTAGAGGCCGAACGTGATGACCTCTTCGGCGTTGCGCGGGAAGAACACGGGCATGCCCATCGCGGCCATGGACCGTTCGCTGGCGCAGGGGATGGTGGAGGACTTGGCGTTGGGGTCGTCGCCCACGAGGACGAGGACGCCGCCGCGGGCGTTGGCGCCGTACATCGCGGCGTGCCGGATGGAGTCGCTGGCGCGGTCGAGGCCGGGACCCTTGCCGTACCAGACGCCGACGACGCCGTCGTGGGTGCGCTCGCCCTGCGGGAGGTCCACCTGGCTGCCCCAGACGGACGTCGCGGCGAGTTCCTCGTTCATGCCGGGCACGAACTTCACGTCGTGGTCGGTGCTCAGCGTGGGGATGGCGGCGATGGTGCGGTCGAGGCCGGCGAGGGGGCTGCCCTGGTAGCCGGAGACGAACGTTGCGACGTTCAGGCCCGCGCGGCGGTCACGTTCGTGCTGCTCCACCAGCTGGCGGGCAATGGCCTGGACACCGGTCATCAACACCGGACCAGAGTCGGCCCGGTATCGGTCGGCGAGATCAAAGGATGCTGCACTGGTGCGAGCGTCGTCTAACTGAGTCATTGCGATTCCCGATCCGTCGCGTTGAGCATTTCGTGAGCTTGATCCTGTATCTGCTCTATGATTTGGTCAACGCAAATCGGATCAACTGATCAGTTCACGCAACAGGTGACGGTGGTCACTTCCCGGAGGTACCCAAAGTGCTCAGCATCGACAAGCTCGACGTGCAGTTGCTCGGACTGCTCGGCCAGGACTCACGCATGAGCGTGGCCGAACTCGCCAACTCGCTGGGCGTCGCCCGCAACACCGTCCAGTCCCGGATGAAGCGCATGGAGACCAGCGGCCTACTCACCGGCTTCCGCCCCAACCTCGACCTCGCCGAGGTCGGCATTCCCATCCAGGCGTTCGTCGGACTGGAACTCGAACAGGGCAAGCTGACCGCCGTCGGCAACCGGCTCGTCGACCTGCCGGAGGTCATCGAGATCCACGCGACCACCGGCCGGGAGGACCTGCTGGTGCGGGTGGCCACGTCCACGCACGCGGAGCTGCAGAAGTTGCTGGAGAAGATCGCGAACCTGCCCGGCATCACGCATTCGACGACGACCATCGCGCTGACGAGTCCGCTGCCGTACCGGATTCAGCCGCTGCTCGAGCACCTCACCGACGACTCCGGGTGGGGCCGGTCGACGGCACTGCCCCGTTCACACCGCTAGGACCGGTGCAGTAGTTTCAGACCATGAGTGAGAGTCAGGGACGAATCGCGTTCATCCAGGCCACGTGGCACCGCAACATCGTCGACCGCGCACGCGACGGCTTCACCGACGAGGTGACCACGCTGGGCTATTCGAAGGACGACCTGGACTTCTTCGAGGTGCCGGGCGCGTTCGAGATCCCGCTGCACGCACGCCGCCTCGCCCTCACGGGGCGTTACGACGCCGTCGTCGCGGCCGCGCTCGTCGTGGACGGCGGCATCTACCGGCACGAGTTCGTCGCGACCGCGGTGATCGACGGCCTCATGCGGGTGCAACTCGACACCGATGTGCCGGTGTTCTCGGTTGTGCTGACCCCGCACCACTTCCACGAGCACGACGAGCACCTCACCTACTTCGGCGAGCACTTCGTCAAGAAGGGCGCCGAGGCCGCACGGGCCTGCGTCGCCACCGTCACATCGCTGAAGTCGCTGCCGACCGCGAACTGACCCGCCTCCCGAATCCGCAACGAGAACACCACCGCCGGTATTTACCGACGGTGGTGTTCTCGCATTTGCGGAGTCGAACTATCTGCGCGACGCGCCCCGGTGCTGGACGAAGAGGAGCCAGAACACCGGTGCGCCGACGACGGCGAGGATGGTCGCGAAGACCCGGAGCCCGACGTTCCCTTCGCCGAAGGGGGCGATCATGAGGACGATCGTGCAGAGGACGGCGCCGAGGAGCTGCCAGTGCGCGCCGAAGAAGCCGGCGACCATCGCCCATGCGTTGCGGGCGACGATGCGCGCCGGCGACTCGGGCTCGGGTGGGGGCGGCGGGGACGGGGCCACCGCAACCGTCGAGTTACGCGCGGCGGTCACCAGTTTCGGGGCGTGGGCACCGAGCGGCGGGGTTTCACCGTCGGGTTCGCACCGGAACAGGGCGATGCCGACGGCGTCCGCGTAGTCGACGGCCTCGTCGGTGTATCCGGGGCCGGAGAAGTACAGGAGTTTCCGGGCGTGGCTGGTTCCGCGGGTGCCGTAGAGGTTCTCGAGATCCGATTTGCCTGCGCTGCCGCCACGCCACTTCACCTGCGCGTACGCGCGCGACGAGTAGACGTCGATGCCGCCGTCCGTGCCGCCGAGTAGCGCTGTCGCGTCGCCGTAACCGAGCTTCTGCATCTGCTCGGCGGCATTGATTTCAGCTTCAGCCGCCGTGCGTATGCGTGCCATGCCTCACTCCCCCAGATCGAACCAGTCTTTCCTCTCGAAGGTACCCGCAGATCCGGCCAAACCAGCTATCCGCCGGTGAACGTCACACAGTCGTCGTCGGATTGCAACGCAGTGCAACCCTTCCCGGCCGCGTTGCGGCGTCGTACCGTTCGGCCCATCAGCACGTTCACAACGAGGTGAGGGCGGATCCATGAGAGCAGCACGGTTCCACGGACGACGCGACATCCGGATCGACGACATCCCCGAACCGGAATTGCGGCCGGGCACCGTGAAACTCCGGGTCGGGTGGTGCGGCATCTGCGGCACCGACCTGCACGAGTACCTGGAGGGCCCGATCTTCATCTCCCCGCCGGGGCATCCGCATCCGCTGTCGCACGAGAATGCGCCGGTGACGATGGGCCACGAGTTCTCCGGGACGGTGGAGGAGGTCGGTGAGGGCGTCACCGATGTCGCGGTGGGCGACAACGTGGTGGTGGAGCCGTACTTCGTGTGCAACGAGTGCGCGTCCTGCAAGGCGGGCAACTATCACCTGTGCACGAAGATGGGGTTCATCGGATTGGCCGGTGGCGGAGGCGGACTCAGCGAGAAGGTGGTGGTCGACCGCCGGTGGGTGCACAAGATCGGCGACATCCCGCTCGACGAGGCGGCCCTCATCGAACCGCTCAGCGTCGCGCATCATGCGGTCGTCCGCAGCGGGGCCGAGGCCGGCGACGTCGCGCTGGTCGGCGGTGCCGGGCCGATCGGACTCCTGGTCGCCGCGGTCCTGAAGGGTCTGGGTGTCACCACGATCGTCACCGAACTCAGCGACGCCCGGAAGCAGAAGGCGCTGTCCAGCGGGGTCGCCGATCACGTCGTCGACCCGTCGTCGGAGGACGTGAAGGCCCGGGTGCTCGAGTTGACCGGCGGCGTCGGCGCCGATCTCGGGTTCGAGTGCGCGGGGGTGAACGCCGTCCTCGACACCATCCTCGACGCCGTCCGCCCCGCGGCGGTGGTGGTGAACGTGTCGATCTGGGGCAAGCCCGCGACGGTCGACATGCAGAAACTCGTCCTCAAGGAGATCGACCTGCGCGGCACCATCGCCTACGTCCGCGACCACGGGGCGGTGATCGAGATGGTCCGCAGCGGGGTGATCGACCTGGCCCCGTTCATCACGGGCCGGATCGAACTCGACAACCTGGTCTCCGAGGGGCTGACCACGTTGATCGAGCACAACGACACGGCGGTGAAGATCCTGGTCCGGGCGTGACCGTCAGTCGGGTTCGTCGGTCGACGGGGTCACCGCCCTGGCTTTGAGCGCCAGCCACAGTTCCATGCGGTCGTCGGCCTGGTCGAGGTTCCGCCCGGTCAGCGCCGCGATCTTGTCGATCCGGTTCCGGACGGTGTTGCGGTGCACGGAGAGGGCGGCCGCCGCGGGGTCCCATGCCCCGTTGGCGCGCAGCCATTCCTCGAGGGTTCTCTGGAGTTCGACGCGTTCGCGCGGCTCGAGCTGATCGAGGGGTGCGAGGACGGCGGTGGAGAAGCCGCTGAGCACGTCGGCCGAGCCGAGGCGCAGCAGCAACTGGACAGTCTCCCCTTCCTTGGCGTCGACGGCCCGGCCGAGTCGCGCACTGACGGCGACGAGCGATCGCGCCTGCATGGCCGACACCGCCAGCGCGTCGACGGGAACCAGTGCGCCGATCCCGATCGCGCATCCCTCGGCGACGCCGGACAGTCGTTCCGCGAGCCCGGCGGACTCGGGATGCGCGATCTCGATGTCCGAATTGCGCTGCCTCAGGACGGAATCCGGAAGGGCAGAACCGATCCGGGCGGTCAGGTCGGCCACCGCCTCGGGAGTGGAGCGCACCACGGCGATCTGCAGCGGGTCCCGGGACAGCCCGATGCCGGCGGCGATCTGATGTGCGCGCTCCCGCCGGAGGCCGGGCCGCAGCAGTTGCGCCAGCGCCGCCGCCCGCCGCTGCCGTTCCGGTTCGCCTGCCACGTGCCGGCGTTCGAGTTCCAGTGACAGCAGCGAGACGAGAACATTCGACGCGTGACGCAGCGCGCTGTCGGCCGACCGTTCGAGCACCACGAAGGCGAGCGGGTTCTCGATGCGCACGGGGTGCAGTTCGAGTTCCCTCCTGCCTGCGCCGCCGAACGCGGTCCAGCCCTTCGCGCGGGTGGTGTAGCGACCGACCTGATACCGGGCGTCCTCCAGGAATGCCGCATCGACGCCGTCGGAGAGCTGGACGACCCCGCCGGACGCGTCGAGCACCGCGCAGAGTGAGCCGCTGACGGAACGCCACGTGCCGAGCAGTCCGCTCAGCGGCGACGGTCCGGCCGCGACCGCGGTGAGCTGATAGCTGAGTTCGATGGCGTCCTCGAGCGCGCGCTTCTCCTCCTCGGCGATCCGGGAGAAGATCCACTTGGTGATGGCGATGAACGGCACCGAGTCGGGAGCGATGAGCAGCGGGACGCCGAATTCCCGCGCCGCCGCGACGAGCGGCGCCGGTGGCGCCTGATAGGGCAGCCCGTGGCCCAGGCCGAGACACAGTGCGGCGACCCCACCCGCGACGCAGTCCCGCACGTAGTCCCGGCACCCGGACTCGGTGGTCGGGAGCATGAGGCCGACGGTCATCAGCAACTCGCCGCCCTGCAACCAGTCCCGCGGCCTCGTCAACTCGGAGACGTGGGCCGCGGTGATGGGGTTGTTCACCCCCGCCGTCCCGCTCATCGACGTGAGCCGCAAAGTGGGGGCGGACAGGACGTCCTGGACGGTGATCACCGGCAACCCCTTGTACGTATTGCCCAACCGTAATAGACGAACTGTACATCTCGCCTCTGGTGCGGGGCGGGGTGCAGTGCGCAGAGTAGTGATCAGAGCCACGCACCTTCTAGGAGTTTCAGTGACAGATCACTCCGGCGACACCGCCGCGACCCTCGGTGGCACCATCGAGACCCGCTCGATCGACTACGTCCCCGAGGACGAACGCCACGGAAAGGTCCGCGACCAGGGCCCCTTCTGGTTCGTCGGAAACTTCCAGCCCTTCACGGTGGCCATCGGCTTCGTCGGCCCGGCCCTCGGCCTGTCGCTGGGCTGGACGGTCGTCGCGGGCATTCTCGGCATCTTCTTCGGCACGTTGTTCATGGCGTTCCACGCGTCACAGGGGCCGGTCCTCGGACTCCCCCAGATGGTGCAGTCGCGCGCGCAGTTCGGGTATCGCGGTGTGGTCCTCGCCCTGATCGGGACGTTGTTCACCTACGTCGGCTTCAACGTCGTCGACGTCGTCATCATCAAGACCGGACTGCACAGCATCTTCGGGTGGAACGCGGCCGTCGTCGCCGTCGTCATCACCGCGGTCGCGACCCTGCTCGCGATCTTCGGCCACGATCTGCTGCACCTGTCGTTCCGTGTGCTGTTCTGGCTGTCGTTGCCGCTGTGGGCCGTACTCACATGGGGCGTCGTGTTCGGGCACGCCGGCGGCGACGCGGGCGCCGCGACGGGCGGGTTCACCCTGCTGGCGTTCATCGCGCAGTTCAGCGTCGCGGCCTCGTACAACATCACCTACGCGCCGTACGTGTCGGACTACTCGCGGTACCTGCCGCGCAACACCCGGACGTCGGCGATCGTGTCGGCCGTGTTCCTCGGCGCGTCCGCGTCGCCGGTCTGGTTGATCCCGGTGGGCGCGTGGATGGCCACCCGACTGGGGGCCACGGATGCACTTGCCGGGATCCACGACGCGGGCAACTCGGTGGTCCCGCTCCTCGGCAGTGTGCTCGCACTCGTCGCGACGCTCGTGCTGGTGGCCACCATGGGCCTGAACGCGTACAGCGGCATGCTGACCGTGATCACCGGCATCGACTCCTTCCGGAAGGTCACCCCCTCCCGCCGGATCCGGGTAGTGACCGTGCTCGCGCTGGCGGCGATCTGGCTGGTACTGAGCCTGCTGTTCACCGATTCGACGACCGTCCTGAACACGACGCTGCTCATCATGCTGTATCTCCTCGTGCCCTGGACCGCCGTCAATCTGACCGACTTCTTCTTCGTGCGCCGCGGGCACTACGCCATCACCGACCTGTTCACGCCCGACGGGTTGTACGGCATGTGGTCGTGGCGGGGTATGACCGCCTTCTTCGCCGGCATCGTCGCCTCCGTTCCGTTCATGGTGCTGCCGTTCTACGTCGGGCCGATCGCCGCGGCCCTCGGTGACGTCGACGTCGCGTTCGCGGTCGGACTCGCGGTGTCCGGGATCGCGTACTGGGCCCTGTCCCGCTCGCTCGACCTCGGCACCGAGGAACGGTTCATCGAAGACAGCGAAGCCGCACTGGCGCTCGAGGAGACCCACGCTCATGGCTGACACGAACACCGCCGACCTCCAGCACACGATCGACGCACTGATCCGGGCGTTCGGCGAACACGACACGACCGCCTACTTCTCGTCGTTCAGCCCGGACGCGACGTTCGTCTTCTACACGCACCCGGTGCCGCTGCCGAGTCGCGACGCCTACCGCGACCTGTGGACCGAGTGGGAGTCGGACGGGTTCCGCGTCCTGGCGTGCCGTTCCAGCGAGCAGAACGTCACGTTCCCGGCCCCGGAGGTCGCGGTGCTGACGCACCGGGTGGGCACCACCGTGCGGGACTCGTCCGGAACGGTCGAACTCGACGAACGCGAGACGATCATGTTCCGGCACCGCGAAGGCTCGGGGTGGATCGCCGTCCACGAGCACCTGTCGCCGCAATTCCACCCGGCTGAATAGCTAGTCGATAGCTGGCTCTGCGTGGACCGCGTCACATCAGGACCCCGCCGGGTTGCGGAGACGCGCGCCTGACGGTGTACTCGTGGGTAACCTGCCCGGCTCTGCCTATCGCGAAGGTGCACAGATGACGGACGAACGGCCCGCCAAGAGCCAGACCCGACCGGACAAGGCGACACGATCGACGCCGAAGGAGGACACCGCGGACGTCTCCAAGACCGATCTCGCGGCCGTCGTCGACGCGCTCACGGCGACGAACGAGAAGAACTACGACTTCTGAACCCTCGCGTCAGCCCCGTTCCCGGTGCGGCACGAACTCGAACGTCAGGCACGCGAACGCCACGGGCAGCAGGTAGCGGAAGCGCAGGAGCACGTAGCGCCGGTTCCCCGTCGCATGGAACTTGCCGAGGTAGCGGTACAGCGACTCCAGCGCGATCAACGCGTCGCCCAGGTGCAGGAGTCGGCGGAAGAGTCGGGCACCCGCACCGGGTGCGTGGGGATCGAGGAGTTCGGGGAACGCGGCGAACGACAGCGAGACGGAGCGTGCGCCGGTCCGCTCGGCGTACCGGATGATGTCGACGGTCATGCGTTCGTCGGTGCCGTTCGGTGCGCCGTCACCGCGCCACGGCACGTCGAGGCTCAGTTCGCGGGCGGAATCTGCGGTGCCGTACCGCTGGAAGGCGACGGCGCGACCGGCCGAATCGCGGGCGACCACGAGGACAACACCGGGGAGCGCGCCGTCCAGCAGGTGGTCGAGGATCATCGAGAATCCGCGGCGCTGATGTCCGGCGCGGGCGTCGTCGACGATGTCGGTGAGTTCCCGGCGCGTCGGTTCGTCGAGCGCGGCTTCGGGGACGATCTCGGTGGTGAGCCCGGCGTTCCGGGTGCGCTGCACCGCCTGCCGGAGGTTGCGGAACTTCCGGCCGTGCAGGGTGAAGGATCCGACGTCGATGACCACGTCGCGGCCGATCGGGACCGCCGTCAACGGCTTTCGGGTGTCACCGCCGATCTCCCACAGCCGCGTGACCCGCTCCCCCGCCCCGAGCACCGCGACGCGCCAACCCCGTTCGGCCGCGAACTCGTCGAATTCGTCGAGGAGCGCGCCGAACTCCAGTGGGTTGCCGATGGGATCGCCGGAGACGACGGCTATCCCGGACCGGGCCCGGTAGGCGATCGCCGCGGTGCCGGACGCGTTGAAGAAGTACGACTTCGCCGAATTGAGGGCGAACGGCGACAACGGGTCGTTCGTGGTCTGCTGGATCAGTGCGAAGACTCGGGCCCGGTCCTCGGGCTGCGGCACACTGCGCGCCGGCAGCATCAGGACGGGTCCGGTGGCTACGAGGAGCAGGAACCCCGGGGTCGAATGTGCGCTCGAATACGCCGCATCCGAGGCCGCCACGATCAGCACCGCCGCGGCCGCATGCGTCAGGGTGACGGGCCGTCGCAGGTGCAATCCCCGGGCGATGAGCAGGACGGCGATCCCGGCCGCCACCATCGACGTGCGGACGGGACCCGACCGTCCGGCCATCCACATGAGCACGAGCCCGACCACGACGGTGGCGCCGACGAGCGCCATCCGCGCCGCGGGCGATTCGGGCCGGTAGACCCGCAGCCCGGGCACGGTCGTCGGTGTCGATTTCGAATTCTGCACGCGCACCCCTGCACCCGGAAGCGACTGTTCCGTACCTCCAATCTAGCGGCTCCGCCGCCCGTGAGTGCGGAAGGAGTCCGTGGACTCGTTACGCACTCACGGGTGGAGCCTGGGCGGCGGCGCACCGTGCGGCAGGGACGGCCCGACCGCGGTGAGCGAGCCGGCGGCGCGCCCCTTCCCCCAGCCGAGTTTCTCGCGGTACCGGCCGATGTGGTCCTCCGGGATCCGCTGCCCGTCGACGAGCGGGGTGGACTGCGGGTCGACGTACAGCGCGTCGACCGGGCAGTACGCCTCGCACATGAAGCACGTCTGGCAGTCCGATTGGCGCGCGATCACGGGGATCCCGGTGTCGGCGCGGTCGAACACGTTGGTGGGGCACGCGTCGACGCATTTGTCGCAGCCGATGCAGGCGTCGGCCAGCAGCACCTCGATCACGAGGCCACCCGCAACAGCCCGTCGTGCACCGCGGCGGTCGACGTCCAGACGTCGTCGAGGCCACCGGTGAGGATGTGATGGTGCTGGGTGGGGTCGAGGTCGGGATAGTCGGCGCGCTTGCTCATTCCGCGGGTCTCGGTCCGCGCGAGCGTCGAGTGGTACATCCACCGGCCCACCGCGGTGATCGCGGCGGCCTGCCGGGCGCGGACCCGCTCGTCGCCGGAGTCGCCGCCGAGGCCGGCGGACAGTGCCGTCCACAGCGACTCCAGTTCGCCGAGCGCACCCTGCACCCGCGTCCCGTCCCGCAGGTAGTTCTTCTCGTACGGGATGAGTTCGGCTTGCGCGGCCGCGACGACGGCGGACGCCTCCAGCCCCGGCTGCCCCGTCGGCCGCAGCCCGGCCCGGCCTGCGGGACGCAGTTCGCCCGCCGCGACCCGACGTTCGGTTCGCGCAAACCGAGCGGCCCCGGTCCCGGCCCAGCTGCCGGACGACATCGCCCACGCCGAGTTGTGGCTGCCGCCGCCGGTGAAGCCGCCGCAGATCCGTTCCCGGGTGGCGGCGTCCCCGGCGGCGAACAGTCCGGGCACCGAGGTGGCGCAGGTGTCGTCGACCACCTCGATGCCACCGGTTCCGCGGACCGTGCCCTCGGCGAGCATGCTGACCTCGAAGCGGTCGGTGAACGGGTTGATCCCGCGACGGTCGAACTGCAGGAAGAAGTTCGGCTGCCCGAGCCGCATCTGGCACTGCACCTCGTCGTCGGCGCGGTCGAGCTGGGCGAACACCGGTTCGGACAACAGCGTTTTCGCGATCACCGACCGCCCCTTGGTGGAGCCGGCGCCCTCGAGGACGCTGCCGTCGGCGTGGAAGAACGTGGCGTAGCCGTAGTAGGCGGTCTTGGTGATGGTGGAGTTGGCGGGGACGATCGCGTAGGCATTGGAGAATTCCATGCCGGAGAACGTGACCCCCACCTCGGCCGCCATCAGCGCGCCGTCGCCGGTGTCGACGTTCGTGCCGAGCGCCCGGGACAGGAACGCGCAACCGCCGCTCGCGATCACGACGGCGCCCGCGCTGATCCGGTAGTCACGGTCGTCGTGGCGCTGGTAGCCCGCCGCGCCGCGCACCCGGCCGTCGGTGTCGACGAGCAGTTCGAGGGCGGGTGAGTGGTCGAGAATCCGGACGCCCGCCTTCTTGACCCACGCGCGCATGCGTCGCATGTATTCGGGCCCTTGAAGTCCGGTGCGGATCTGCCTGCCGGTGTCGGGGTCGACCGGGAACGGGTACCGGCCCTCCTCGGCGAGCAGGTTCATGTTCGCGTACGTCTGGTCGAGGACACGGTCCATCCAGTGGTGGTCGGCGAGGTGGCCGCCGAGTGCTTCGCGGCTGGCCTTGGCCTTCGCCCTCGCGGACGGGTCGGGGTCGACGTACCAGACGCCGGTGCCCGAAGGCGCGGTGGCGCCGCTGGTTCCGCAGTACCCCTTGTCGACGAGGACGACGTCCGCCCCGGCTTGGCGTGCGCGGAGGGCGGCCCACGTGCCGGCGGGGCCGCCGCCGATGACGAGGACGTCGGTGCTCAGGTCGAGAAGTTCGGTCATGAAGGGCGCTCCTGTCGAGGCGGAACAACTGCCCTTCAACGCTTCCGCACTTCGGGCCGCCCCGCCATCGTCAGAATCAGCGTGAACCGAACGTAGGCGGCTCCGCCACCCGTGCGCCTTTCTGGTTGTCCCAGCTACCAAAAAGGCGCACGAGTGCTACGCACCTTTGCCGTAGTCGACGCTCAGCCAGTGCTCCGGCCGCATGCGGATGATGATCGCGTTGTCGTCGTACGCCTGCTCGACGAACGGGTCGACCTCATCGGCGGGGAGGTAGCGGGCGGCGAGTCCGCGGATGTCGTCGGCGGTGGGTGATTCGTCGAACTCCGCCGGACCTTCGACGCTGACGTACCGGTACGGCGGCTTCTCGTGCTGGGCGACGAGGCTGAAGCGGCCGGCGGCGCGGATCAGCCGCTCCTTCAGCGAGCCGCGCCCGGTCCAGACGAACGGTTGGCCGCCGGGTTCGTAGCCGTACCAGATGGGCACGGCGAGGGGGGCGCGTCCGTCGCGGTCGACGGCGATCACCCCCACGTGCACGTCGGCGAGGAACTTCTGACGTTCGTCACTGGTCATCGACAACTGCGACATTTCAGTCTCCGCTCTGGTGATCGGGTTTCGATGGTGGTGCGGGGTCGAGCAGTTGGGCGAGGTGTTTCGACGATCGGTTCGGGTCGAGTTGCCGCACCTGCATGTGGCAGCTGAATCCGTCCGTCAGTATGACTGCATCTTCGGGACTCTCACGCAGGGCGGGGGCGAGCGCCTGCTCGGCGACCTGCATGCTGAGGTCGTAGTGGTCGGCCTCGAATCCGAAGTTCCCTGCGACGCCGCAACATCCGGTGGCTTCCCGCACACGCGGCACCCCGACGGCCTGGAGTGCCTTCCGCTGGGCCGCCGCGCCGAACACCGCGTATTCGTGGCAGTGGGTCTGCACGGTGACGTCTTCGGGCACGGGCACGCTCGGGCTCCACCCTGCCTCGGTGCGTTCGAGCACCGCAGCGGCGAAGCTGCGGATGCGGGCGGCGACGCGTCGTGCGGCGTCGGTGTGGACGAGTTCGGGCAGGTCCTTGCGGAATGCGGCGGCGCAACTCGGTTCGAGGACGACGATGGGCCGGTCGGTGCCGTCGTCGAGGAGTTCGGCGGCCTTTGCAAGGGTCTTGGTGGCCTGCTTCAGCTGTCCGGTGGAGATCCAGGTGAGCCCGCAGCACACGTCGCTGCGGCACTGCGAGCTCAGGCCGGCGTCGGCCAGCACCCGCGACGCCGCCCCGACCACCTCGGGGCGGAACCCGCGCGTGAACGTGTCGGCGAGCACCACGACGTCGGCGGTGCCGTCCCGCGACGTTTCCCCGACCTCGCGGCGGATCTGCTTGCGGGACGCGAACTCCGGCATCGACCGGTGCGGGGTGAGACCACCCAGCCTGGCCGCGACCTTCGCGAGCCGGCCGGCGGTCAGCCGATTCACCACGGGCGCCGAGCGTTCCGCGACCTTCAGCCACACCGGCAGCCAGCCGAGGGAGTAGTGCGACAGCGGCCGCACCCGGCCGCGGTAGTGGTGGTCGAGGAACTCGGACTTGTACGTGGCCATGTCGACGCCGACGGGGCAGTCGGTGGAGCAGGCCTTGCAGGACAGGCACAGGTCGAGGGATTCCTTGACGTCCTCGGACCGCCAGCCGTCGGCGACGGTCGGCGAGTTGCGCACCATCTCCTGCAGGGCGCGGGCCCGGCCGCGGGTGGAGTCCTTCTCGTCGCCGGTGGCGCGGTAGCTGGGGCACATCACGCCGCCGGTCGAGGCGCGGCAGCGGCCCACCCCGATGCATCCCTGGACGGCGTGGACGAACGGTGCGACGGGGACGTCGCTGGTGGGGGTGAGGTCGAAACTGGTCTGCCACGCCCGCGGATTCACGCCGTCGAGGGCGAGGCTGCCGAGCAGCGGTTCGGGCTCGACGATGCTGCCGGGGTTCAGTACGGCCGCCGGATCCCACAGCCGTTTGAACGTGGCGAACGCCGCCATCATGGTGGGGGTGTACATCATCGGCAGTAGCGCCGACCGGGCGCGGCCGTCGCCGTGTTCACCGGACATCGATCCGCCGAACCGTACGCAGAGTTCGGCGGCGCGGTGGATGAACCGCGACATCACGTCCCGGCCCTCGTCGGTGCGCTGGTCGAAGTTGATGCGGATGTGCATGCAGCCGGCGCCGAAGTGCCCGTACATCACGCCGGTGAGGTCGAATTCGGCGAGCAGCGCCTTGATGTCGACGAGGTAGTCGGCCAGCTGGTCGGGTGCGACGGCGGAATCCTCCCAGCCCGTCCAGGATTCGCCGCCCTCGACGAGCCGGGCGGACAGTCCGGCGCCGTCCTCGCGGACCCGCCACAGCGACGCGCGTTCGGCCGGGTCGCCCACCACCCGCGAGTCGACGAGGCGTCCGGCCGCGCGCAGCTTCGAGACCAGTTCGGCCCCGCGGAGTTCGACCTCCGCGAGGTCGTCGCCGTCCAGGTCGACGTACAGCCACGCCTGACCGTCGGGCAGCCCGACGACGGAGTCGGCGCCGCGGAGGTGCCGCATGGTGTCGACGATCGCCGAGTCGATGCCCTCGATGGCAGCGGGTGAATAGTCGAGGATGATCGCGTTGTCACGGGCCGCGTCCACCAGGTCGTGATATCCGAGGCACAGCAGCATCGCCGCGGGCGGCACCGGCACCAGCGCGACGGTCGCGGCCACGATCACCGCGCACGTCCCCTCGCTGCCCACCAGGGCACGGGCCACGTCGAAGCCGTTCTCGGGCAACAGGTTCGCCAGGTGAAATCCCGACACCTGGCGCGGAATGCGGCCGAGCTCGAGGCGGAAGTCGCCGAGATGCTCCTGCGTCAGCTCGTCGAGTCCGGCGGTGATCCGCGCGGCCACGCCCACCGCGGACATGTCGTCCGGATCTGTGGCCCGCAGCCCGTCGCGGGTGGCGGTCAGCCGGTGCCCGCTCGCGGTCACCACGTCGAGCGCGACGACGTGATCGGACGTGCGGCCGTAGCGCACGGAGTGGTTGCCGCAGGCGTCGTTGCCGATGGCGCCGCCGACGGTCGCGCGGGACTTGCTGGACGGGTCGGGCGCGAAGGTGAAGGCGCCGTCCGTCGCCAGTTGCACGTCCTTCTGCAGGTCCGTCAGCACGATGCCGGGTTCGACGACGGCGGTGCGGGCGGACGCGTCGACGGCCTGCACCCGGTTCATGTGCCGGGAGAAGTCGAGCACCACTCCCCTGCCGATCGCGTTGCCGGCGAGCGAGGTGCCGCCGCCGCGACTGGTGACGGGGATGCCGCGGTCGGTGCAGGCTCGGACGATCGCCACCACGTCGGCGGGGGTGTGCGGAAACGCCACGGCCAGCGGCGGCACCCGGTAATTGGAGGCGTCGAACGAGTATTCGGCGCGCCGGCGCGTTCCGGTGTCGAGGTCGATGCCCAGCTCGGCGAGCTCGGCATGCAGGTCGGCGGCGGGGCTCGTCAGCTCAGCCACGCGCAGCCCTGCCCTCGGAGTCAGCAACCGGAATCGTCGTCAGCGGGGCCATGGCTACATCGTCGAGCCGCCCCCGAAGATTGTCAACAATCCACTCCGTGAGCCGGTACGGTACGGAGGGGTGAGCGTCGTGCGAACATCCGCGCCCGCCCGGCGACCGTTGGCCGTGCGGGTGGGAGGCGCCGCGTGGGTGCTGATCGCCCTGTATTTCGTCGCGGAGATCGTGACCGCGCGAGCCTGGCCGCGGCCGTACCGGGTGCGGACGAATTCGATCAGCAATCTGGGTGTCACGGGCTGCGACGGGTCTGCAGCCACCAGGCTCTGCTCGCCGCTGCACGCGGTGATCAACAGCGCCTTCGTGCTGACCGGGGTGCTCATCCTCGTGGGCGCGGTGTGCCTGCGCGACTTCCTCCCGCCGGGCCTCCTCCGACGCGTCGCGCTGGCCCTGTTCGGTGTGGCCGCCGTCAGCGCCGCGCTGACGGGTCTCGTTCCGATCGACGTGGACGCCCACCTCCATCAGATCGTCGCGACCCCGACATTCGTCGCGCGCAACGCCGCCATGCTCGTCGTCGCGGTCGGGCTGTACGAACGGTGGCGCGTCTTCGCACTGTGGACCGGTCTCTGCGGAGTCGTCGGGATTCTCGGAACGGCGGCGATCCTGCTTCCCGGCACACCGTTCGGCATCACCGAACGCCTGGCCCTCTACCCGTTCACGGTGTGGGTCGTGACCGCCGGGTTCAGTGCGCTTCGCGCCCGTGCGCCGTTCTGGTTGCCCTGACTACCAAAAAGGCGCACGGGGCGGCGAAGGTGCCACCATGGAGTGATGTCCACAGCCCTCACACATGCCGCCGCTGCTCAGCAGGTCGCGGAGAACGGCCGCATCTCGATCGAACCCAATCACAAGCGCATCCGGGTGTTCTTCGGCGGCCAGGCGGTCGCCGATACCACCCGTTCGGTGTACCTGTTCGAGAAGGGACACCTGCCCGTCTATTACATTCCCCGCGACGACGTGAACTTCGACGTTCTCGAGCCCGTCGACGCGTCCACGACCTGCCCGTGGAAGGGCAAGGCGCGGTACTGGGATCTCGTCGTCGGCGACCGTCGTGCCGAGCAGTCGGTGTGGGGTTACGACGAGAAACTCGCGGATTCCCTCGACCTCAGCGCGTACGTCGCGTTCTACTGGCACCGGATGGACGCCTGGTACGAGGAGGATCAGCAGGTGTTCGTCCACGCCCGCGACCCGTACGTCCGCGTGGATGTGCTGCCGTCGTCGCGGCACGTGGAGGTCTTCGTCGGCGACACCCTGGTGGCCGACACGGTCCGTCCGCGTCTGCTGTTCGAGACGTCACTGCCGGTGCGTTACTACATTCCTCGCATCGACGTGCGGTCCGAGTTCTTCACCGCCTCCGACACCAGGACGTCCTGCCCGTACAAGGGGACGGCGTCGTATCTGTCGTTCACCGGCACCGACGGCACGGATCCTGTGGAGGACGCCGCCTGGCTCTACCCGTTCACCACCGCGGAGGCGTCGGGCATCGACGACCACGTCTCGTTCTACCCGGACCGTGTGCGGATCGTCGTCGACGGCACACCGGTGGAGAACTAGCGGGCCGGCAGCGGCGGCAGTTCCAGGTTGTCCCGGAACGTGCCGCCCACGTAGTCGTCGCCGACGATTCCGCGGCGCCGCAGTTCGGGCAGCAACCCGTTGACGACGAAGTCCCGGGTGCGTTCCTCGGCGAGCCCGCCGAGGGAGATGACGTCGAGAACACCGGCGTCGTAGCGTTCCTGGACGGCGTCGGCGAGTTGCTCGGGGGTGCCGGCGACCGCCCAGTGGCCGGTGTCCTTGGACGCGATGATCAGCTCGCGCAGCGTGCGACCGGACGCTGCGAGCCGACTGAAGATCTCGACCCGGCCCCGGCGGCGGTTCACCGATCCGACGTCGGGCAGCACGTCGGCCGGGACCGGCTTGTCGAGCGGCAGCCCGGACAGGTCGATGCCGCCACCGAACATGTCCTCGAGCCGGATCCGGCCTGCGTCCAGGTCGGTGGCCTCCTCCTGCTCGCGGACCAGCCGCCGCACCTCGTCCTCGGACGCGCCGTAGGTGG
This sequence comes from Rhodococcus sp. NCIMB 12038, assembly GCF_002165735.1. Lineage (NCBI taxonomy): Bacteria > Bacillati > Actinomycetota > Actinomycetes > Mycobacteriales > Nocardiaceae > Rhodococcus > Rhodococcus sp. NCIMB 12038. The sequence goes on from NZ_NHML01000010.1 coordinate 36,535, forward strand.
CGTGGAAAGAACTCATGATCAGCGGCAGCCCGTCGGCGCGGCCGAGTTGGGCGGCCCGCGCCCGGATGCTCTTGGTGTAGGTGACGGCGTCCTCGAGGGTGGGCAGCGACGTGAACACGACCTCGGCGAAGCGGGCGCCGAGTTCCACGCCGGCCGCGGATTGGCCGGCCTGGAACTGCACGGGCCGGCGCTGCGGCAGCGGCGGGATGTTGAGCGGACCCTTCACCGTGAAATAGGTGCCCGTGTGGTCGATCGGCCGCACCCGGTCGGCGTCGAGCCGGGTACCTCCGGCACCGTCGGACGTGAGCGCCCCGGGTTCCCAGCTGTCGAACAGGGCGTTGATGACTTCGAGGGATTCCGTTGCCCGGGCGTACCGCTCCTCGGGGCTGGGGAGGTCGCGGTCGCTGTAGTTCTCCTCCCCCAGCGACGACGTCACCGCGTTCCAGGCCGCGCGACCGTTGCTCACGTGGTCGAGGGTGCCGAACAGCCGCGCGAGGTTGTACGGGTGATGGAACGTGGTGGTCACCGTCGCGATCAGCCCGACGTGCGAGGTCACGGCGCTGAGCGCCGACAGGAAGATCAGCGGTTCCTGCGCGCCGATCGCGCCCTGCGCCCCGAAGCTCAGCAGGTCGGCGGCGAACAGCGCGTCGAACTTGTTCGCCTCCGCGATCTTCGCGATCTCGATCGAGGAGGCGACGGTGGATTGCTGCGGGTCGATCGCCGCCGCATAGGTGCTGACGGCGCCGCTGACTCCCGTCACCGTCTTCAGTGGGCGGCGTCGCGCAGTACTCATTCGCCCAGCCTAGGAACGGCGGGTCGGTCGGCCCAGCGTTCGGATCAGCCGGATTCTGACCGCTTGTCACACCGTCCCGCTACCGTCGGGGTGTGCTGTTCTCGCAGATCGTCGCGACGTCCCGAGACGTGGGTGCCACCCGATCGCGGAAGGTGAAGGTCGGGGCGCTCCGCGAGGTCCTCACCCGGCTGGAGCCGTCCGAGGTGGAACCGGTGGTCGCGTGGCTGTCCGGGGAACTGCGGCAGGGCCGGATCGGAATCGGCTGGCGGACAGTCGCGGACATTCCGGCGACGCCCGTCGACGCCGGGTCCGTCACGGTGTCCGAGGTCGACGGGACCATCTCCGCCGTCGCCGCGGCCACCGGCTCCGGGTCGGCGGCACGCCGGCGTGAACTGCTCGCGGACCTGTTCTCCCGCACCACCACCGACGAGCGGGATTTCCTGATCCGGCTGGTCACCGGCGACCTCCGCCAGGGTGCACTCGAGGGGGTGATGACGGACGCGATCGCGGCGGCCGCCGATCTGCCCGTCGAACCGGTGCGCCGGGCGTTCATGCTGTCGGGACGGCTGCCCGCGACCGCGGTCGCGGCGTTCGGCGGCGGGGTCGACGCGCTCACCGCGTTCCGGCTGGAGGTGGGCCGTCCGGTGCGGCCGATGCTGGCCTCCCCCGCCGAATCGCTCGCCGACGCGTGGACCGAACTCGGCGGCGACGTCAGCGTCGAGTACAAACTCGACGGCGCGCGGATCCAGGTGCACCGCAACGGCGACGAGGTGCGGATCTTCACCCGCACACTGCGTGAGATCACCGGCAGCGTGCCGGAACTGGTCGAACTCGTCGCAGGCCTGCCCTGTACGTCGGCGGTGTTCGACGGGGAGACGCTGGCGCTCACCGACAGCGGCAGGCCCCGCCCGTTCCAGGAGACGATGAGCCGGTTCGGCGCCGAGTCCTCCCGCGACCTGCTGCTGCACCCGTACTTCTTCGACTGCCTGCATCTCGACGGCGTCGACCTGCTGGACGCACCCCTCGAGCAACGGATGGACGCGCTGGAACGGGTTGCGCCGCAACACCGCATCCCCGGCCTCATCCGCCCCGACAGCGACGGGGCCGAAACCCATTTCGACGACGCACTCGCCGCCGGACACGAGGGCGTCATGGTCAAGTCGCTCACCGCCCCGTACGCGGCGGGACGGCGCGGCCGCGCCTGGCAGAAGGTGAAACCGGAGCACACCCTCGACCTGGTGGTGCTCGGCGCGGAGTGGGGATATGGGCGGCGCACCGGGTACCTGTCCAACCTGCACCTCGGGGCGCGCGACCCGGACGGCGGTGAACCGATCATGGTGGGCAAGACGTTCAAGGGCCTCACCGACGCGCTGCTGCAGTGGCAGACGGACGAATTCCCCCGCCACGAACGCCGCCGCGACGACCACACGGTGTACCTGAACCCCGACCTCGTCGTGGAGATCGAACTCGACGGCGTCCAGATCAGTTCCCGCTACCCCGGCGGGCTCGCCCTGCGGTTCGCCCGCGTCCTGCGGTACCGCCCCGACAAGGCGGCCGCCGACGCCGACACCATCGACGCCGTCCGGGCCCTGCTGCCCGGGTGAGCGCTCGTCCTGCGTGGCGCGCGCCGGGGCGGTAGCCTCCCCGGCAAAACAAGTCGCCGTGCCGCGAGGGGGTCGACCCGTGACATTCGTTTCCCGCTTCGTGCCCTCGTGGGTCGCCCCGGTGATCGAGGACGCGTACCGGAGGGCGGCCGAGGCCGCGGAGGGTCCGGTCCGCGTCGCCGTGTGCACCGTCACCGTGCCGATCGAGGTGGCGAAGACGTCGTTCCACATCCTCCGGCTCACCGAGGAACTGCTCGAAGAGGTCGTGTTCCTGCTGCGGACGATGCGGCCGGTGGTCGAGGCGGTGAGCACGGGCCGGCAGTCCGAGAACTTCGACACGATGTTCCGGACGCTCGAGCAGATCCAGCAGTCGGCCGACGCGATCGCCCGCACGCCGATCGGGGTGGTCCGGAGTGTCTTCGGGTCGACCCGTCCGGCGCCCGAGCAGGTCGACTATCACCCCACCGTCATCGACGCCGAACCGCCGCCCGCCCCCGGTCTCGCAGTCCGTATCGCGTCGATCACGGTGACGGCGCCGAGCATCACGTTCGGCAGGCCCACGCGCTGACGGCGCCCACCCGGATACGCTCGTATGGTGAGCGAACACATCCTCGTCACCGGTGGATCGCGCGGCATCGGCGCCGCCGTCGTGCGTCTGGCCGTCCATCGCGGTTATCAGGTGACGTTCACCTATCAGAACGACGACGAGGCCGCCGACCACCTCGTGCACCACTGCGGGATCCGCGCCACCGCCGTGCGCGCCGATGTGCGCGACGCCGCACTCGCCGCGGCGGTAGTGGGCGCAGCCGACGAACGCGGACAACTGACCGCGGTGGTCAACAACGCGGGGACCACCGGGCCAGTCGGCCCCTTCCTCTCCACCGCGGACGCGTCGCTGCGGGAGGTGTTCGACGTCAACGTCTTCGGGACGATCAACTACGCCCGCGCGGCGGCCGAGCACTGGGTCCGGGAGGGGCGCCCCGGCGTGATCGTCAACCTCAGTTCGGTCGCGGCGGGAACCGGGGCACCGGGCGAATACGTCGGATACGCGGCCTCGAAGGCGGCCGTCGACAGTCTCACGACGGGACTCGGGCGGGAACTGGCGAGCGCGAACATCCGGGTCGTCGGCGTCGCTCCCGGCACCACCGACACCGACATCCACGCGGCCGCGGGCGACCCGGGGCGACCCGAACGGGTCGCCGGACGGATCCCCCTCGGCCGGGTCGCGACACCCGAGGAGATCGCCGAGGCGGTGCTGTGGGCGCTGTCCCACCAGGCGTCCTACGTCACCGCCACGACCATCGCCGTCGCCGGCGGCCTGTGACGACTACCCCCGCCGCGCGCCGCACCTCGGGACGAGCATCGGCACCCGCGTGCGGTAGGTGCGGTAGTCGTCGCCGAACGTGTCGATCAGGTCGTGCTCCTCGAACCGCACTGCGACCAGGATGAAGCCGGTGGTGCCCACGGCGAACAGCAGGCGCCCCCACGTCATCGTCGGCGCCACCCAGAACGCGATCACGAACCCCGCATAGAGCGGGTGCCGGACCATCCGGTAGAGCATCGGTGTCCGGAAGATGCTGGGCGGATCCGACTTCCCGCTCTGGTTCCGCAGCACCTGGCGCAGTCCGAACAGGTCGAAGTGGTCGATGGCGAACGTCGCCGCGAAGACGAGCGCCCACCCGCCGAGCGATACGGCGTAGATTACGACGCGGACCCAGCTCGTCTCCACGTCCCAGATCTGCTCGGGTAGCGGACGCCACTGCCACATCAGCAGAGCCAGCGCGGCCGTGGCGAACAGTACGTATGTCGAGCGCTCCATCGGCTGCGGGACGATCCTGGTCCACCGCTCCTTGAACCACGGTCGGGCCATCACCGAATGCTGCATCGCGAACACCGTCAGCAGCACCACGTCGATGACCACGGCCACCGCGACGGGGGCGGCGGGGCCGTCGTTGATCGTATAGGGCACGACGAGGCCCTCGACCCATCCGATCGCATACAGGAACACGACGAGGAACATCGCGTAGACGACCAGCCCGTACGCGGTGATCAGTCCTCTGGCGACGCCGCCCGGGCGGTGGGCGTGCCGTGCTTCGACCATCTCGGCCATGATGTTCTCTCCGATCGCTGTGCACTTCCCCCGACGCACCGAAGTCTCCGACCCCACGGCGGGCGCGACCAGTAACCCTGGGGTGACGGTCTGCGCACCCCGGCCGTCGGCGGGGACGCCGCGACCGTGTCGCACCGACTGACTACCCTGTCGGCATGCTGCCACCGGAGTTCCGTGACGTCGACGTGGCGTCGATCAGGGCGGTCCTCGGCACCACCACCTTCACCCGCGGCGCGCAGTATGCGCAGGCCGGCGCGGTGTCCGTGGTGGCCTGGGATCCGGCGGCCAAGGTGCTGTGGGGCGAGGTGATGGGCACCGCGACGAAACCGTACGCAGCCACCGCGTTCGTCACGTCCACTGCCGGCCGCACCGTGTACCGGTACGGACTCTGTACGTGCCCGGTCGCCATGAATTGCAAGCATGTCGCCGCCGTGCTGATCACAGCGATGAACAAGGCGCGGTCCGAGGCGCCGGACGCGGTCGCACCCACCTGGGACCGATCGCTCAGCTCACTGCTGAACCCCCTCGACGCGTTCGGTGATTCCGCCCGGCGTGCGCCTCTCGCCATCCAGTTCCGGGTGTCGGCATCCGCGGTGGAATCGGGACCACAACTGCTGGTGCGGCCCGTCCAGCCCGGGAGCAAGGACTGGATCGTCGGCGGACTGGCCTGGAACAAGCTCGGCAGCCCGTCTCAACATCCCGCCGAGCACATCCGCGTGCTTCACGAGATCCACCTGCTGGCCGACGGGGGCCTGCGCTACCGCCGCGACAACAACATCGATCTGAACCTCAGTATCTTCCCCAGCCGCCAGCTGTGGTCGCTCCTCGACGAGGCGGCCCGGGTGGGCGTGCAGCTCATCCACACCTCCAAGCGGCTGGGCGCGCTCGCCCCGGTGCGCTCCGCCGAGATCTGCCTCGACGCCACCCACGACGACACCCTCGACGCCCTCGTCGTGCGGCCGGTGGTCCGGGTCGACGGCGAACGGGTCGACGCGACCACCGTCGGCTTCCTCGGACTCCGCGGCCACGGCCTGTTCTACGTCGACGCGGACGAACGCATCCAGCTCGCGCGGCTCGACACCCCCGTGCACGCCGCCCTGCAGGATCTGGTGCGCCGTCGCACGCGCATCGAGATCCCCGACGACGAACGGTCCCGGTTCCTGACGGACTTTCTGCCGAAGCTGCGCAATCTGGCCACGGTCATCTCCTCGGATGGCTCGTTCGTCCCACCCGCGATCTCCGCACCCTCCCTGGCGTTGCGGGCCAGGTATCTGCCCGACCACGACGTCACCGTCGACTGGGAATGGTTGTACACCGTCGGGGACGACGAGCACCGTGTGCCGCTCGCGGCGACGTCCGGCGGCGAGTTCCGCGACGACGAGCGCGAACGTGCCCTGCTCGCCGAACTCGACATCGACTGGAACAGATACGGCTTGGGGTCGGACGGCCCGGAGTCGACGGCGCTGCGCGGACTCGACACGATGCGTTTCACCACCGAGATCCTGCCTCTGCTCGACGGCAAGACCGACGTGTCCATCGACGTCTCCGGCGACCGCGCCGACTACCGCGAGGCCGGCGATTCGCTCGCCATCGGGGTGTCCACCGCGGCGTCCACCGGCAGCACCGACTGGTTCGACCTCGGTGTCACCCTCACCGTGGAGGGCAGGGACGTCCCGTTCGACCAGGTCTTCTCCGCCCTGAGCGCCGGAAAGTCCGAACTGCTGCTGCCCGACGGCGCATACTTCTCCCTGGACAAACCCGAACTCCACACGCTGCGGAAGCTGATCGACGAGGCCCGCGCCCTCCACGACCGCCCCGACGGGTCGCTGCGGCTCAGCCGGTTCCAGGCGAGCCTGTGGGAAGAGTTCGCATCCCTCGGCACCGTGGAGCGCCAGGCGAAGGCGTGGCGGCAGCAGGTGGACGGCCTGCTGGCCCCGGGCACCGTCCACGAGGTCGACGTCCCGGTGACGCTCGACGCGCAGTTGCGCCCGTATCAGGTGGAGGGGTTCCGCTGGCTGGCGTTCCTCTGGGAGCACGGGCTCGGCGGCATCCTCGCCGACGACATGGGGCTCGGCAAGACCCTGCAGGCGCTGGCGATGATCTGCCATGCGCGGCAGTCGAATCCGGCCGCGCCACCGTTCCTCATCGTGGCCCCCACCAGTGTCGTGTCGAACTGGGAGTCCGAATCGGCGCGCTTCGCCCCCGGCGCGCAGGTCGTCGCGATCGCCGACACCCTGAAACGCCGCAAGGTTCCGCTGGACGAACTGGTGCAGGGCGCCGACATCGTCGTCACGTCGTACACGCTGTTCCGCTTGGAGTTCGAGGCGTATGCGGGGTGCACGTGGTCGGGGCTGATCCTCGACGAGGCGCAGTTCACGAAGAACCACAAATCGAAGATCTACCAGTGCGCCCGCCGGCTGGAGGCCCCGTTCAAGCTTGCGATCACGGGCACGCCGATGGAGAACAATTTGATGGAGTTGTGGGCGCTGCTCTCCATCACCGCCCCGGGACTGTTCCCGAATCCGGCCCGGTTCACCGACTACTACCGCAGGCCGATCGAGCAGCAGGGCGACGCCGAACTCCTCGCGCAGCTGCGCCGCCGCGTCAAGCCGCTGATGTTGCGCCGCACCAAAGAGCAAGTGGTGAAGGATCTTCCGGCCAAGCAGGAGCAGGTGCTCGACGTCGACCTGCACGCGAAGCACCGCAAGATCTACGACACCCACCTGCAGCGTGAGCGGCAGAAGATCCTCGGCCTGCTCGCCGACGTCGACAAGAACCGCTTCACGATCCTGCAGTCGCTGACCCTGCTACGGCAGCTGAGTCTCGACGCCGGACTGGTCGACGACGAGTACCGGGACGTCCCGTCCGCCAAGGTCGACGCGCTGCTCGAACAGCTCGCAGACGTCGTCGCCGGCGGTCACCGGGCGCTGGTGTTCAGCCAGTTCACCGGGTTCCTCGGGAAGGTCCGCGACCGTCTCGACGACGCGGGCATCGCGCACGCCTACCTCGACGGCGGCACCCGGCGCCGCGGCGACGTGCTCCGCGATTTCAAGGAGGGCGACGCCCCGGTCTTCCTGATCAGCCTCAAGGCCGGCGGCTTCGGGCTGAACCTCACCGAGGCCGACTACTGCTTCATCCTCGACCCGTGGTGGAACCCCGCCACCGAGGCGCAGGCCGTCGACCGGGCGCATCGCATCGGGCAGACCCGCAACGTGATGGTGTACCGGCTGATCGCGAAGGACACCATCGAAGACAAGGTGATGGCACTGAAGGCGAAGAAGTCGGCGCTGTTCGCGAGCGTCATGGACGCCGACACCCTGCTCAGCTCGACCCTCGACGCCGACGACATCCGCAGCCTGTTCGAGTGATGAGAGTGAGGAGTGCGAGTTGAGCCGAAACAGTCAGCAGAACCGCGCCGCACGCAAACGCAAGAAGCAGCACCGTGGCAATGCCCGGGAGCAGCGTGCGCCCCGTCCCGGCATCGAGGCTGCCGAATCCTTGGTGTTCGCCGGAATCGAGTTCGCGTACGGGCCTGCGGCGAATCCCGAGTCGCTACGGCGGACGGTCCGTGAGCTGGCAGATCTCGAGGGTTCCGGGTTTGCGGAGCCTGTTCTGGAGTGGGTCTCACGGATTCTCGACGGGTCGATGGACCACGTGTTCGGCACGGGGTGGCAGCCGACGGAATTCGTTCACGCGGTGCGCCGGGAATTCGGTGCGCGCACCGCTCGGCTGACGGTCACCGTGATCGGCGCGCACGCGAGCCGCACCTCGGCGCGCAAGATCGCGCCGGCTCAGTGGCGGGAGCAGCTCGACGAGCTGGGTATCGCACCGGACAGCGCACCCGCCCGTGGCTACCTGTCCGCGTGGTGTGCCTCGGAGAACGCCGACCCCGCCGACACGTGGACTGCGATCCTGTCGTTCCTCGGCTACTGCAGCTACCTGATACCCCTGACGCCGCTGCTCGCGGCCCCGGCGAACTGGAGCGAGGGCATGGCCGCCGCGTCATCCGCCTCACGGGGGCCCGAACCCAAGATTCTGGCCCGCATCCGCGGCCTGCTGGCCAAGGCCGAAGCGACGCCCTACGCAGAGGAGGCGGAAACCCTCTCGGCGAAGGCGCAGGATCTGATGACGCGCTATGCCATCGACAGCGCTGTGATCGACGCTGCCGCGCACACCTCGCTGCGCGATCAGGTCGTCACCCGCCGGCTGCTCGTCGACAACCCGTACCCCGAGGCGAAGGTTCAGCTGCTGAACTGTGTGGCTGAGACCAACAGCGTCCGCGTCATCTGGCATCAGCGATTCGGTCTCGTCAGCATGGTCGGAATGCCGATCGACCTGGACCTTTGCGAGATGCTGTTCACCTCACTCCTGGTTCAGGCGTCACACGCGCTGAGCGAGGCGGGTGGCGACCGGGTGAAGCGAACCCCCAGCTTCCGTCGGTCGTTCCTGCTCGCCTTCGCCACCCGGGTGGGTGAACGGCTGGCGATCGCCCGGGATCAGGCCGGCCGTGACGCGTCCAGCCAGTACGGCAAGGAACTGGTGCCGATCATGGCCGAACGGACCGAGGCGGTCGGATCGGTGTTCGAAGATCAGTTCCCGTCCACCGTCCCGATCGCGCATTCCGTGACCAATGCGCACGGCTGGCAGGCCGGTCGGGTGGCCGCCGAGTTGGCCGATCTGACCGGCGGCCGCGAACGCATCACCGGCTGAACCGAGAGGAGTCCGATGTCCATCACCGCCGACGTCCATCGGCTTCTTCGCCTGCGCCAGGACCACGCCGCGTGGACGTTGCTGCGGGCCGACACGGCACCGGCGATTCTGGCGCTGCTGGGCCGGCACTTCGATCACGGGACCCGACGGCTCCCGGCTCCGGAACTGTTCGCCCGCTTGGACTCCGACCTTCAGACCATGCGCGACGAAGGCCTCGACTTCCCGCGCACCGGTCAGGCGTATTGCACCGAGTGGGTGCGGTCCGGTTATCTGCTCCGCCGAGCCGCGGTCGGTACCCGTGAGGAGACTCTGGAACCGACCGAGGGCGCGTTCGCCGCGATGGCGTTCGTCGCGAATTTCACCAGTCAGGCGAGTTCGGCCACGGAATCCCGCCTGACCACGCTCTCCACCCAGTTGCAGGCTCTGGCCCGGGATTCCGATCCCCGCACGGAAACTCGTCTCACCGCGCTGCTGACCGAACGAGCGGCGATCGATCGGCAGATCGCGGCGGTGGAGTCGGGGGTCTTCCCGGTCCTCGACGGCGACCGTGCCGTCGAGCGTTCCGCGGAGATTCTCGCGCTGGCCTCGGAGGTCCCCGCGGACTTCGCCCGGGTCCGCGCTGAACTCGAGGACCTCAACCGCGATCTGCGGGCCCGGATCCTCGACGACGACGGTGACCGCGGCGACACCCTGGGAGATGTGTTCCGCGGCGTCGACCTCATCGGCGACTCCGACGCCGGCCGCAGCTTCACCGCGTTCTACGACATGATTCTCGATCCGGCCCGGTCGTCTCAGATCGATGAGTGGATCGACGCGGTGCTGCAGCGGCCGTTCGCCGCCATGCTGACCACCGACCAGAGATTACGGTTCCGGACGCTGCTGACGGAGATGGAAACGGCCGGCTCCGAGGTGCATTCGACGATGACCTCACTGTCCCGGTCGCTGCGGCACTTTGTTCAGTCACGTCACTACGAGGAACACCGCAGGCTGCAGCGGTTGCTGCGCAGCGCGCAGCAGAGCGCCGTCGCCGTGGCCAAACGTCGTCGGCCCTACGACCTGCTCGATCTCGACCTGGTGCGCGTGGGCATGACCCTCGAATCGGTCGCAGCTCTTCGCCTGCACAATCCCGCCGACAACCTCGTCACCGAACCGGTGCTCACCAACGACGCCGGCACCGTCGATCTCGACGAACTTCGAAGGCTCGTCCGAGAATCGGAGATCGATATGGACGAATTGTCCGACAACGTCGCGGCCACTCTGCGTGCGCACGGTCACGCCACGATCGGTGACGTCCTGCGCGACCACCCCGCCACTCAGGGACTCGCGAGCGCGGTGGGATTGATGGTCCTCGCCACTCACCACGGGCACGCGATCGACGGCACCGAGGACATTCAGTGGGTGTCGGGAGCCGGAGTCGCACGTCGGGCGACGATCCGCCGTCGCCTGTTCGATCCGGCGGCCGACGAGTTCACCACCCGACCGGCATTCGAACCCACGGGGAGCCCGACATGACCGACGAGGCGACCACCCGCGGCTACTACCCCGGGGATACCGGCGAACTGGACCTGGAGACACGGCGCGCCTTCGTGCAGCTGCTCAAGGGCCCGCTCGTCACCGCCGCCAAGCACCCCGAAGTGTGGCGCGCGGTGATCCGGGACGAGCGCCTCCTCCGGTCCCGGCTCGCCGACGTGTTTCTCGTTCTCGTCATCGACGACGACAACGAGCTGGCGTTCACCCGCCCCGCCGAAACCGGCGACCCCGGTACTCCCACGGTGCTGCGCACCGAGCGTCTGACCTTCATGGACACGGTCATGCTGCTGGCGTTACGCCAACGTCTGCTGCGCGCGCAACCGGGCGAACGGGTGATCGTCGATCTCGACGAACTGCGCGAACAGCTCGAGATGTATCGCGCGGCGAGCGACACCGATCCCGCCGGCTACGCGAAGCGCATCAACGCGTCGTGGAAGAAACTCGACAAGTATTCGCTGCTCACGAAGACGACGACCGACGACCGGATGGAGGTCTCCCCGGTGTTGCGGCAGCTGTTCGACGCCGAACAGGTCGCGCTCGTCGAGGCGGAGTTCCGGCGGATTCTGGAGGAGGGCACACCGTGATCCATCCCGGTCAACGCCGCCTCGCGCGCGTGCAGGTCGTCAACTGGGGGACGTTGCACGGCCACCACGATCTCGCGGTGGCCCGCAAGGGTTTCCTGATCACCGGCAATTCCGGCTCCGGCAAGTCCACGCTCATCGATGCCATCTCGGCGGTGCTGGTCCCGGGCAATCAACTGCGGTTCAACGCGGCAGCGCAGGAGGCCACGAACTCGGGACGCAACTTCGTCACATACATCCGTGGTGCGTGGCGGCGGGAAGCAGGCGCGGACACGGAGGGTCTGGTCGCCTCATACCTGCGCACCGGCGCGACGTGGAGTGGCATCGCCCTCACCTACCGCACGGACACCGACGATCCGCCGATCACCCTCGTCAAGCTCATGCAGCTCGGGCGGGGCCAGAACGCGGCCGGCGATGTCAGCCACCTCCACCTCATTCTCGACCACGAACTCGACCTGACGGAGTTCGGCGCCTTCATGGCCCGCGGAATCGACACGCGGGGAATACGCAAACGGTGGCCGGAGGCGGCCGTCAACCCGACGTACGCGCCGTTTGCCCGCAGTTTCCGCTCCCGCCTGGGCATCTCGACGGAAGGCGCGCAGCGGCTGCTGCACCGCACCTTGTCCGCGAAGAGCCTCGGCAGCCTCGACCAGTTGTTTCGCGACTACATGCTCGACACCCCGAGCACCTTCGCGATGGCCGAGCGTGCGGTCAACCAGTTCCACGATCTGCAGGAGGCCCACCGCGTCGTCGTCGATGCACGACTTCAGGTCGAGATGCTCACCCCACTCGTCGAGCTCGCCGACACCCGGCGACGCGGCCTGCAGTCCCTGCACGACACGGAGGAGGAGAACGCACATCTCGGGACGGTCCACGCCGAGATGACGTTGTCGCTGCTGTGCGGTGATCGCACCGAACGCCGCGCCCTGACTCCCCTGCTGGAGTCGGGCGCGACCGAGGCCACGGCAGCAGCCGAACGCGCCCGCCAGGAAACCCTCGATCTGACCGTGAAACTCGAGGGCATCGGGGGCGGCAGGCTGGCCACCCTCCACGCGCAACGCGACGCAGAGCTGAAGATGTTGGCCCGGGTGCGTGCCAGGCGGGATCAGATCGCCGAGGCGGTGTCGGCCTGGGAGGGAACCGTTCCCGAGACCGCCGAGGAGTTCGCGCGGTTGCGCGGGCAACTCGAGGACCAGTTGCGTCAGGCGTCCACCACCCACGAGGAGTGGTTCGGTGACCGCTATCCCCTCGCCGAACAGCGCGGCGCCGCCCAGAAGGAGCGCGCCGAGCTGATCACCGATCGTGAGATCATCGCCCGCAGACGCTCCAACATCGATCCGGGTCTGCTGCGCGCCCGCGAGTCGATCTGTTCCGCGGCCGGTGTGCCGGACGACGCCGTGCCGTTCGCGGGTGAGCTGATCGCGGTCCGGGACGAGCACTCCGAGTGGACCGGCCCCATCGAACGAGTCCTTGGCGGCCTCGGCCGCACCCTCCTGGTCCCGGAGGAGGTGTATCCGGTGGTCGCGGCGGCCGTCGATGCCACCCACCTCGGCGCGCGGCTCGTCTATCGCCGGGTGCGGGTCGGCGCCACACCGTCGGCGGTGCCGAAGACCGGGGCGCTGTCGCTGGTGCGCCGAGTAGAGGTCACCGACGGTCCGCTCGCCCCGTGGATCCACCACCATCTCGCCGACCGCTACGACTACGCGTGCGTCGACTCGGCGGCCGGCTTCGCGGATCACGCCCGCGCCGTGACACGCGCCGGGCAGGTCAAGCACTCCTCGGAGCGGCACGAGAAGGATGACCGCAGCGGCATCGACGACCGACGGCGGTGGGTGCTCGGATTCGACAACGAAACCAAGCTCGAGGACATTCGCCGTCGAATCGCGGATCTCGACGTCACGATCGCGGGCGTCACGAGCCGACTCGACGCGCTGGACCGTGAGGATCAGCGGATCGCCCGGCAGAATCGCGCAGCGCAGACGATCCTCGATGCGCAGTGGACGGATGTCGACGTCAGCGCCGCGCAGGCCGCCGTCGACGCGGTGGACGGCCGGCTCGACTCCTGGCAGCAGGACAACCCGGAGCATTCCGCGGTGTCGGCTGCCCTCGAGCTCGCGAGGAAGGCGGAGAACGAGGCCGACGCGGCCCGGCGTCAGGCGGACACGGCGTTGACGGTGCACCGGACGGCGCTGACGGAACTCGGGGCGAGGATCGCGCAGGCCGAACTCGACGCGGGCGAGACGGCTCCCGATGCGGTGGCCGCCCGTATCAAGGCGCGGTTTCAGAAGTTCGCGCGCCGCGTCACGTCGGACAATATCGACAGGGCGCTGTTCGAGGTCGGCCAGGGCATCGGCAAGGACAGGAGTGAGGCGCAGAGCGCGGTGTCCGCCGCCGGCGCGTCGATCGTCCGGATCCTGTCCCAGTACCTGGCGCGGTGGGAGTCCCGCGGCGGTGAGTTGCGGGTCGACGCCGAATACGTCGACGACGCCCTGGCGATTCTCCAACGGCTGCGCTCCGATGGGCTCCCCCGGTACGAAGATCGGTTCTTCCAGCTGTTGCACGACCAGTCACACCGCAACATCGGCGAACTCGCGCGCACGATCCGTAAGGCCCCGGCGGAGATCCGTTCCCGGATCGACCCGGTGAACGACTCGCTGCGCCGCTCCGCGTTCGACACCGACCGGTGGTTGCGCATCGACGTCCGCGAACGACGGTCGCCGGCGGCGGCCGACCTGCTGGACGACCTGACCCGGATCACGAGCGGTGGTTGGGACATCGAGCAGCGCCCCGCGGCCGAGGAGCGATTCGAGCGGATGGCGGCGGTGCTGGAGCGGCTGGCCTCGAAGGAACCCGCGGATCAGCGATGGCAACGGCAGGTCCTGGACACTCGCCTGCACGTGGGATTCATCGGCGTCGAGATCGACGGCGCCGGAGAGGCTCGCAACTACCACGATTCGAGCTCCGGACTGTCCGGCGGTCAGGCGCAGAAACTCGTGTTCTTCTGTCTGGCAGCGGCATTGCGGTATCAGCTCGCACCCGACGGCGCCGAGCTTCCCCTTTACGGTACGGTCATCCTGGACGAGGCGTTCGACCGCGCCGACTCCGCGTACACACGCCGGGCGTTGGATGTGTTCGCGCAGTTCGGTTTCCACATGGTGCTGGCGACGCCGCTCAAGTTGCTCGGCACACTCGAGGAGTACATCGGCGGAGCGGTGACCGTGAGTATCCGCGACCGGATGCACACCGAACTCAGCCTCATCGAATTCGACGATGTGAGTGACACATGAGTGCACGGTGTGTTCTGCCGCCCGCCGCCGCGGCGAAGGCGCAGACCACCTACTCGAGTCGCCGACGACGCTGGCTGGCCGACTCCGCACTCGCCGATCAGGATTCGCTGACGGTGGCGCTGCATCCGCCGTCCGAGCAGCAGATTGCCGAGGATCCCGACACGGTGGTCGCGTGGGTACGCGCCTGGCGCGGCTACACCGGCGACGGCCGGGTGGAGTGGGCGACGCGGCGGTGGCCGAGCTTCGGCACCCAGGAGGTGCCGGTGCGGCTGACGCTGGCCGGGGCCGGTCAGATCGCGTCCGAGGGTGGCCGCGGATCCGAATGGCGCGCCCTGGTGATGCGCCGTGATGCCCTCGTCGACCGGCTCGGCCCCGGCACTCCGGCATTGTCGGCCGCGGTTGCCGCGACCGCGGCGAAGTGGCTCGAACTGGACGACGACGACTTCGGCATGCTGACAACCATTGCGCGGTGGTTGAGCGATCACCCGGACGCCGGCTATTTCATCCGTCAGCTACCGGTTCCGGGGGTCGACACGAAATGGCTCGCGCGTCACCGCGGCGCGGTGGAGACATTGCTCGAAGGCGTTCGCGGCAGCCGGGACCTCGGCATCCGAAGTCTTCCCCACCTGCGCGACGTCGCACTGTGCGACCCCGATCTGCTGGTCGGCAGTCCGCGGCGCTTCGCCACCTCGCTGGAGGAACTCACAACGTTGCCGCTGAACCCCGCGCGGGTCCTGATTCTCGAGAACAAGGAGGGCCTGTACGCGCTGCCTCGGCTTGCGGGCACTGTGGCACTGCACGGTGGCGGCTACACGGTGCACGAACTGGCCGAAGTCCCATGGGTGGTCGACTCGGAAGTCTGGTACTGGGGCGACCTCGACAGTCACGGGTTCGCCATCCTCGACCGTCTGCGCCGGCACCTTCCGCACGTGCGGAGCCTGTTGATGGATCAGGCCACCCTGGATCGGTGGCGGGGTCTCGCGGTCCGGGAACAGTCACCGACGTTCAACGACGTGTCCCACCTGACCAGGTCCGAAGCCGCCGCCCTGGAGTGCTTGCGCGAGGGTGATCTCCGACTGGAGCAGGAGCGCATCCCCTGGCCGTACGTGCTCGAGCAACTGCTCGCCGCCTTCGCCCCGGGCCTGTGATCGGCGTCCTCCGACTGCGACGCCCGTCCGGGGAGCCAGTAATGTCCGATCCATGCCTCGTTACACGATCCCCCTGCGGAACAACCCGCGCCCGGACGCCCCGGAGTCCGTGAGCCGCCATGTGCCGTTCTACTGCGCGCATGAGGCGGCGGCCGGGGCGTGGACGCGGGCGATCGGCGAGGCGTGCGGCGACCTGCTCGACCCGGTCACGCAGACCGCCGTCGTCAACGTCGTCAGCAACTTCGGGCGCGAACTGTTCACCGGCGACGCGGACGTCGACGTCACGGTGGATCGGATCGGCACCACGTCGCTGACCCTGCTGATCACCATCGAGCAGGACGGCGTGCAGGCCGCCGAGGTGACCGCCACACTCGTTCAGCTCGATTCGAGCCGCGTGAACTCGGCGCCGTGGTCGCCGGCGCAGATTGCGGCGTTCGAGACGTTGCGGAGCGAACTGGCTGTTCAGACGCCCTGACCGAGCCCACTCGGCCACCCATAACAAATCTGTGTAGAAATCTGTATAGTTCTTCTCATGACGAGCTTGAGCGATCTCCACGCCCTTACCGTCACGGAAGCGAGCAGCCGAGGGATCGCCCGTTTGGTCAAGGACGCAGAGAATGGCGAAAATGTGGTTGTCTCACGCCACGGAACGCCCGTCGCTGCCGTTGTCGGGGTGAGCCGCCTGGGTGAACTTCAGGAACTGGAGAATGACCTGCGTGACCTCGCACTGGTACTTACCCGTGCAGCGACCGACACCGGTCGGCGCACGGATCTCGATGCAGCGATCGAGCGGTACGGCTTCACTCGCGCAGAACTGGAATCCGATTCAACCGGCGATCCAGACTCTGACAAGCAGTGACGGCACGCAAACGGTCGCGGCACCCTGGTGCGAAGGCAACCCCTGAGCCGAGGGCCGGTGAGCGCCACCCCAGCGCCCAGACCACGGTCGTTCGACTGACCGACGCGGCAATCGACGACCTGGATGCACTCCACCGCCGTGACCCGCAGATCGTCCGCGCGGCGCTCGCCAAGATGCTGATTCTGGAGAAGAACCCGGAAGCTGGAGAGCCGCTCCGCGGAACGCTCATCGGGTGGCGCAAGATCGTTGTCGGAGATCGTGACTGGCGCATCGTGTGGCGCGTTACCCATGACTCGTCGGGGACGGTCATTGTCGATGTCGCCGAGGTCTGGGCGGTCGGCGTTCGCAGCGACGCCGAGGTGTATGAGGAGATGCGTAATCGCGTGGCAGCTCTCGACCAGGTAACCCCGACCGCTGTTGCGCTGGCCGAGGTGGTTGCACGATTCGGCAAGACTGCTGCCGCAATTGATCCGACTCCAGAGCCCACGCCCGAGAAACTTCCCGACTGGCTTGTAACGCGGCTACGGCAACAGGTCGGATTGAAGAACGACCAGATTGCCGGCCTTTCCCTCGAGCAAGCGTTCGACGTGTGGGGTGAGTGGTCCGCCCGTCCCAGCACCTGACGAGGTGTCGCCCGCCCTCGACCATCGAAGTTTCAACCAGGCCTGATCTGGGCATTTGATCGTTATGAGTATCGAAGACGGGCCCGGTGACACGCTGAGTCCCAGCGAGAGCCTGGACTCCGACGACGTGCGCAACAACGACGGCGACGACGTCGTCGATCCGCCCGACGGCTGGAGTGAGGCCGACCGGTTCGGTACCACCTTGAACGAGGAGCGCGAGGGTGAGTCGCTCGACGAGAAGTTGTCCGAGGAGGAGCCCGATACCCCGCTGGAGCAGCAGCGGGAGGTGTCGTTGCGGGATCTGCCCGACGACGAGTTGACCGAGGACGTCGACCGGGTCATCGATGACGAGGAGATCGACATTCCGGTGTTCGGAACCAAGCACGCCTCCGTCGTGGAGGGCGTCATCGTGGAGGACTCGCGCACCGACCGCGGTCAGATCGACGGGTCGGCCGAGGACGGCGACTCGTTCTTCACGGTCCTCGACTGACCGCCCCGCAACCTGGGCTTACACTGGCACTGTTCGCACTCGCGACCCTCACCGGAAGGCCCGACATTACTCATTCTTCTGCTCCGCACGACGTGTACCTGGTTCCTCCGGAGCAGGAGACCGCCGACGCTGTCGCGCATGCCTCCGCCGCCGCGTCGTCGCGGTTGCGGGACCGTCCCGACGTGGTGCGGTTCAGGGGCCGGTTCGCGCTGGCGATCACGCATACGACGCCGCACGAGGCGATGGTCGAGGACCTGCTGTTCGTCCGCGACGTTCTCGACGCGGCCGGCATCGAGTACCTGCTGGTGCGGGGCAACGACGAACGCCCGGTGATCGCGATCAACTGGGCGCAGCGCAAGGCGTTGCGCGCCGCGCTCGTCGCCGCGTGTGAGGACCGCCCGTTCTATTCGAAGACCGTCGACTCCAAGGGTCCGGCGTTGCTCGTTTCGGACGGCCGGCTGTCCGCGACGTCGAAGGCCCGCATCTTCCGGTTGTTCCGGCCGCGGGTGCACCTGACGAGCGGTCTGGCGTACGGGGCGTCGACGGGCGTGCAGATCGAACTGTGGTCGATCAGCGACGACGAGATCGTGCTGCCGATGGAGAATTCGCTGACCCGCCGTGTGGTGCGGTCGGAGGAGGCGGTCCGCGGCACCGTGGAGCGGTTCGGGCGGGTGTGGCCGACCATCGAGAACATGTTCGCCGACCACGCGTCGGACATCAATTTCGACGTCGACCTCGTGTTCTCCTGGGTGGACGGCTCCTCGGCGGAGTTCCAGGCGCAGCGCGCGAAGCGGATGCAGAACTATGTGGTCGGTGAGGGTGACGATTCCGCCGCCCGGTTCCGGCAGATCGACGAACTGAAGTACGCGCTGCGCTCGGTGCACATGTATGCGCCGTGGATCCGCCGCATCTTCGTGGCCACCGACTCCGACCGTCCGGCGTGGCTGGCCGACGACCCGCGGGTGACGTTCGTGCCCAGCGAGGAGTTCTTCGCCGACCCGTCGGTGCTGCCCACCCACAACTCGCAGGCCGTGGAATGCCAGCTGCACCACATCCCCGGTCTCGCCGAGCATTTCCTGTACTCGAACGACGACATGTTCTTCGGCCGCGCGGTGGGCCCGCAGATGTTCTTCTCCCCCGGCGGGATCACGATGTTCATCGAGGCCACCACCCGAATCGGGCTGGGCCACAACGACGACGAGCGCAGCGGCTTCGAGAACGCGGCCCGCGTCAACCGCCGGCTGCTGCAGGACCGGTTCGGGCTGATGACCACTCGGCACCTCGAGCACGCCGCCACCCCGCTCCGCAAATCCGTGATGGAGGAGATGGAGAAGGAGTTCCCCGACGAGTTCGCCGCCACGGCCGCAAGCACTTTCCGCGCCAGCTCCAACATTTCGGTGACGAATTCGCTGTATCACTACTACGCCCTGATGAGCGGCCGCGCGGTGGTGCAGACGGCGGCGCGGGTGAAGTACGTCGACACCACCATGAAGTCGGGGCTGCGCGACATGGATTCGCTGCTCGCGAAACGGTCGATGGACTTCTTCTGCCTCAACGACGGCAGCGCACCCGAGATCGACCTGGAATTGCGGACCCGGAAGGTGACGCAGTTCCTGGAGAACTACTACCCGATCCCGGCGCCGTGGGAGACCGGGGCCTGATCAGACGTTGGGGAACGCGTCGGCCGGGCGCTCGCCCTCGTCGTAGACCGTTGCGGGAGAACCGATGAGGAGCGAGTCGGGTTTGCCGACGACGCGGTCGTCCTTGCCGGTGTAATCGAACCGGGCGAGGATCCAGCGGATCGCCTCGAGCCGCGCCCGTTTCTTGTCGTTCGATTTCACGACGGTCCACGGCGCGTGCGGGGTGTCGGTGTAGAACAGCATGGCCTCTTTCGCCTCGGTGTAGGCGTCCCACTTGTCGAGGCTGGCGAGGTCGGTGGGTGAGAGTTTCCACTGCTTGACGGGGTCGGTGCTGCGGGAGACGAACCGCGCGTGCTGCTCCTCGCGGCCCACCGAGAACCAGAACTTCACGATGTGGATGCCCGACTGCACCAGCATCCGCTCGAACTCCGGCGCAGACCGGGTGAACTCGAGGTACTCGTTGGGGGTGCAGTAGCCCATGACGCGTTCGACGCCGGCCCGGTTGTACCAGGAGCGGTCCATCATCACGATCTCCCCGCCCGCGGGCAGGTGCTGTACGTACCGCTGGAAGTACCACTGGGTGCGTTCGCGTTCGGTGGGCTTCTCGAGCGCCACCACGCGCGCGCCACGAGGGTTGAGGTGTTCGGTGAACCGTTTGATCGCGCCACCCTTGCCTGCGGCGTCGCGGCCCTCGAAGATGATGACGACCTTCTCGCTGTTCTCCTTCACCCAGGCCTGGAACTTGAGCAGTTCGATCTGCAGTTTCCGCTTGCGGTTCTCGTACTGCCGCCGCGTCATCTTCTTGTCGTACGGGTAGCCGTGCCGCCAGGGCTCGTCCTCGTCGTCGACCGCGTGTTTCCGGCCGGACTTGCGCAGCAATTCACCGATTTCGTCGATCTCCGGTGTCACGTCGATCTGGTCGGCGCGCGCGAGTTCGAATGCAGTGGGATGGTGCAACTCGTCCATTCCCAAAGGCTACCGCTGTGAGGCCTCGCCGGCGGGACTCATGAGATCGTGGACCACATGAGCATCGACCACATCGTTTCCGCGCTCGGCTCCAAGGTCGCGGCCGAGCTTCGGACCGCCCTCGACGGGTCGCCGGTCGTCACCCTCGACGGGATGGTGCTGCCCGACTCCGCGCGCGATGCCGTCCTCGAACTGCTCACCCTGCTCGCCGACGGTCAGAGCGTGGCGCTCGGCGCGGTGGCCGACCTGCTCACCACGTCGCAGGCCGCGGAGATCCTCGGCGTCTCCGACACCTACGTTCGCCGGCTCGCCGACTCCGGCGCGCTGCCCATCGAGATGCGCGGCACCCATCGCCGGTTCCGGCTGTCCGACGTCATGGCCTACCGGGAGCAGTTCCCGCGCAGCAGCTGATCAGACCCGGACGGGCTTGACGGCCTGCTCGCCGGCGTCGGGGATTCGCACGCCCTCGGCCGCGAGCCGCTGCTCGGTTTCCTCGGCGGTGACGTATTCGCCGACGGTGTCGTAGCTGCCCATCGGGACCACCGAGTGCACGATCGTCTCCGGGTACACGTGCACGAGGTTGTATCCCTGGGCGCCGTCGCGTCCGCGCAGTGCCCCGGCGGGGACGTTGAGGTCCTGGGTGTAGCAGGTGGCCGACGCGACGGAGACGGGGATGCCCGCGAACGTCGCCGTCGTCGAGTAGTGCAGGTGTCCCGCGAGGATGGACCGGACGTCGCTGCCGCGGAGCACGTCGGCGAGGCGCGGCTGGTCGCGTAGTTCCACCAGCACCGCCAGGTCGAGGACGCACGGCACCGGCGGGTGATGCAGCGCCAGGATGGTCCCGTGCGGCGCCGGGACCGCGAGCTGCTGTGCCAGCCAGATCAATTGGCTCTCGGAGATCTCGCCGTGGTGGCGCCCGGGGACGGTCGTGTCGAGCGTGATGATGCGCAGCCCGTCGACGTCGTGGACGAGGTCGATCGGCTCGTACGACGGTTCCTGCCCGAGCAGTTCGGTCCGGAAGTTGCCGCGGTCGTCGTGGTTGCCCATCGCCCATATCACCTGCGCACCGAGCGACGCGGCCACCGGTTCGACGATCCCCCGCAGCTTCTCGTAGGCGCCGGGCTGGCCGCGGTCGGTGAGGTCGCCGGTGAACACCAGGGCGTCCGGGCGGGCGTGCGACGCCTCGATCTCGGTGAAGATCTGCCGCAGCGTGGCCTCGCTGTCGACGGCCCCGTACAGCAGGTCGTCGTCGACGAGATGGGTGTCGCTGAGGTGCAGCACGAAGTGCGACGGTCGCGGATACTCGGCCGTCCGTATGTCGGCTGCCTCGGTGCCGCTCATCGGTCTCTCGCTTCCGCTCGCCCCGACGGGGAGGTGCCCGGGTGGACTCCTGCTGGTTGTCCAACCCTAGCCAAGCGCACTGCGGTCACCGCCCGGGGTACGCGTGGTGGCCGGACGGTGAACGGTGGGGCACGTCAGTTTCGTGCGTGGTGCGGGGTGCGTGTCTCCGGCCCGGCGGGCGGGATCATCGCGGCGAGGTTGGCCTGCGCCTCGAACCGGGCGCGCTCGTCGCCGTCGTCGGTGGCTGCCGCGTCCTTGGCCGCGGTGAGGAACGGCCGGACCAGGTCGAGGGGCATCGGGAAGACGACGGTCGAGTTGTTCTCGCCGCCCATCGCGCTCAGGGTCTGCAGGTAGCGCAGCTGCAGGGTGGTGGGGTTGCGGCTGATGACGTCGGCGGCCTCGACGAGTTTCGCGGACGCCTGGAACTCGGCCTCGGCGTTGATGATCTTGGCGCGGCGCTCGCGTTCCGCCTCGGCCTGCCGGGCGATGGCCCGTTGCATGTTGGCGGGGATCTCGACGTCCTTGATCTCGACGGTGGTGACCTTCACGCCCCACGGTTCGGTCTGCTGATCGATCACCTTCTGCAGGTCTTCGTTGAGACGTTCCCGCTCGCCGAGGAGAGAGTCGAGGTCGGCCTTGCCGAGGATCGAACGCAGGGTCGTCTGGGCGATCTGCAGGGTGGCGGCGAGGAAGTCCTCGACCTCGACGATCGCCCGGTCGGCGTCGACCACCCGGAAGTAGGCGACGGCGGTGACCTTGGCCGGCACGTTGTCGTGGGTGATCACTTCCTGGACGGGAATCTTCAGGGTCACGGTCCGCAGGCTGACCCGTTCCATCCGGTCGATCGCCGGGATCAGCAGTACCAGTCCCGGACCCTTCAGGTCGACCAGCCGGCCCAGCCGGAACACGACGGCCCGCTCGTATTCGCGGAGCACCCGGATCGAGCTGCTCGCCACGACGGCGAGGAGGGTGATGACGACGCACAGGATGATGATGATGGTGGTCATAGCGGCATCTCCCACGGTTCTCGGCGGCGCACGGTGAGGGTGAGTCCGCGGATCTGCTCGACGACGACGGAATCGCCCGCGGTCGGTGTCTCGTCGTCCCCGAACAGGGTTTGTGCCCGCCACAGGCTGCCGGCGGCCTCGACTTGACCCTGCCGGCCTTTCCAGTTGCGGACGGTGGCGTCGGATCCGATGAGGGATTGCATTCCGGTGCGCACGGGCGCGTGCCCGGCGGCGAGCGCCTTCCGGCCGCCCACCACGGCGAGACCGACTCCGACCACCGCCACTCCCGCGGCGGCCGGGATGGCGATCATCTGTGCGGTGTCACTCGACGTGAAGAGCAGCCACACCCCGGCGCCGACGAACAGGGCCCCGATCCCGCCGAGCACACCCGCGGTCGGTGCGTGTGCCTCGACGACGATCAACAGCACACCCAGCACCAGCGCCAGTACGCCCAACGCGGTCATTTCGCATCACCCACGATCACGCTTCGCGAGGACCCGGTCGCGCTCGCATAGCCACTCGGCGATCGAGCCCTCAGTTCAACGGTAAGCGCAGGTGGGCGGCAATGCCACCGGCAATTCGCGGCGGGTACCGTTCAGTCAATGACGAACTTAGATCACGGAGATCCCGGTGACGCCCCGACCGTGCCGCCGCCGCTGTCGGAGGTCGACAACCCCGCCCGCCCGTCCGCTGCCGAGGAGGCCCGGACGGTCGCGGCCACCACCAATGTGGGCACCCTCGCGAGCCTGACCAGGGACGGCGAGCCGTGGGCGTCGTTCGTCACCTACGGCCTCCTCGACGG
The DNA here is from genome assembly GCF_002165735.1 of Rhodococcus sp. NCIMB 12038. NCBI lineage: Bacteria > Bacillati > Actinomycetota > Actinomycetes > Mycobacteriales > Nocardiaceae > Rhodococcus > Rhodococcus sp. NCIMB 12038. The sequence goes on from NZ_NHML01000010.1 coordinate 60,026, forward strand.
CTCCCCCGTGCTGTGTGTGTCGCAGATGGCCGAGCACGGCCGCAACCTCGCGCACGACCCCCGCGCCAGCATCGCGATCGTCGCACCGAACCCGCCGTCCGATCCGCTGGCCAGCACCCGCATCACCCTCGCCGGGTACGTCTATCGCCCGGAAGGCGACGAACTCGCCGCCGCCCGCGAGGCACACCTCGCGGCCATCCCGGCGGCGCACGTCTACATCGATTTCAGCGACTTCTCGCTCTGGGTGCTGCGAGTCCAGCGCGTCCGGTGGGTCGGCGGCTACGGGCGGATGGACTCCGCGACCGAAGAGTCCTACGCCGCCGCGACGGCAGACCCCATCACCCCGCATGCCGGGCGGGCGATCGAGCACCTCAACGCCGACCACGCCGACGCCCTACGCGCGATGGCCCAGGCGCTCGGCGGCTTCCCCGACGCGAAGTCGGCCACCTGCGAGGGAGCCGACCGCTACGGGTTGGACCTGCGCGTCACCACACCCCGCGGCGAGGCCTTCACCCGCGTCGGGTACGCAGAGCCACTCCAATCCGCCGACCAATTGCGCGCGGCGACAGTCGCTTTGACACAGAAGGCCCAGGCACTGACCGGTCGGTGACCACGTGACAACCGGGGCGCATTCCGCCCCGGACGACCTGCCTGAATGAGAGCGGCGAGCTTCGTGCTCGCCGCTCTCGTGCATTACCCGAACGGGTGACCACGAAACTAGAACGTTACTCACCCAGCTTCGACGCTTGAAAACGTCGCCTGACGGACCAATTCCCATGTTGGATCGAATCCTTCAGCGCGCATGGGAGATTGAGCACGGCGAGCACCGGCTAATCGAGCCCGTGCGGCATGCGTCATCCGTTCTCCACGCACACGCACCTCGGATACGTGCCGTCAGCGTCAATCGTGCAGCTCAAGAGATCCGTGGCAGATCGCGATAGATAATCGACCAATTCCGACTCCACTGTCTTTGTTGAGGTGCACGCTGGAGGTGTTCTCCAGCCGCAAACAGGGACGGCAGCCCGCGGGTCGACCTGAACATCCTATGTTTTCACGAGAGGTAGCACCCAACCGATGTGGAGCAGTCTCGAGATCGCGAAACTTACCGTCGCAGCCTCCATTCCATTAGCCGTCATCGGACTGGGATGGTGGATCACACTGCTGACAAAACGGCTCGAACACTCCCAGTGGGTCAATCAGAAGCTAGTAGAGAAGCGCATCGAGATAGCCGAGGAACTTGCGCCCATGCTGAACGACTTGTATTGCTACTTTCGCTGGGTTGGTGGATGGAAAGACCTCTCCCCGACCGAAGTCATCGACCGCAAGCGTCGCCTCGATCGCACGGTACATGTCAATCTGCCGTTTATGAGCCCGGCATGCACCGTCGCATATGACAAATTCATGAGCACCATTTTTGCGACCTATGCCAGCGCAGGACAGGACGCGAAGCTCCGAACCACGCTTACCTCCATCTGGGGAAACCGTCGTGCTGACTACCGAGGCGCTACCGCATGGAACTCCGATTGGGACGGCATGCTTACAGACCGCGCTGCCGATCGCGACGAGCTGCGAGCTCGATATACCGAGCTCATGAACGAACTCGCTCGGCAGACGGGCGTTGAGACGGGAAAAGAGCCGTGACGACGGCGCTGGTGGAGCGGCTGTGCAGACCGCCTGAACCGATCGTACGTGTTCAACAACGTTAAGTTGTGAGCCGAGCCACTCGTCAACAGCGGTGAGGGTCGACGCCGCCTCTTGCGCTGCGGAGCACCCGTCACCGCAGGTCCGCCGACGGACTCGGTCTTGTCGCCAACTTAACGTTGCTTAATGATTTGGGTCACACTTAACGTCGGTGCATCAGATCGGACCGAGGAGGTGAACCCCATGAGAACGACCACCGCACGAACTGGCGCACAGCGCCCGCAGCGCGTGTCCGCTGCCGACGTCGCACGAGCGGTGGGCGTCTCGCCGGCCACCGTTTCCTACGTGATGAACGGGAGATCCGGGGTGTCAGAAGAAACCCGAGAGCGGGTTCTGGAGGTAGCCGAGGAACTGGGGCACACGTCCAGCGCACGGGCGAACCGCCTCCGATCGCACCAGACGCGCGTAATCGGCCTCGTCCTGACCGATATCGCCAATCCGTTCTACACCGAGATCGCGGCGGGCACGATCGACGCTGCCCGGGCCCGCGGATACGAGGTGTTTCTCGCCCATACCCAGGAGGATCCCGCAACGCTCCGGTCGGTGGTGGACGCGATGATCGCCCGGCAGGTCGACGGTGTCGTGTTCACCGTGCTGCACCCCGACGACGGCGACGTGATCCGCTCCCTTCGTAGTGCGCACATACCGCTGATCCAGCTGTCACGGCGGATCGAAAGAATCGAGGCCGATTTCGTCGGGATCGACGACCGGGCGGCCGCAGCGGAAATGATGGAACACGTTCTGGAGCACGGATATCGAGACATCGTGACCATCGTCGGCCCCCGAGTGTCGAGCGCATCCGCTGCCAGAGAGGACGGGTTCACTCGCACCGCCGAGTCACACGGCATTCGAAGCATCGCTTCGCACCACCTCAGCACCTATCTCAGCGAGCAGGGAGGGTACGCGGCCGTCGAAGGACTCCTCGCCCGAAAAGCCCTTCCGCGAGCGATCGTCTGCGGTAGCGACGCCATCGCACTCGGAGCGATCAGTGCGCTGCGTGCGCACTCGATCACAGTTCCGGACGACGTCGCCGTCACCGGCTTCGACGGCCTCTTTCCCGGCGCATCCCCCCTCGTCGAACTGACCACCGTCAATCAACCGCGCCGAGAGATGGCCGAACAGGCACTCGAACTCCTCACCCGTCGCATCGACGGGGCCGGAGGCTCATTTCAGTCGGTACTTCGCGCCCACGAACTCCGCATCGGCACTACCTGCGGATGCCCACGGAGGGAGCACACGGCCGCCCCGGCGGCGGCCGAACGTGCGCCGTGAGCATGCGCCCACACAACTTCATCACCACTTCTCCTGCGCACTCCGCGCACGGGGACCACCTCTCGACACCCTGAGAAGGGCACTGCCATGTCTGACAACCACACCCGCGCTGCCTCCGTGCCGCCCGGTGAAGAACTGAACAGGCTGATCTTTCGCAAGCTGATGCCGCTGCTGATCGCCGCGTACATCATCGCGTTCATCGACCGCACCAACATCGGCCTGGCCAAGCACCACTTGGAAGCCGATCTGGGAATTTCCGCAGCGGCATACGGTTTGGGCGCGGGACTGTTCTTCCTCGCCTACTCACTGTGTGAGGTTCCGAGCAACCTCATCATGTACCGGGTCGGCGCCCGGCTGTGGATCACTCGGATCATGGTCACCTGGGGTCTGCTCTCGGCCGCGATGGCGTTCGTCGAAGGGCCGGTGTCGTTCTACATCCTGCGGGTGCTCCTCGGGGTGGCCGAGGCCGGCCTGTTCCCCGGAGTGATGCTCTACCTCACCTACTGGTTCGGCCGCGAACAGCGGGCCCGCGCCAACGGATCGTTCCTCGTCGCGGTGTGCCTGGCGAACATCATGGGCGCCCCCATCGGCGGTGCGCTCCTGGGGATGGACGGTCTGCTCGGCTGGCACGGGTGGCAATGGATGTTCGTCCTGGAGGGGCTGCCCGCCGTGGTCCTCGCCGTCGTGGTGTTCAAGTACTTGCCCAACGGCCCGCTCGACGCCAAGTGGCTGGACCCGAAGCAGGCCCGCGACCTTACCGAGCGGCTGGCCAAGGAGCAACAGGACGGCGCCGACGCGTCCGGCACCCATTCGTTCGCTGGAGTGTTCAAGGACAGGCAGATTCTGTTGGTCATCGCCGTGTACTTCACTCATCAGATCGCGGTCTACAGCCTCACCTACTTCCTGCCGAGCATCATCGGTGAGTGGGGCGAGATGTCGGACCTGACGATCGGGTTGCTCACGGCCCTGCCGTGGGTGGCGGCAGCGATCGGCACACTGGTCCTGCCGCGGTACGCCACCGACGGCCGCCGCTCGCGCAAGATGCTGTTCGGCGGAATGTCGTCGATGGTCGTCGGGTTCACGATCGGCGCGGTGTCGAGCCCGGCGCTGGCCCTGGTCGGGTTCTGCATCGCGGCCTCCACCTTCTTCGTCGTCCAGTCCATCCTCTTCGCCGTTCCGGCCGCACGACTGGCCGGCGCTGCGTTGGCCGGCGGACTGGCTCTGGTCAACACCCTCGGAATCCTCGGTGGTTTCGTCGGGCCGTTCGCGATGGGGCTGATCGAGACGGCGACCGACAACCCCTCCGCCGGTTTATGGTTCGTCATCGCCCTCGTTGCGCTCGGAGCGGTAACCAGTCTCGCACTCGACATCCGCAACCCGCAGAAGACAGCAGCCAGCAAGAACGAAAGTCAGGTACAGGCATGAACGAACGGATCCTCGTCGTGGGCGCAGGGGCGATCGGCGGAGTAACTGCCGCCCACCTCGCTCGCGCTGGCCACGACGTCGTCGTCCTCGACGCCAACCCCGAGCACGTCCGGTTGATGAACTCTCCGGGCCTGCGGTTCGACGAACTCGGCACCACCTCACATGTCAGGATCACTGCCGTTGACAGTGCCACCGACCTCGACGGCCGCTTCGACTTCGCACTCGTCACGCTCAAGGCACCCTTCTTGGAGGTGGCACTCACACCGCTGGTCCGTGGAAACCTGGTCGACACCTATGTCTCCCTCGGAAACGGGCTGGTGCAGAACACCGTTCAGGAGCTTGTCGGCGTCGACCGTCTGGTCATCGGAATCACCGAATGGGGCGCCACGAACCTCGGTCCCGGGCACCTCGCCCAGACCACCGAGGCACCGTTCGTGATCGGCGAGATCGACGGCACCCGGACCGACCGCATCGAACGACTCGCCCGCGTCCTCACCGCGGTGGCCGACGTGCACGTCTCCGAGCAGATCGTCGGCCAGATCTGGTCGAAGTTGCTCCTCAACAGCACCTTCTCCGGGCTCGGCGCGATCAGCGGGCTCCTGTACCGGGACATTGCGGCCGACCCGGTCGGCCGGGAGGTCGCGTACCGGTTGTGGACCGAGGCCTACGACGTCGCCCGTGCGGTCGGTGTCACCCTCGACGCGATCGTCGGCGTGCAGCCCGATCACCTCGCCGTCCGAAGCGACGACGATCTCGAACGCGCGGACGCCGCATTGAGCATGCTGATGACTCGGCTCGGCGCCACCAAGGCCTCGATGCTGCAGGACCTCGAACGTGGTGCCGTCACCGAGGTCGACGTCATCAACGGCGGCGTCTCCTCGGCCGCGGCGACCGCCGGCGTGCTGAGTCCGCTGAACTCCCGCATCGTCGAACTCGTCCACGACTGCGAACGCGGGCTCCGCGCACCGGGCCGCGACATCCTGGCCGCGCTGGCCACCGTCCCCGCCTGACGACGCCCCGGAAAACCTCTCCCCCACCGAAGGATTCGAAACCATGAACGACACCGTCATCATCACCTGCGCGCTTACCGGCGGCATGACCGTGCCCGCCCAGAGCAAGGCCATCCCGATCACCGTCGACCAGATCGTCGAGGAAGGCGTGAAGGCGGCCGAGGCCGGCGCCTCCGTCCTGCATGTACACGTGCGCGAGGAGGAGACCGGACGACCCGTCGCCGACCTCGACCTGTTCGAACGCGCCCTGTCCGAACTGCGGACACACACCGACGCCGTCCTCCAGCCCACCACCGGAGGCGGGCGCGGCATGACCGTCCAAGAGCGTGCCTCGGTGCTGAAGTTCCGCCCCGAGATGGCCACCTTCAACGCCGGCAGCTTCAACTTCGGTCTCTTCCCCGTTGCCTCCCGCGACCTGCCGTTCGCCGACTGGGAACGCGACTACCTCGAGGGCACCACCGACTACATCTTCAAGAACACCTTCGAGGACATGACCTACATGGCGCAGCAAATGCGCGAGTCGGACACCCAGCCCGAGATCGAGGTCTACGACGTCGGGCAGATCTACAACCTCGAACAGCTGGTCAAGGACGGCGTGCTGGAGGCACCGTTCAACCTGCAGTTCGTGCTCGGGGTTCTGGGGGCGAACGCTGCCGAACCCGACCAGCTCATCCATATGCTGCGCACCGCCGAGCGTGTTCTCGGCAAGGACTCGTTCACCTGGTCGGCCGCCGGCGTGGGATATCGGGGCGAGTTCAACCTCGCCGCACTGTCATTGATGCTCGGTGGCAACGTGCGCGTAGGCCTCGAGGACAATCTCCGTATCAGCCGCCGCGAAGAGGCCACGTCCAACGCGCAGCTCGTGCGGAAGGTGGCCGACCTGGCCGCGATGTTCGACCGCACCCCCGCGACACCGGAGGAGGCACGTGCACACCTGGGCCTGAAGGGTTCGGCCGCGGTGGCCTTCTGAGTCGGCGTCCCACCCTCTAGTGAGTTCATGAGTAGCCGATCATCAGGGACTGCTGCCGCCATATGGCTGGGGTGGATGGATTCGGCCCATCGCCGAGGCCTACGCCGCCGCCACCGCGAATCCCGTCACCCAGGCCGCCGGCCGGGCGATCGAACACCTCAACGCCGACCACGCCGACGCCCACCTCGCGACGGCCCAGGCGCTGACCGGTCGGTGACCGCGTGACGCCCGGACGCTTTGCACCCCGACCGACCTGCCTGGATGACAGCGGCGAGCTTCGTGCTCGCCGCTCTCGTGCATTACCCGAACGGGTGACCACGTAGCGGACCACGTGGCCACCCGCCTGTGTGCAGCGCGCGGACCGACCATTGTGATTCAGGTCATACCGCGATCGCCACCCCGCCGAAAGGTGCGGTGGGCGATGAGCCGAGTTGCATACCAGGAAGGTCATTTCCATGACGCAAACCGTTGATCGATCAGTGTCTGCCCTCGTCGATCGGGAGCCTGTCGACTATCTCGCCCGGGCGAAGGCGGTCGCCCTCGTCGTCGAGCAGGAGGCGGATGCGATCGAGCGTGACGCGACGATCACCAGGCCGGTCTACGAAGCTCTGGCCGAGGCGGAGCTGTTCTGGACCCTCGTTCCGACGGAGTTCGGTGGCGGTGGGCTGGGCATCGTGCAGGCTCTCGAGGTGATCGAGGAGATCTCGCGGGCCGACGCGTCGACGGGCTGGGCGTTGATGGCCAACTCCTTCAGCACCGGCATCGCCGCGGGATTCATGAACGACGAGGGCGCTCGTGAGATGTTCGGCGGGCCGGACCGGGGAATCACGGCCGGCATGATCATGCCAACCGGGAAGGCCATCCGAGTCGACGGCGGCTATCGCGTCACCGGCCGCTATCAGTTCGCGAGCGGATCCGCGCACGCCACGTGGATCGGTGCGGGATTCGTCGTCCACGACGAGGACGGAAATCCCATCGTGGACGAGGCCGGGACTCCCGACTGCCGCGTCGGCTTCCTGCCGCGGGCCGACGTCGAGTTCCTCGGCAACTGGAACGTGATGGGGTTGGTCGGCACCGGCAGCTACGACTACGCCGTCCACGACCGCTTCATCCCGGACAAGTTCACGATGGAGACGTTCTCGACCACCCCCGTTCGCCCCGAGGCCGTGTACCGCCTGGGACTGCTCGGCATCGGCGTCGGCGGGCACGCACCCGTGGCGCTCGGTCTGGCGAAGAGGGCGCTCGAGGAGATCGTCCGGATCGTCGCGAACAAGGCACGCCCCGGCTATGCCACCGTCGTCGGCGAGTCGGAACTGTTCCGCCGCGAGTTCAGCAAGTACGAGGCGCTGTACCAGGCGACTCGCCTGTACGTGTACGCCGCCCACGAGGACGCCGAGGCCAGCGCGCGCGCCGGCGTGGAGATCACCGAGGAGCAGCGGGCACGGCTACGTCAGGTGATCACCTGGTCGCAGGAGGTTGCCGGTGAGATCGTCGGCTTCGCGCACCGCTGGGCCGGCAGCCAGTCGATCCGCAACCCCAGCGCGCTCGGCCGGTGCGTCCGTGACGCGGCCGTCGCAACGCAGCACATGCTGGTCGATCAGATCACCCTCGTCGACGCCGCCACTCCGATCATGCGCGCATACGCCGTCTGAAGACCCCCAGTTCATTCACTACGGAAGGACCCCCGATGGGACAGCTTGAAGGCAAGGTCGCGCTGGTGACGGGAGCCGCACGCGGGCAGGGACGCTCGCATGCCATCCGGCTGGCGGAGGAGGGCGCCGACGTCATCATCGTCGACATCTGCACAAAGCCGGCGACGACGAAGTACCGCGGCGCGACGGAGGACGAGCTTCAGGAAACAGCCCGGCACATCGAGAAGTTCGGGCAGCGCGCCCACGTCGCGGTCGCCGACGTCCGGTCACTGACTCAGCTCCAGGATGTGGTCGCCGAGGGCGTCTCGAAGCTCGGACGTCTCGACACCGTGGTCGCGAACGCCGGCATCTTCTCGTCCGCTCCGCTACACGAGCTCACCGAAGAGCAGTGGGACGAAATGGTCGACATCAACCTGTCGGGCGTGTGGAAGACCATGCGGGCGACCGTCCCCTTCCTGATCGAGCGGGGCGAGGGCGGGTCGATCGTCCTGATCAGCTCCACCGGCGGTTTGCAGGGGTTCCCCAACTTCGCCCATTACGTCGCCGCGAAGCACGGTGTCACCGGACTCGCGCGGACCGCGGCCAATGAGCTGGGCGCCCATCGGATTCGGTGCAATTCGATCCATCCCACGTCGGTGCTGACGGACATGATCGACAACGAGGACATGTACCGCCTGTTCCGCCCGGACCTGGAGACTCCGACGCACGAGGACTTCCGTGAGGCGTGCGAGACGGCGATGAACGTGCTTCCGACGCCGTGGATCGAGCCGGTCGACGTCAGCAACGCCGTGGTGTGGCTGGCGTCGGACGCGGCCCGCTACGTCACCGGCATCGCGATGCCCGTCGATGCGGGAGCTCTCAACAAGGTCTGACCAGCACATCCACGCGGCTGCGGGGCACGCGAATCTAGCCCGGCGTGCCCCGCTCCGCGTGCGCGAAGGCTGCGGCGATCTCGTGTCGCCTGCTCATGCCCAGCTTTTCCAGAATGTGTTCGACGTGGCCTTCCACGGTGCGCGGCGACAGCACCAGTTTGGCGGCGATCTCCTTGTTGGTCATGCCGGACGCGACGTGCGCGGCCACTTCTTGTTCTCGCGGGGAGAGAAGGTCGTCCGGGCGCACACCCGGCGGAGTCGGATCACCGGACGGTACGGGCTCGCCCAGCACGAATCCGGTGATCTCGGAGACCGACATCGCGGCTCCCCTGGTGTGACACGTCTCGAAGCGGTCTTCTCCCAGATCTTTTCGCGCCTGCTTCTCGAATCGCGCGCGCTGCTCGATCCAATGGCTGGAGCCGTACAGCTGCATTCCGAAAGATTCCCACATCGAGGAGGCGGCGCCGAGGAGCACGGCAGACCGTTCCGCCGAGCCCGCCTCGGCTTCGGCCCACCCCAGAAGATCGGTGACCAGGGTGGTTCCGACGACGTCGTCGAAGTCACGTCGCAGGCGCAGGCTTTCGGATCCGAGCCGGAGGGCGTCCTCGAAGTCGGCGTTCATCAATGCCACCAGCCCGAGTCCGTAGACGGCGTAGGACCGCAGCCACGACTCCCCCACCGCGATGGCGCGTTGGTTCACCGTCTCGAAGAGATCTGCGGCACGCGCTGTCTCGTCGGTGAAGCAGTAGAGCATGCCCAGGTGGATACGCAGCGTGTGGGCGAGATCCTCGCGGTCCGGGGTCGCGTCATACATCGCGAGCGACGCGGTCAGTCGGCTCTCCGCCTCCCCGAAATCGCCGGCGAAGAATGCCTTCAACCCCATGACATCGGCGGTGAACGCGCCGGTGATCGCATCCTCCGCGGTGAGATTGACGGCGCCGGCCTCCGCCAGCGCCGACTCGGCGGACTCGCGGTCACCCTGCAGAGTCTGGACGAGACCGAGATTGACGAGCATCCTCCCCCGGGTGGCGGTCGGCGCCGTCTCCCGTTCGAGGATGCGGTTCAGCCACATCCGATGCTCGCGCACCGAGAACCCACACGACCAGAGAAACCAGGCGCGCGAGACCATGTCCGCCGCCATCTGCACTTCCTCGTCATTCGACGAATCCAGCAGGGCCGCGTGGAGAGCCGATCGGATATTGGCATGGTTGCGACGCAGCTTCTCGCTTCCGGCGCGTTGATCGGCACTGAACCAGTTGTCCGCCGTCGTCGTCACCAACCGCGTACACCAGCGCAGGTGCCGCAGCGTCAGGGTGTCCACCTCGGGGGCGGTCAGCTTGCTGTTCCCGTATTCGCGGATCGACTCGAGCATCCGGAAACGCACGTGTGTGCCGCCCTCCTCGCGGTGCACGATCGACTTGCCGACCAGCGCCGAGATCCCGTCGAGCACGGTGTCCGCCGGGACGTCGTCGTCGCTGCAGACCTCCTCGGCCATGCCGAGGTCGAATCCACCCGCGAAGACCGAAACCCGTGACCAGAGGAGTTGCTGTTCGCGGGTGCAGAGTTCGTAGCTCCAGTCCATGGTCGCCTGCAGGCTGCGATGACGCTGCGGCCCGGTGCGGTTGCCGGTAGTGAGGAGATTGAGTCGGTGATCGAGACGGTCCGCCAGTTCGTGCACCGACAGCACGGGTAGTCGCGCGCAGGCCAATTCGATGGCGAGAGGGAGGCCGTCGAGACGATCGCAGACACGCATCACCGCGTCGCGGTTCTCCTCGGTCAACTCGAACTTCGACAGGACGGCGGCGGCCCGGTTCACGAACAGTTCGACCGCGCTTCCCGTCCCGCGGGCCGGTGACGGCGACTCCGTTCCGTTGACCATGGGCAGCGGGGACAGCGGGAAGACGAATTCGTCGGGAACCGAGAGTATCTCCCGGCTGGTCGTGATGATGCGCAGCTCCGTCGTGGAGCGCAGCAGCACCGACACGAGTTGCGCGCACTCGTCGAGGAGGTGCTCGCAGTTGTCGAGGATCAGGAGCATCCGCCGCGTGCGGAGATACTCGATGATGGTGTTCTCCGTCGGGCTGGCATGCATGTCGCGGTTCGCGAGGGCGAGCCCGTCCACCACGGTCTGGGTCAGGAGGTCGGGGCTGCGCAGGGCCGCGAGTTCGATCACGCGAACACCGTCCGGAAAGGCCCGGCGGTATTCGCCCGCGGCGTGGATCGCCAAGCGGGTCTTGCCCATTCCGCCCGGGCCGGTGATGGTCACGAGACGATGGTCGCCCAGCAGTCTGCGCAGCTCGAGCAGTTCGGTCCGACGCCCGACGAAGCTCGTGCCGTAGACCGGGATCGACGGGATCGCGGACACCGTGTCGACGGGGTTGTCGTGGGGCTCGCCGGTCGACAGCTCTCCCCGGATGCTCGTGACCCTGCGAGCCAGCGTGGTCCTCGACTTGGTCCACTGGATCCTTCGCGCGATCTCGGCGATCGCGATGTCGGGATTGTCGGCGATCAACTCCCGGATGGCCGAGTCGACGGGGTCCGCGACGGAGCCGCGTCGACTGCGGTGGTCTGTGGGAGGTTGGTCGAGCGTCAGCGCGCGGCGCACCGTGTTGCGCGACATTCCGAGTTGCACGGCGATGTGCTTGATGGGCGATCCCTGCCTGTGGAGTCGGCGAATCTCGTCCCACTCGTCAGCGTTCACAAGGTCCCTTCTGGACTCGAGACCGGTCGGCCACCGGACCGGCAATTGAGATTTGGATCACTGTGGTCGCTGGTCATGCGCCTGTCAACTTTCGGGGGTCAAGATGTGTCACCTCGACCGTGCGCTCTACGCATTCGACTCCCGCACGCGTCGCCGAAAGTACCGTCTTCCTGCACGGATGCGTGGCGCTGGGTTCGGCCGCGCGTGACCGTAGCGAACCACGTAGCTGGACGGTTCCGCCGGACTCCCCGCACGGGCAGGGTGATGCGCACCACAGAAGCACTCGTGGTGCCGACATTTCCGAAGCGACGATGGAGTCCGCATGACCAACAGCAATGCCGCCGCCCTGAAGGCAGCTTTCGCCGCCGCAGACGAGGGGAACCCCGTTCCGCTCGTGGAGCTGTACTCGGACGAGATGACGTGGGCCGGTTTCACGCTCGACGGAACCCTGCGCCTCTACACCAAGGGCGAGTTCCTCGAGGCCTTCGGCGTCCTGGCGAAGCTCGATGAGTCCCGCAACGAGGTCGTCTCGGTCGACGTCGTCGGTGACGACCTGGTGGTCGCCAACGTCCGGGCCTACCGCCGCCTCGGGGAACTCGAACTCGACACCACGATCGTGATGACGCACCGCTTCGAGGACGGCAAGGTCACCCGCGGCACCGATATGTGCTCGGCGACGTTCGAGGAGTTCTGGGCCAAGACAGGACTGTCGGTCTAGCGGCTTCCCGGCCGCCGCGGCAGCGCGGCGGCTGGAAGTTCGGCTCGCCGGCCCATTCAGCACGACCGCCCGACAGGGCGACTCTCCACCCCGCAGCCCGAAGAAGGTACCGATGCGAACCACCACCCCGCACATCAGCGCCACGACACCCGACGAGATCCGGGACGCCTACCGCACCGTCCTCGGAAAGTTCTGCACCGGCGTCGTCGCCGTCACCGCCCTCGACGACACCGGCAACCCCGTCGGACTGACCGTCGGTTCCTTCAGCTCGGTCTCCCTCGACCCCGCCCTCGTCGCGTTCTTCGTCGGCCAGGGCTCCACGACCTTCCCGAAAGTCGCTGCCCACGGCCGATTCTGCGCCAACATCCTCGCCGCCGACCAGCACGACCTCGGCCGCGCCTTCGCCCGCAGCGGCGCCGACAAGTTCCGCGGGATCGACTGGACGCCGACGACCGCCGGGTCACCGAGGCTCACCGGTGCCCATGCGTGGATCGACTGCGCCATCGACCTTGTCCAACCCGTCGGCGACCACGATCTCGTCGTGGGCCGGGTGGTCGAGCTCGGAGCAACCGACGCGCGAGACCCGCTGCTGTTCTACACGTCCACCTTTCACCAGCTCAGCCCGGCGAGCCCGGCATGAACACCATCGAGCAGTGCCTCGACCAGTTGCGCGCCGGCAAACCGATCCTCGTCGTCGACGACGAAACCCGCGAGAACGAAGCCGATCTCGTCATGGCCGCCCAGTTCGTCACCACCCGGGATGCCGCCTACTTCCTCCGGCACACCTCCGGATTCTTCTGCGTCGCGATGCCCGCCGAACGAACCCGCACCCTCGGTCTCCCTCAGATGGTCGACGACCCCACCGACCCGCTGGGCACCGCCTTCACCGTCAGCGTCGACGCCGCGACCGGCACCTCCACCGGCATCAGCGCCGCCGACCGGGCGCGCACCATCCGCCTCCTCGCCGACCGCGAGACGGTCGACACCGACCTCACCCGGCCCGGCCACGTCCTGCCGCTGCGCGCCCGCGACGGCGGAGTCCTCACTCGACCCGGCCACACCGAAGCCGCCGTCGACCTCTGCACCCTTGCCGGACTCTCCCCTGTCGGGCTGATCTGTGAGGTCACCACCGCAGACAAACGCGACATGCTCCGCGGAGACGCCGTGCGCGCGTTCGCGGTCCGCGAGGACCTCCCGGTCGTCACCATCGAGCAGCTGGTGGACTACCGGCGCCGCACCCTGAGCATCGAACGCTGCGCCGAGGCTGTCATCCCCACCGACCAGGGCACGTTCACCGCCATCGCGTACCGATCGCCCACCGGAACCGAACACCTCGCCATGGTCTTCGGCGACCCCACCGGCACCACTGCCCTTACGCGCGTCCACAGCGACCACCCGTCAACCTTGATGATCCACTGCCGAATGTTCGACTCGCCGGAGCCGGGCCGCGGGTGAACAGCGGGGAGCCGTTGAGGACCATTGCCAGCCGGGAGCCCTTGTCCTCAGGGTTTAGGACGGGACGCATCTTCTTGATCAGGTGCAGCAGGAACAGAAGCGAGCCGTCGGAGACGCGGGGCAGACCGGGGCCGAAGCGGCTGGCGTGGCCTTGCTGAGCGTGTCGTCTGGGACTTGCTTCTGCTGGGTCTTCCACTCGACACCGAACGGGGGTTCCGTGCATTGTTTAATCGTGTTGTCGGCCGAAGCCCAATCCGTAGCTACCGGGAAGGTCCAGCTATCGCCCCCGGCGGTCGGCGAGGATAGGCCTTCTCGCTTCAAGGAGACGAGAAGGCCGCTCATGTCGGCTACGTGGTCACGAGCTGCATCAACTCCGTGTAGTCCGTGACGACGTTGTATGTGACGTCCTGCCCGTTCTTCTTGTTGAGCGAGTCGAAGAACTTCCGGGCGCACTCGATCTTGGCGTTTTCGACCCCCTTGAGTTGCATCGTCGAAAGTGAGCCTTTCGTCTCAGCGACGAAGTACACGTGTTTGACGCTTCCGTCGGTGAACGCGATCGCCCAGTCGGGGTTATAGTCACCGACCGGGGTCGGGATGAAGAAGCCCCGCGGGAGTTTCGCGTAGACCGCGACCTCGTTGCTGGTGTCGATCTCGTTGACGAAGTCGCGTTCGACCTTGGAGTCGGTGACGACGTAGTCGTAGATGTGCTTCCGCAGCTTGTCGCCGGCCTCTGCGAAGTCCTGCTTGGTCTGATTCTCGGTGAAGATCGCCGAGTCGAACCGGTCTTCCAGCGTGTCGTAGGTCAGGTGCTCGACGATCACAGTGGCCTTCTGCTCGTTGATTAGCCGGGCGGCTTCGGCGATGAACTGTTCCGGGTTGAGCCGGAACTTCGCGAATGTCGCCGGCGTGACCCCGCCCAGGATGGCGGCAACGGTGCGTCGGGTGAGCTGGGTTTTCTCGGTGATCTCGCCGAGCAGGTCGTACTTCACCTGTGAGCCGGCGGTGACCGTCTCGGTGTGAGTCCGCGTGCGCGTTTGGTCGAATCCGGCTGTGTTGGTGAGGTCCTCGGCGTCGAGGGCGTCCTTCTGCTGTCCTTCGATGAGGACGTACTGCATCGCGGCCACGTTGAGGTGGGTGTCGAGAGCCTGAATGCACTTGCGGATCAACTCGTTCGAGTCGAACTCAACCTGGTAGACCGCCTTGTGGTTGATTCGGCCCCAGAGTGCCTGGAACTCCTTCTTCGCGAAGTTGGCCTCGTTTAGCGGGATCTTCTTCGACTTGCGGCCGTCCTCGCCGATCACCTTCACATCGAGATACAAAGCATCCACGAGCGGCCACACGAAATCGATGACCGGCCGCAGCACCTCCGAAGTGGGTTCGGCGAGGGTCCCGGTTTCCTTGGCCTGCTTGTAAGTCTCGGAGACCGTGTCGTCGTCGTTGAGGTAGTCGTGCTTGATCAGATACTTGTACAGCGCCTGCGCGAGCGCTTCCTCCACAACGGATTCGCCGCTGGGAGTCTGGATGGTCTTGCCGGCGAAGACCTTCACGCTCGCCTTGCGTGGCCGCGCCGCCAACGAGTCGGCGATCTCCTTCTGGAGTCCGGTCACGAAGTCGGTGTAGGACTCGTCGGTGACGACGGTCAGTTCGTTGATGTCGTGCACGACGACCGGGTTGTCCATGCGCTCGCCGTGCTGGTCGACCGCCAGGCGCAGACCTCGTCCGATCTCCTGACGGCGGGAGACCGTGTTGTCGCTCTTCTTGAGCATCCCCATCACGAACACATTGGGGTTGTCCCAGCCCTCGCGCAGCGCGGAGTGCGAGAAGATGAACCGCACCGGCTCCTCGAACGACAGCAGGCGTTCCTTGTCCTTGAGGATCAGATCGTACGCGTCGGTGTCGGTGGACTGGCCCTTATCGTCGCCCCGTCCACTGACCTTCCCGTCGACCTGCCGCTTGGTCTTCTTGTCGATGGAGAAGTAGCCCTCGTGCACCTTTCCGATTTCGTCGCGGAGAAGGTACTCCTGGTGTGCGGCAGTCGAGTCGTCAAGGGCGAGTTCACCGAGCACGTCGTCGCGGATCGTCTCGTATTCTTCCTCGAAGATGCGTGCGTAGTCGCCGAGCGTGTCCTCGCGGTCGTAGTCGCGGTACTTGGCGACCTCGTCGATGAAGAACAGTGAGAGCACCTTGATGCCCCGGCTGAACAGTTCGCGTTCCTTGTCGAGGTGGGCGCGGATGACTTCCCGGATCTGGATGCGCCGCTTGGTTTCCTCGGTCACATCACGGTCGGTGACCTGCCCGGCGATGACCACGTCACCGTTGCTCAGTTCGATCACGTCACGGTTGGCGTCGATGTTGGTGATGAACAGGCCCTTGTAGGCCTCGATACCGCCGGAGACGTCGTGCAGGTTGTCGCCCTTGTCGAGACGCTTGACCTGTCGCTTGATGCCGGTCTTCGCCTGAACTTCAATCTCGACCCGGGCACGGGGTTTGGCGCCCTTCGCGATCTCGATCGCATCGAGATACAGGTACGCGGTCGAGCCGGCGAGTCCCTTGACGGTGATGCCGCGGACGGCGATCTTCTTGACCAGCTTCTGGTTGTAGGCGTCCAGGGCGTCGAGGCGATGGACTTTGGTGTGCTCGACCTTGTGGGTGGCTGAGTAGCGCAACATCATCAGCGCGTTGAACTCGGCCAGAGAAGCGAGTGACTTGTCCGCGCCGATCTTCTGTGGCTCGTCGATGATCACGATCGGCCGGTTGGCCTTGATCACGTCGATCGGCCGGCGAGACTGGAAATCGTCGAGCACATCGTAGATGCGACGATTGTCCTTGCCGGACGAGTTGAATGCCTGAATGTTGATGATCATCACCTGCACACCGGCAACGGAACTGAACCGCTCCAGCTCGTGCAGCTGCGACGAGTTGTAGATGAACGAGCGCGGCTTCGTTCCATAGAGCTGCTGGAAATGCTCGGCAGTCACATCGAAGGACTTCTTCACACCCTCACGGATCGCAACCGACGGGACGACGATGATGTACTTCGACCAGCCGTACCGCTTGTGCAACTCCATGATCGTCTTGATGTAGACGTACGTCTTGCCGGTACCAGTCTCCATCTCGATATCCAGATTGGGGGCACCCGGCGCGGCCTTGCTGTCCACCAGCTTCGGTGACAGCGGAAGATTCCGCGATCGCTGCACCATCTGTACATTCTCCAGCGACTGAGCACCGGTCAGCGCAATCTCGGCGTTCCGCAAACCAGAATCGGGCGTCTCCGCAGCTTCAAACAGGGAGGGGTTCGCGGCCTGCTTCACGTTACCAGGATCGATTCGGTACGAGATCCCGTCGTGCTTGGGCTGACCGGCGAACACTTCGACGACGGAGTCGACCGCATCGGTTTGGTACTGCTGAACCTTGAATTGGAGCTTCATCTCGGTCAGATCGCCTTCACGTCCGTGGCCGGCGATACCTCACGGAAGAACTGCTCTGCGTTGATGCGGGCATCATCCGAGGCGAAGGACGAATCACGGAACACTGCGCGCAAGGGTTCACGCTCAGCGATGGTGCGCAGCAGCTCGGGGCTAACCTTCGATTCGAAGCACGCGATCAGGGCGCCGTCCTCGACCACGAAGACCTCCTGACCGTCGATCTGCTCGATAACGATGGCCATCGTGAGTTCAAGGCCCCAGTCGAGCATCACCTGGAACAGCAAGTCTTCGCCAGATCGTCCCTGCTTCACACTGCCCTCCAGTTCCGACAGCGACAGCTGATCGGTCTCATCTGGCGAACGCAGCACATCGGTCATGTTGGTGGTGTCGATCCGGACGAGCCGGTAGCCAATGTCCGGCACTTCGATGCGTCCGGTGAGTTCTGCCGCTACGTTCCGGAGTCGTTCGAGGCTCATGCCGAGGATGGAGTCGAAGGTAGGTTCCGGCGTGGTGAGCGGTTCCCGGATCTGCACGGTGATGAATCGGCGGTTGCCGCCGTCGGCGGCGTTCTGTGCCAGCACTGCGTGCGGTGTGGTACCGCTGCCACCGAAAAAGTCCAGGACTATATCCTCCGAATTCGGAGAGGTCGCAAGTTGCAGGATCCGTTGAATCAACTCGACCGGCTTCACCGAGTTCAGCACGTTCTCGGTGTGTTCGAACGGAACGTATTTGAGTAGCGTCTTCTTAGCGTCCTGTGTGTGCCCTACCTCGGAGTATGGCCACAGGGTCTGAGGAGTGCGACCTCCGGTCGTCTCGGACAGAAAGCGCTTCAGCCGCGGCATATTGTTGCCGCTGTCTCCCCACCAGATACGGCGGTCGGCGTCAAGTTCCTTGAACTTGGCTTCGGAAATTCCCCAGTAACGCCCTCTCGGTGGACCATCTATTACGCGTCCGTTCGGGGTGGTTACCGGATACAACCCTGCCGAATAAGCGTTTCGTGCAGTGAGGTTGTCTGACTGCCAAGGTCCACGCGGATCGTCGTCCGGATTCCTATATCGGGCGTCCATTTCGTCAGTTCGCGGCAGCGAGTTCGGTGTCCAGCATGATTTGTCTCGCGCAAAGACGAGGATGTAGTCGTGGTCCTCGGAGAACCACTGCGTGGAGTTCTTCGGCGAATACACCTTCTGCCAGATGATCTGTGCCACGAAGTTCTGTGCGCCGAAGATCTCCGATGCGACTTCTCGGAGGTTGTCTGCCTCATTGTCGTCGATCGACATGAAGATAACCCCGTCGTCGGCGAGGAGATTGCGGGCGAGTTTCAGGCGCGGGTATATCATGCTGAGCCAATCGGAGTGAAATCGCCCGTTGGCATCGGTGTTCGCGACGAGCCTTGTGCCCTCGCCGTTGACTTGGCCGGAACGGACAAGGTAATCGGCCGTCGACTCGGCGAAGTCGTCATCATAGATGAAGTCCCGACCCGTGTTGTAGGGCGGGTCGATGTAGATCAGCTTGACTTTGCCCAGGTAGGACTCCTGGAGCAGCTTCAATGCCTCAAGGTTGTCGCCCTCGATGAAGAGGTTCTTGGTCGTGTTGAAGGCGACGGACTCTTCACGCACAGGTCGGAGAGTCTTGGCAATTGGCGCATTGGCTGCGAACGCGGCGGCGCGTTTGCCGGGCCAGTCCAGCTGGTAGCGCTCCTGCGGTCCCTCGACGACATGGTCAGACAGTTCCTGACGGAGGAGGTCGAAGTCGATGGCCTTCTTCGGGTTGCTGTCGGCGTCGAGGGTCTCCGTGACGACGCTGGGGAACAGTTCGGCGAGCTTGTCGATGTTGCTGACGGTCAGGTCGGGTGACGTCATGCGCAGCTTCTCCACGGTTTCTCTCTGCCTACCTTTCGACCAACACGGTCAGTTCTGACTGCTTCGACTTCAATGCGCGCCGCAATTCGACCTTGCGGTTGAACTGGGGTTCGGTGCGGAGTCTACGTTCCAACGTGGCGATTTCGCGTTCGAGCTTGCGCACCGTCTCCAGTCTGGCTGCGACCTCTGACACGTCTTCGCCAGGCCGTATTACCACCGGCGTCAAGGGGTCGAGGAGTGCGGTGTAGAGGGCGGGCAGGGTGATCGAGGTCGGAAGGGGTTGCCGTTCGATCCGGGTCGGCTGCCAGTCTGTACTGAAGTACGCGCTCAGCTTCGGTGTACCGGAACCTGGTTGTTTGTGCGCGGCCACCATTCGAGTGCTCCTCATCTCCCCCTCGTCGCGGCTAATCTCGAAGATGATCGGGAACGGGATCGCCTTGTCGATCGCGGTCAACACCGGTTCGGTGACGTCACTACCCTTCGCGTCGATTTCAAAGACCTGAATCTCGGGTACCGCGCCGGTGCCGACCAGATTGATCGTGGTTTCGGCGAGCTTGTACGCCCAGGTGATGCGCTGCACCTCGGCAACGAACTTCTCGCGTACCGAAGCGGTGACGGTGCCGTGGGCGTAGAACTTCTCTTTCGGTACCCTCCGGTCGAACCTCGCGGCCGCGGGCCACCGGTACAGCAAGTTCACGCAGACATCACTCATCGGACGGTGCCCATAGGTCGGCGTCGACGACGGCGATGAACGCGATCAGCTCGAAGTCGTCGAGGCCGGCGATGGCCTGGGTGAGGGCGGTGGTGTGACCGGCGGTGAACAAGCTGTCGATGTCGCGTTCCTCGGTGACATCGATCATCGAGTGGATCGCATCGGTCAGCAGCTGCGAGTACCGGCCCATGTCCGCGCCCTCGCCGGTGGCGGCATTGAAGATGCGGACGACGTCGGTGACGGGCTGGTCGTACGGGCGGCAGCCAGCACGGATCATGTCGAGCAGGTGTTTCGCCTCGGTGTGATCGGCGATGACGGTGCCGTCGTCGCCAAGATAGACCAGGTAGTGCGGGTGCAGACGGTTACCTCGGTTGCCGCTCTTTTCGGTGAGCTGGGACTCATCGGCGTTGACGTTGCGCAGCGCGAAGATCACACCGGGCTCGAGCCCCATGGCCGGGTCGGCCGGCACAACGGCGTGCAGGCCCTTCGGTGCGGCAGCCAGGTCGCCGTACTCCTTGATGTAGCCGAGCAGATCCATGCGAAAATCGTTGAGTCCGAGGTCGGTGATGGAGACACCGGTGCGGACGTCCTCGAGTTCGATGACGTCGTCCTGCAGTTTGCGGAGCTGCTGCTTGCGAAACGCGGCATCGCTGTCTTCGAGGGTGAGGACGTTGTCGTCTGCGGTACCGGCAAGGTCGGCGATGACCATGCGGTTCTCGACCCGCTCTTTGAGGTTGATGTACTCGTCGAGCGAGATGTCCGGCCAGAAGTTCACCAGCTGGATCAGGGTGTTGGTGGAGCCGATACGGTCGATGCGACCGAATCGCTGAACGATCCGCACCGGATTCCAGTGGATGTCGTAGTTGATCAGATAGTCGCAGTCCTGCAGGTTCTGGCCCTCGCTGATGACATCGGTGCCGACGAGCACATCGACCTCACGTGTCTCCTTGGGCATGGTGAGGTGACGCTGCTTCGAGCGGGGCGAGAACATCGACATGACCTGCTGGAAGTCGAACCCGGTGCCGAGCGTCGTTTTCGCAGCATTGCCACCACCGGTGATCAAGGCCGTCTCCAGACCGGCAGAGGCCAGGGTGGGTGCGAGCTCGCGGTACAGGTAGTTCGCGGTGTCGGCGAAGGCAGAGAACACCAGGACCTTGCGGTTGCCTGGGTTGATCGGCTGGGCGGCCTTTTCCTCGACGAGCCGTCTGAGGGTCTGCAGTTTGCGATCCCGCTCCGGAGTGACCTTGCCCATCTCATCCACCAGCAGGTGGAGGGTTTCGCGGTCGTTCCACAAATCCCGTCGCCACGACTCGATGTCAATGTCGTCGAGGTCGATTCGGATCTTCTCACCGAAGGTGAGTGCTTCGAGGTTCGCGTCGTCCTCATCGTCCACATCGAGATCGAGGCCGGATGCATCGGTGCCGAGGCCGGTGATCGAACCGCTGTGGGTGTCGAGGCGGTTCAGCGTTCGGTCGACGGTGACTTCGATCTTGGCGAGGGTCAGGCGGAATGCCTCGACTGAGCTCTCCAAACGCTTGAGGAGGTTGACGGTCATGAGCTGCTTGAGCCCCTGCTCCCTGCCACGCTGTCCCAGATTGGCTTTTCCGCCGGTGGTACCGACGTTGTAAAGGTCCTCGTACTTGCCGATCCGGCTGGGAAACACGTACGCCAGTGGGGTGTAGACGGCGAGAGTCAGGGCCTGGAGCTGCTCGAAAATGTCGTTGAAGCCGGGCGCATCGGTCAGGTCGGTGAGCGGTTCACGGATCGATTTCGGAGGCAATCGGTTGGGGAAGGCGCCGATCTCGGTGGTGTCGTAGAAAGCCTGAATGTGCTTGCGGGAGCGGGCAATCGTGACCGCGTCGAGCAGTTCGAAGAAGTCGAAGTCGAGCATCTGCAGGATGCGGTCGGTTGTGCGATCGGCCGGGTCGAGCTTGGACCACTCGTTGAACACCGTCTGGGCATCCTTGAAGACCTTCTCGACCGTAGACGACATGTTCAGGTGCTGGGCGAGGTTTTTCGACTCACCCTCATAGGCGAGCTGGAGCTGGTTCTTCAGATCGTTGAACCGATTGTTGACCGGGGTCGCCGAGAGCATCAGCACCTTGGTCTTCACACCCTCCCGGATGACCCGGCGCATGAGCCGCTGGTAGCGGGACTCCTTTTCCTCCGCGTAGTCGGCGTTGCGGAAGTTGTGCGACTCGTCGATCACCACCAGGTCGTAGTTGCCCCAGTTGACCCGATCCAGCTTCAGCCCCAGCGACTCGCCCCGGGTGCGGGACAGGTCGGTGTGGGCGAGTACGTCGTAGTTGAAGCGGTCGCCGGAGAAGACGTTGGTGGTCAGATTCGCGTTGTAGTTCGTCCAGTTCTCGGCGAGCTTCTTCGGGCACAGCACGAGCACGGACTTGTTGCGCAGTTCGTAGTACTTGATGACTGCGAGCGCGGTGAACGTCTTCCCGAGACCGACACTGTCGGCGAGGATGCAGCCGTTGTAGGTTTCGAGCTTGTTGATGATCCCGGTCGCGGCGTCGCGCTGGAAGTTGTACAGGCTCTGCCAGACCTGGGTGTCCTGGTAGCCGGTGCGGTCGTTCGGCAGGACATCCTCGCTGATGTCGTCGAGGAACTCGGCGAACAGGTTGTAGAGGATCAGGAAGTAGATACGGGCCGGGGAGTTCTCGGCGTAGACGCTGGCGATGTGGTCGTAGACTGCGTCGGTGACGTCGTCGAGCTGCTCCGGGTTGTTCCAGATCTGATCGAACAACTGAATGTACTGCGTCGTCATCGGGGCGTCATCGACACGGTGCACCATGTTCGACACCGCATTGCCCCGCTCGTAGCCGAGGTCAGCGGTGGTGAAGCCCTGCAGCGGCATGTACGCGGCACGATCGTCCACCACCGCGAACTGCTGCATCGGATTCCCTGTGGAGTTCGACCGGAACCGCACCTTCCGATGCACCCACTCGGCGCATTCCTTCGCGATGGCTCGCTGGGTCAGCTTGTTCCGCAACCGAATCTCGAACTCCGAGCCGTACAGGCTCGACTCGGCGTGCCCACCCGGGATGAAGAACTCGCGACGCTCCTTCCGGAGTTTGTCGGTCACCTTCTCCGTCACGAAGGACGGCGAGGTGAAGACGAACTCCAGCTCGGAGATCTGCTCGAGCTCTTTGCGTAGCGCCTCGAACGCGAAGATCGAGAAGGTCGATGCCGCGATGCGCACCTTCGCCCCCGGCGTGATCTCGGCCTTGAGGTCGTCCCCGAGCAGATCGTTGACGTTGTCGATGATCCGCACGTCAGTCCTCCGCCGCGTCGGTGTGCGCGGCGGCCCCGCCGCCTCGCACCCAGGAATCGATCTCGCTCGCCTGGAACTTCCACAGGCGGCCGATCTTGTGGGCAGGCATGGCCTTCTCGGCGATCCAGCTGTACACGGTATCCTTGGTGACGCCGAGATGGGCGGCGATGTCATCAGCGGACAGCCACGGCTCCGTCATTGCTACCCTCCGAATCATCGACCGATCATATATATCTCTCGGAACTTTACCCGGTTTAGCCCAGGTTTAACCCTGTTAGGAAGGTTCCATCCGAAGATAGTCGGCTTCAGGCGGGGCTGCTGCACGATCAGGTGGCAGTCTTGACCTGCTCTACCTGGTGGGTTTCGGTCACGCCGCCTGAGTGGCTTGGTGTGGTCATGATGGTGCCGTTTGCGTTCACTGTTGGTGTCCTTGACGTGGTCCGATCGGCACAACTCGTCCTGAGCGCTGACTTTCGCGGAGCTGATCGTTTCCAGCGCCAGCACGTGAATGATCCGCTCGAGTTGGTGCACAGTTCCCTGCAGGGCGGTGACGTCTGAGGTGAGTTCCTCGATGCGGCGCTGGGCGTCGTCGCGCTCATCGCGGAGCGCCACCAGAGCGGGTGGGGTGTTCGATATCCGTGCTCGGAACTCTGATTGCAGGTCGGTGTGGCGGTGCGTGAGCAGCCAACGCTTGATCCGTGCTTCTTCGGCGAGTGACTTGATTGTGAGTTTGCCGTCGGAGTACAGGGGTTCCTCTGCGATGAGACGGTCCATCGCGTCGCGAACGCCCGCGCACGTCCTCGTCTGTCGTCGTCATTTGCGTTCCAGGGGTTGCGGTGTTGGTCGATGATCCGGCGAAGGCTGCCGACGCGTTGCGCGAGGCGCAACTTCAGCGGTAGCGGGATTGTTGGGCTCTCTACTTCCTCGCAGTCCTGTTCGATTGCCGCTTCGGCGTCTGTGATGTTGCGGTCGGTGCGGGCGATGTTGCCGCAGTTGGGTTGGCAGTTGGTGATGTCCGGTGATTCCTCGACTCAAACTCTCCGTCCCCGGTCGGGGTGGCACAGGGCCTCCAAGAGATGATGAACGCGCGCTACTTCGTGTCAGCCAGAATGTGCTCCGCCAACCACGGATTGTGGTAGTTCGCGTACTTGCAGTCGCTCTCGGCAAGGAGCTGATCAGCCAATGCGGCCGCGGCCCGTTTCCACGGCAATTCGTCGAGGAGCGCGGTGCCCGCGCCGAAAACCTCGGCAGAAATACTGACGGCGCGACCATTGAACTTGGCATGCGTCGCGACTTCGATCAACACTTCGCCACCGAAGCGCGAGTTCAACTCGTCAATGGACACCCCCGATTCGGTTTCCAAGGTTCTGCGGTCGACATATGCCGTGACGCCGTAACCGTCCAGGACACCGTGTTCAACGATCTTCCACATGTAGGCACCTTCGATCGCTCCCACATTCAGGGTAAAAATACGACCGCCGCCTCCTGTTGATGGCAGGCAGCTGATGGACCACCCGGTGACGACAGTGTCCCGCGGGGAAAGAATTGCAGCATCGACGTAGTCACGAGCCACCCGGACGGCAAGGTCGAGGTCGTACCGCTCTTTCAACTTGAGGTAGTTCCCCTCAGTAGCCGAGGGATACACGCGAGGCATCAGGGATTTGCCTTTCGGAGAATTGGCCGGGCGATTGGGTTGGCGGCCAGGCGGGACCGACACTGACATGGACGGCTGGAAGTCAATCAGCTTTTGGCTCTTGGTGGCCGTCATCGGCGAGTGACGAGTCTCTTCACCCACTGTCCTTTCATCACGCGCGACGTTCATTACTATATGGACGAAACCG
The DNA here is from genome assembly GCF_002165735.1 of Rhodococcus sp. NCIMB 12038. Taxonomy (NCBI): domain Bacteria; kingdom Bacillati; phylum Actinomycetota; class Actinomycetes; order Mycobacteriales; family Nocardiaceae; genus Rhodococcus; species Rhodococcus sp. NCIMB 12038. The sequence goes on from NZ_NHML01000010.1 coordinate 84,925, forward strand.
TTTGTACGCACAGTGTTTTGATCGATGGGTTGACCAACAATTGAGCGGGCGTTTCACGACTTTGCTTGCGACCTGCGTCCGGCCGTCACACTAATTCATCGATGGATTAGGACTCGCCGGCACCCTTTGTCCAATACTTGTGACCGCTCAACGTTCCTGGGTCTCCTTGTTGGGCCCGGTCATTAGAGACTGCGTGCGGTATCGGCAGCTTTCCGGGTAGCTTTCACCACGCTCTGTGCCATAACTAGATTCCCACCGGCCCCGATGGCCATCCCGATGCCGAACGGAGCGGCACGGCCGATAACCAGAATGCCCTGGCGGGCTCCATAACGCGTGACAAAGTTGTAGCCGAGCACTCGATTGATTGACCGGATCGTCGTCGCAGGGACCGCGTTGGTCAGCAGCTTCCCCAGGTGTGGACCAGTTCGCTGCGCTGCCTTTCCGAAGAAGGTCGAGCCTCCGCCGCCAGCCAAGACGGTGAGCACGATCGCCTTTTGATGCTCGAGGTCCGTGATGTGAATGCCGTGTACCCGCAACACCGACAGCACATGTCCTGCCGACGCAGTCAAGAACCACGACGTGTCGCCCGCAGTCATCGCCAGAGCCGCGGCAGTGCCGACTCCCGGGACCGCTGCAGTCCCTCCAGTTGCGGCTCCGGTCGCTGTCACCGACGACAGGAAGGTCGTTTCAAGCTTCTTGAGCAACTGTTCCGGAGTGGCATCGGGATGCCGCTGTCGCAACTTCGTCACTCGAGAGTCGACAAGTCTGCCTGCGGTTACCAGGGCTTTGTCGAAAATCGCCATCGCCTTCGGAGTGGTGTCGGAATCCCCGATTCGACTCTGAGTCGAGTATTCGGTACTAGGTTCCTCAGTCTGTCGATCGTCGAGCATTTCACTACCCCTGTGTCTGGCCGCGGTGGGCGAATGAAAGAGTTCTATCAGGCCATCCCGACACCCGCCACGTCGCGGCATTCGACAGGCCGCGAATGTCATTCACATGGAGGACACTGGATCAGCCCCGTGGCGACCGACAATATTTGCCATGAACTCGGTAGACGTGCACCCACTGCATGACAACCCAATCAGGGTCGCGATTGGTCGACACCATCCCGAAGCAAGTTCCGCGGTGCGATTCACCGCAACGAGAGGAGAAGAAGCATGACGCAGCAAACGACCCCCGGCTCATGGTTGTCAGCAGTAAAAAGCCAGCTCGTGGGCATGTCGGCCAACGCGCAAGAACGCCGACGAACGGACCGGCAAATCCGGCAGCAACGTGATGCTTGGGCGGAGGAACTACGTCGACGAACCGCTGACCGTTCAAGAATTGAATTGGCGATCAATGATGAACGATGTGGTGGAGATCCCGCCGAGAGCGAAGGCTCCAGGCTTGCAATGAAGGCGCGCTTCGACAACGAAAGCCGGATATCGGAATTGACGGAGTATCTTTCGATCGCTCTGCCGACGAGATCCCGACTGCCGCGACTAAAAGTGCGGCCGGGTTCGATCGTCACAGTGCAATTCGATAATGAAATCGACGTTGCCCGTTTCGTGATGGCTGAGGTGTCACACGACGTGACTCTTGAACCGTGCGCACCAAATACGCCGCTGGGCGGCGCATTGATTGGCTGTAGGCTCGGCACAACCGTGGAATACGCCGCGAACGGCAAGCGACTGCGGGCAACAGTTGTCGGCCTAGTGGCCTGAGCCGTCCCGCCCGCTCCAGGCGGATGTGGAAAGCTCTGTCATTCGAGCGATGTTGGCACTGTCGCGTAGCGGCACTGAAGTCGAGGTGACCAAACATGCGGGCCCTCCACGGACAAGTAATGCGATACAAACTCGGCTACTCACCACGCGAATGCCTGGAGGTCGACGGATGGATGGAAGTCAACGCCACTCATGTCGAACGTTGCGGGAACCGACGACTGGCGTGCGAACTATACCCAGGGATCCTCGTCGTCGATGGGGGTGGGATCGAAATGATGTTGTCAGTCAGCACTGGGGTCGAACCCCGCCGAGTGACGTCAATCCGAGATTCACCATTCCTGGGGAACAAGCTCAATTAGCTGCGGACCGATTCGGTGACATGGTCGATTTTGCTGCGCTCAGCCGCTACTTCGACATGCCGCCGTGCCGCGCTCCGGGTGTGCTGCCTCGTGATTCCGGTGTACGGCCGACCTGGACCGCGCACGCCATCGATGGCCGGCCAGGCCTGGAGGTGAGAGCCACGCACATTACGACCGGACACGGCTCGGAAAGGCTGGTTTGCGAGCTATACCCGGGAATTCTTGCGATGGAGGGACTTGGCGTCTACACGGTGTTGACCATGGGTAACGCGGTTGAGCCGCTACCCATCTACAGTGACGAACGATTCGCAATGAGAAGCGGACAGGCCATTCTCGCCGCCCTACAGTACGGCAAGCAGATGTCGAGAACGTCGCGGTCATGGCCACCACCGCAGTGGGTTGACCGGTGAGACCTGAGACGCGGATGATCAAACGCACAAACTCCTACGACAGTCGGTCTCACTCGGCGAAAAATCGGCGACGCTCCACGAGTGCGCGGGCGACCCGTGTGCTCAAGACCTTGTCGGCTGCGAATCCGTCGATCTGGTTCAGCATGACGCTCGATTCGGGAGACGTCAGGCGAGCGATGGCCGCAGCCGAAGGCTCCCCCACTTCGGGTGCAGCGTCCCATGCTTCTGCGACCTCGATGTTCTCATGTGTCCGCACGTTCGCGTCGTCTTCTCGCCAGTAATCTTCTGTCACATACCAGTTGGAATTGAACGTGAGGCGAGTTGGAATAGATGTCCAACCCTTGCGTCGGTCAATCACAGCGCGTGTGCCCGGCCGTGTCTCGGCAAGCCAGTCACGTCCGCCGGCCGTCACACGATCCGTGGCTTGGGCGAACTCGTCGAATAGCTCACGCTTGCGCGCGAGAATCGCGGTGATTCGCTGATCAACACCCTCCTCGGATAGGAGCCGATGAACCTGAACGGATTCCAGTTGCCCCATGCGGCGCGCTCTCGCGATTGCCTGCCATTCGGCAGTCGGTTTGAGTTGTGGCTCACAGATCACCACCACCGACGCCGCCTGAATATTCAGGCCGACACCTCCGGCGACTATCTTAGACACGAGAACCGCGCCGTGACCCGCGGCGGAGAACTGATCGACCATCGTCTGGCGTGCGGCCGCTGGGACAGAGCCTGTCAATGGTCCGAACACCTGACCTGGCAGCGCGCGGACCACTTGGTCGAGGACACCCCGGAAGTGGGAAAAGACGATCACCCGGCGACCGTTGTCCTCGACAATCTCGACCAACCGCTGGACCTTCTCCGATCGCTCGCCTTGGAGCATGGCGACCTGACGCATCCGCATGAAGTTTCCGGCGGCCACGGCGTCCCGGTAAGCGGTTGTGTCGTCGGCCGACATCGGGAGCCATTCCTCGACCTCGACGAGGTCCGGCAATTCGGTGAAGACGTCCTCCGTATTGCGGCGGAGATAGTCGGGCGCGACCTGCTTCCTGAACCGGCGGGGTGTGAGTTCGTCGGCATCGACTGCGAGGTCGGGTCGAAGGTAGCCGACAAGGTTGCGGAACTCGTCGATGCGATTCTCCAGCGGTGTGCCGGTCAGTAGGACCGCGCGGTCCGCCGAGTCGAGTAGGCGGGTTGCGCGTTGGGTGCGCAGCGCGTCGGGGCACGGCCCCATTTCGAGCCGCTACGACCGAGTGGCCTTCGACCTGCCGTACATCCAATCGGACGATATGGCTCGCGCCGACCTGCTCGCCCCTGGCCACCCGCTGCACGACGCGGTGATGGACGAGGCGATCCGCCTGTTCGGTGGCATGCTCAACTCCGGTACCGTTCTGGCTTCCTCCACATTGGAGGAGCCGCATCTTCTCGTCGGTGTCATCGAGGAAGTCGCGGACTCAACAGGGTCCTCGGTGGCCCGCCGATTCGGCTACGCGTACGTCGACAGCTCCGGCACCATCACTCCTGGAGGACCGGCTCCCTATCTCGACTGCGTGGCCGCCCCCGAAGTGCCGGTAGTCGCAGAGGTCCGCTCGCTCCCGTGGCTGGCCGACGCCGAGAACAAGGCAACGAGCTGGATCATCTCCAACCAACTGCCCGTATACCTCGCCGAAGTTCAGCCCAAGCGCAAGGCCGAACTCGACAAGACTCGAGATCTCGTCGCCAAACGGCTGCAAAGCGAGTCCGAACGACTGCTGCTCGACGCCGCGGTCGCGGCCGAGAAGGAGCGAGTAGGCGACAAACCCAAGGAGTCCTCCGATAGTTTGAACGGCAAGGCCGTCGAACTCGACCACCGCCTGCGTCGTCGCCTGGAGCTGCTCGACCAGCAGGCTCTCATGTCCACCAAGCCACCGCTCATCCTGACGGCGGCACTCGTGCTGCCCGTCGCGATGCTCGAAGGCGCCCTGCCGGCCACCGCGCCGATCCCCACCAAGGAGACCAAGGCGGTCGAACGCCGCGGCGTAGAGCTCGTGCTCGCCTGTGAGCGTGAGATCGGTCGCCAACCGGAAGAGCAAGAGTTCAACAACAAAGGCTTCGACATCCTCTCCACAACGTCCTTTGGCGACACCTACCGCATCGAGGTAAAGGCCCGCGCCGAGGGCGCGAAGAATTTCTTCGTCACGCACAACGAGGTAATGACCGGCAAGAATGCGGTCCCACGCTATCGACTTGCCCTCATCCGGGTCGACCCCCGAGGTGCGCAGTTCGACGAGGTTCGCTACCTTGACGATCCGTTCGCCACGACCGAACTCGGCGACTTCGATGCGACCGGCATTCGAGGCGACTGGGACAAGTTGTGGGCAAGGGGCAAGAGGCCGTTTTGATGCCGATGACGGCTAGTCGTGTGTGGGCCTGCGTTGTGGGACGGGTGTCAAATCAGCAAGTGCGGTTCCTACGAAGTATTGCGGCTTGCAGAATCGATCTCATTGGCCCAAACGGAGACACTCGCCTCACCCCTGCACCCCCGTTGGGGCTACTCTCAACCGGTCTGCGTCCCCAACGGTAGATTTCGGGTTGCTAGTCCGGGATAACGGTATTACAGGGTTAATCGAGGACAAGATTGCGAGTACGAGCGGGGCGCTCTGTGAGTGGACGCCGTAGAGCTTCAGTGGCCGATCAATACACTGCAGGTTGATCCGCAACCGCTGACCCCAGACCGGTCAGGTGCCCGGTAATCTCACAGCGTGCAACTTCAGCGTCTCTACCTCCACGGCCACAAGTCAGTCGACGATCTCGAGTTCGCAGCAGGGCAGTTCACGGTTCTTTTCGGAAAGAACAACGCCGGAAAGACGAACATCCTAGAGACCATCTACGGGGCTTTCACCAAGAACGCGAAGGGAGTCATCCGGCGAACCCACGCCGAACGTTTCTCGAATCCACAGGGTTCGATGACAGTTCAGCTCGAGGCGGGGCGCGGCTTCGATGACCAGGTCGCGTCTGCCGCGGGAATCGATCTTGAGGGTCCGCGTGTGCAGGTTTCCTTCACCAAGTCCGGACTAGTCCTGGGGTCTCATGAGGACTACATCTCAGACGACCCGTTGTTCCACACCATCTCGAGCGAGTGGGCCCAGCGTGCGGTTGCTACCCCGAGTCCACGCGTCCTCTTCCTCGACTGGCAGGTGGCCAAGCTGCATGAACGGGCTGAAGATGCCATCACGCGGCTTGCCATTACAACATCTCTCGCCCGCCGCGGAGAGCTGCCATGGCTCGAATCGATTCGCAGCTCAGAGGGGACCTTCACCTATCGCGTTCCGGCGCGCACAGAAGCCCTCGTCGCACAGCTCGCCTCGCTGGCGACAGACCTTCTTCCTGACTTCGTCGATGGCGCTGTCAGCGCTCATGTCACAGCCCCGAGCATGTGGGGTTCGATACCCAAGGTGCTGCTCGAATACGATCAGCGCGGCCTCACGCAGTGCGCCGACCCGGTCGACGCCGCAGGCAACGGTGCAGCGCGGTGGATTGCCGCTGCGGTCCAGATAGCACTTCACCTGATGCAGGAAAACCCGAGCCTGACGTCGCTGCGCGACGCTGGCTCAGTCGGACTCTCCGGCCACGTCCTGCTGCTGGACGAACCCGAAGCACACCTACACCCCGCCGCTGCCGAGAGCATGGTGCGTTGGTGCCATCGGATGGTCGACAACGGTTTCACTGTCGTGGCAGCGTCTCACCACGAGTCGTTCCTGAGAGCAGCCGGTAACGGCGCCAGTCTCGTTCACGTCACACGCGATCCGGACTTGGTCAACACGTCCGCCCGCACACTGCCCACAACAACAAGCACGCGCCTGCAGGAACTCGCCAGCGATGTCGGAATGCACCCAGCCTCGATCCTTTCCCTCCATCGCGGTGTGCTGTTCGTCGAAGGTCCCCTAGACGAGGCCGTATTGGAGGAGTACGCGGGATTGGCACTCGAGGCTGCGGGAGTCAAGATTCTCCCGATTCACGGCACAAAGAATCTCGAAGGCATTGTCGACTCCGAGGTAGTGACCGAGCTGGGTATCAAGATCGGAGTCTTTACTGACGCCACCGATCCGGTCACGATGGCGACGCGATCCGGACGAAAGCGCTCGTCGGAGGAGCGCAAACTGATAAAGATCCTGGAAATCGCTGAGCGAAAAGGGCTGCCGCAGCCGACAGTATTCGGTGTAACAGAGGCTGACCTGCTGTTCGCGCTTCCCGAAGACGCGATTCGTGAAATCTTCGCTACCAAGTTTCCCGGGTGGCCGGAGATGGTTGCCGAGTGTCGCACGGCACTCGGCAAGGGCCCATCCGATTCGGTCAACTGGAAGGTGTACGCGAGCGAGGAATACGGCCTCCCCATCGACTCACCAGGTGGCGTGCGTGTCCTTGTCCGCGAACTCGATCTTATGGGTGTCCATCTGCCTTCTCTTCGGAGGGTCGTCGACGAAATCGTCCAGTGGGCGACGTCGTGATGTCATCACCAACGACCACGAACTCAATAGGTGCCATCCACAGTCCGGACTTCCGAAACAGCCGGCGCAACTCGTAGGGAGATCCACTGATGCCGAAGCTCGCCATCGAACGGCAGTTCTTCAAGGAACTTCGCAAGCTCGACGCTCCTTTGCAGGACAAGATCACCGAGACGCTGATCAAATTCGAGGCAGCCACTCACACCGGCATTCACATGGAGAAGATCGCCGACGCGCGCAATCCTCTCTACCGTTCAATCCGCATCGACCAGTTCTACCGTGGCGTCGTGCTCACCCCTGAAATGGGCGAAGTCTACACGCTGTTGACAGTCTTGCCCCATGACGACGCTTACATGTGGGCGCGTCGCCGTGATCTCACCGTCAACCGTGCGACAGGCGGGATCGAAATTCGAGACGCAGCCACAATCGACGAGGCATTACCCGAATTGACCAAGGTGGCGGAGGCAACCTCGACTCGCCTGTTCGAGGGCGTCAACGACGCCGACCTGACCCGTCTTGGCATCGATGAAACGATCCTGCCTCTCGCCCGTACTATTACCGACCACGCCCAGTTTGATGCACTGAAGCCGGTCCTTCCGGAGACTCAGTGGGACGCATTGGCAGGCCTCGCATCCGGTCTGACGCCAGAACAAGTCTGGTCGGAACTCGGCGCCAAGATCGTCGACGAACCGTACGATACCGACGACCTCGACGCCGCAGTCGCGCGAAGCGGGGACAGGATCGTCCTTGTCGATGGTCCGGCTGATCTTATGGCTATCTTCGCCCACCCATTCGCACTGTGGCGGATCTACCTGCATCCGACTCAGCAGGCAGTTGTCGATACCGCCTTCCGGGGGCCTGCCCGAGTCACCGGAGGTCCCGGCACCGGGAAAACAGTCGTCGCACTACACCGTGCGCATCGGCTGGCAAATCAGTCCACCGGTCCGGTGCTGGTCACCACCTTCACTTCAACACTCACCGATTCGCTCCGCGCCGGCGTCAAGCTACTCACAAACTCCCCCGAGGTACTCGACCGCATCGACATACAGCACATCGACAAACTGGCCCACCAGGTCTTTCGCGACAAGCATGGTGCCCCGACGATGCTGGCGGAAGCGGAGGAGAAGGAGCTGTGGTCCTCGATCATCCAACGGCTCGAACTCCCGTTCACCGAGGCATTCCTTGCTGCAGAATGGCGGAACGTCGCTCTCGCCCAGCGTGTCTCGGCCGCTTCCGAGTACCTTTCCGCGAAGCGGACCGGACGAGGCCGCCGACTCGGGGCAAATCAGAAGGCACAAGTGTGGCAGGCAGTGTGGGAGTTCGAGAATTCGCTGCGCGACCGCGACCAGTGGACGCACGAGACGGTGTGTCGCGAGGCTACCCGGCTCCTCGCCGAACGCATCGACAAGCCCTACAAGCACATCGTGGTGGACGAGGCTCAGGACTTGAGCCCCGAACAGTGGCGGCTGGTCCGGGCGGCTGTGCCGGAAGGTGCCGACGACATATTCATTGCCGGCGACACTCACCAACGCATATACGACAGCAGAGTAAGTCTGCGGGACGTCGGAATCAAGGTCATCGGCCGATCCAGCCGCCTGAACCTGAACTACCGAACTACGGCCGAGATCCTCGGCTGGAGCCTCCAGTTGTTACATGGCGAGCGCATCGACGACATGGACGGGCAGCTAGACTCGATCGCAGGATGCCGCTCTGATGTTCATGGGGCGCCACCCACCACAAAAAAATTCGCCTCGCAGAACGAGGAGGTGACGTACGTCGCGGAAACCGTGAAAGCGTGGATCGAGAGTGGCGTTGATCCGAGCGAGATCGGAATCGCGACGCGCGCGAAGTGGCTGGGTAGAAAGGTTCAGGACGCCTTGTTTACTCGCAGCATCCCAGTGCGCATGTTGGCGAACTCGAAAGGCTCGACCGACTCCACTCTGGTAGGCACCATGCACGCGATGAAGGGTCTGGAGTTCCGCTGCATGGCAGTCGTGGGAGTGAACGCGAAGCAGGTACCGGCCGCCGCAGCCGTCACCCCGGCCGACGAAGACCAACAAACCCACGAACGAGACATGCAACGCGAGCGCTGCGTTCTATTCGTTGCGTGTACCCGGGCTCGAGAAGATCTCCTTGTTACTTGGAGCGAGGAGCCGAGTCCGTTCCTTGTCCCCCTGATCTGATAGACACCCAGTAACATCGCACGCTATTCGGAAGGTACACCATGCCTAAGTTGTCCACGCTGCTCGACGAAATCGATTCGGGCACAGTTCTGCTGCCCGAGTTTCAGCGTGGCTATGTCTGGAACCGCGATCAGGTTCGTGGGCTGATGCGGTCGCTATACCTGGGATATCCAGTCGGCGGCCTGCTGATGTGGGAGACACTGTCCGACAGCGTGTCAGTGCGCGGTTCTGTGACCGGTGCCGGAGTGAGGCAGCTGCTGCTTGACGGCCAGCAGCGTATCACTTCCATGTATGGCGTGGTGCGCGGCACACCGCCACCGTTCTTCGAAGGTGATGCGTCGGCTTTCACCGGGCTGCATTTCAACGTCGAGGACGAAATCTTCGAGTTCTACGCCCCGACGAAGATGGCAGGCGATCCCACCTGGGTCAGTGTGAGCGAGCTGTTCCAGAACGGCCCTATGGCGTATTTGACGCGATTCGCGGACCGGCAAGAGGACGCGACCACCTACCTGACACGCCTGAATCAATTGGACCAGGTCAAGGAACGTGTCTTCAACCAGGAGAAGATAACCGGGGCAGACAAGACTGTCGACGAAGTTGTCGACATCTTCAACAAGGTGAACTCCGGCGGCACGAAGCTGTCCAAGGGCGATCTTGCTCTCGCGAAACTCTGCGCACAGTGGTCCGAAGCACGCACAGTTATGCGCGACGATTTGAACAAGTGGAAGAAGGCGGGCTACAACTTCAGCCTCGATTGGCTGCTGCGCAACGCAACTGCAGTCGCCACCGGTCGCGCCTTGTTCTCCGCACTCGACAAGGTATCGGCCCAGGAATTCGAGCAAGCACTCACCTCGTCAGTCGAGCACGTGGGCACGTTCATCGATGCCGCTTCTGGGCGGCTCGGGCTCGATCACGACCGGGTGCTGATGGGCCGTTACGCCGTCCCCGTCATCTCCTATCTGCTCTCCAAGCACGGCGGCACGTTCGGCAATGCAACACACCGCGACAAAGTCCTGTACTGGTACGTGCATTCCGCCCTGTGGGGCAGGTTCAGCGGCTCTACTGAGACATACCTCCAGCAGGACTACGAAACCGTTAGGCGGGCGGGCGTCGATGGTCTGATCGCTACGCTCGAGCGCAACCGCGGCGGCCGACTCGAAATTCTCGCGGACGACTTCGAGGGATCAACCCGGGGCGCGCGTTTCTACCCGCTGCTATACCTGCTCACTCGTGTCAGCGGCGCGCGCGACTTCGGCAGTGGACTCGAACTCAAAGCCGAACTACTTGGCAAGCTCTCGTCTTTGCAGATCCACCACATTTTTCCGAAGGCACTGCTGCGCGATCAATACGATCGCGGCGAGGTCAACGCTCTCGCCAACTTCTGTTTCCTGACCCAGAACACAAATCTGCAGATCGGCAAGCGTGCACCCGAGGAGTACTTGGCCGAGGTCGAGGCAAAGTACCCCGGCGTCCTCGCCTCCCAGTGGATCCCCAGTGATCCGGAGCTGTGGAAGGCCGAGAACTACCTCGACTTCCTTGCCGCCCGCCGCGAGCTGCTTGCTGGCGCCGCTCAATCTTTCCTCGAAGGACTGCGTTCCGGTTCAGGCACGGCCACCGGCGAACCGGAGCTGCAACGTGTCACCGTCGTCAGCGACGAGGAAGACGACCCGCGCGCGACGCAGATCCGCGACATGATAGCGGAGCTGCGAAATCTCGGTTACACCGAGCCAGCCACCGACACGGAGATCTCGGACCCGGTCAGTGGGCGCGCGCTGGCAGTTGCCGAGGCATTCTGGCCTGACGGCTTCCAAGTCGGTCAGGGCAATCCAGTTGTGCTCGAGCTGGACCCGGAGGAAGCCGATCTCCCTCGACTCGAAGAACTCGGCTACGAGGTGTTCACCTCCGTCGACGCGCTGCTCGGTTTCGCCAATTACCGCAACGAAGCTGCTGCTGGCAACACACAGGAACCAGAACCCCCACTCGACTCCCGAGTTTCCACCGACGGCCTCGTCGCCGCGTTAGGGCGGGCTCTGACATCCTGCTACGAACGCGCGCGGGGCGAAGCAAGATACACATCGCCCCAGCTCCGCTCGATGCTGGCCGACCTCGGGCCCCTCGCGACAGCACGCAAGCTAATCGCCTCCCCAATGGTCTCCGACGGATTCGCCGATCTTTGGGAACGAAACCGGCTCGACCTAACGGTCGAAGCTGCCGTGCTCGATCCCAGATTCACAACCTTGTTCACAGAGGACGAGACCTCCGTTGCCCGTAGGCGCCTGGAGCAATTCGGTTACACCGGATGAGTGTTTTCTATAAATTGGGACCTCGGTCTGACCACCAGTGGGTACTTTGATTCTTTTGTGGCAACGGACACCATGAAAGGAGCAGCGCCGTGGACACAAATCTCTTCGTATCCGAAGAAGAATGTTGCCCGCCCGACGCAAGGCGCTTCACCTCCAAGCGCCCACCGGTGCGCGGAACCCTATCGAGCCCTGAAGGCCCGCCTCGTCGCCCTCTCTAAGTGCAGCGCAACAGACCTTTACAACAAGTTAAGGCGGCCGTCCATATTCGCGGAATTATAGCTACACCATCGCAGGCAGGTAATGCGTTCCCTAGACCAATACCTTTTCGTCCCCGTTGAGCGCCTTATGTAACTAACAGGAATCTAGTTCGCGTACTCCTTCCTTGACAGCGTGCGCGACGGATCCCCGTGCACTGATCCGATTGCGCACGCATGTTTCCGTCGTTCACTCAGTTCGTTGGTGCGGTTGGCTCCGTGCTTCAGATCAGATCCGTGAAGAAACCCGGCACCCTACCGATCTGGTCACCAATGAGCATCGCCCGGTCCAGGAAGCTGTTCATCGACTCACAACTGGTTTCCGGGAGCAGAGCACATGCATGACACGCAGCTAAGTTCACACTGCCCGCACCGCTCGACTCCGATTCCATACACAATGGGTCGTTCGAGCACCATTCCGCCCGGGCCAAGGCCGAACGAAGTGTCAAAGCCAGCTTGCGGGGTTCGCCTTGCGCCACGATTCCGCCGAGACTGCCAGCCGAGTCGCTTGTTGCGGTATAGATCAGGACACCTGCCATATCCGAGTCGGCGTATAGACGTTCCCGAAGCGCCGAGGCCGGGTATCCCGCGTCGAGGCTGAACTCGTTGATGAGCGCGTGCGCAAGGGTGTGCAACAGCAGAAGTCGCGGCGTGACGTGAGAATCCACAGCCTTACCCGCGTCGGCCTTGCCCGCTGCGCGTTCGCGTAACAGCGCCGTGTGGTTCGCCCTGATTCGTTCTGCTCGAGCCATCACTGCAGGATCGCCCTCCCACCGAGCCAACCGCGACTCGTCGAGTTTGAGGAAGACACCCTCACCACTCACTTCCATTGCAGGAAGCCAGTCGACATTGGCGGTCGAACTCATCTTCGCGTGTCGACTGTCGGAGTCCGCCTCGGTCGGCGCCTCTCCTCGAACGAACGATGACAACACGCGCACTTCACGAAGGCGCTTAACCAGCATACTGCTACTGATCCCGAGTTCTCGGATGACGGTCGTATCACCCTCGGGGGGTTCGCACACGAACGGTTGGTACTCCGCGACGTGCTCTTCCCGCCGCCCTCGAACCAGTGCCCTGTACTCGTCGTGGCGAAGTGTGCTCGACGTTCGAATAGTTGGAACGTCGCCGTCCTGAGACAGTGCTTCGCTTTCTTCAAAGGCCTTGACCACTTCGATCACGTCTTCGACACTCGCCTTGAGCTTCTCGAGCAGCCCTTTGCGGTCTCTGAAGTAAAAGCGGACGTTGCCTTCCGATGCACCGATAAGCTTTTCCCGTTCGACGAGCGCGTAGAGACCTTCACCCCATGGAGGAATCGATAAGGCGCTGTTCATGATCGGGTGCCATGCGGAAGACGAACCACGTTGCATCACGCGCGGAGGCTGATCACACCGTTCGGGCAAGGAGTTCTGCAGCCACGGAGTACGACCCTCACAGCGGATGCCGAGATCTCTCAGTGCTTTCGAACGGAATGCGCCCTCCATGGACACCTGAGGGACTCCACAATCACACCGGATCACCACCGATCTCAGCGACGCCGTACTGCCATCGGTGTGGAGCGACAAAGATCCGCCGCACTTTCCAGGAGCTCGATCGACGTCCCGATGGACCCACTTCCAATACGGAAAGTCGTCGATATGCCCGTGGTCACATGCAACGACGAACCGCGAAGGAACCAGATTCTCGCTGCACTCATCGCAGCGCGCTTTGCCCTTCTGCGAGTTGAACCTGAAGAACTGCTGCAGCGCTTTGCAGCTGGGGCACGAATAGAACTCTGGAAAGCGATGAACGACTACTCCGCCTGTTCCCCGGTCGGGATCGGGGGCCGGTGGTAGCCGGAACGATCCGACTCCAAGTATTTGTGAAAGTCGTCTTTCGTAGACCGCCTGCGCCTGCGAAATATCCCACGAATCGATTCCCGCAACGATGAACGACTCGTTATCGATCGCGATCATGGAACCGACGCCGTAGGTGGTGACCAGCTGGGAACGACGGACGGCGCCGAGCTTCCGCGCCACGGGTTTAGGCGGTCCACCGGCCCCCCGGCGTCGGCGCGCAGCGTTGGGTGGTGGTGTCATCGCACAGCTCCTGACCGGTTGCTCCCCAAGAACAACGTCGACTCGGCGTCGACGTCCCTCAGACTCCAAAGTGTCTCCCAGCCGGTCACGTCATCGGAGCCGGTGTCGAAGCCGGCGAGAAGCGCTCGCCGCATGGTGCCTCTCTTCGCTTCATAGCACAGGTCCGGGTAATCCTGTGCCTCCTGTAACCACCAATCGACGAAGGCCGTGCAGTGCAAACGCGTTGCTTCCTCTTCTTTTTCATCGATTGCAGCGACACGTTTGACGATGTCCGGGACGATTCGCGATTCGATCTCGTCGACGAAGTCGACTATGCGGGCGGCCGCATCGTTTGCTGCGGCATTCGGGATCGTCAGTCGCGTCAGCGCGACGATCACGGCGTGCAGGCCACGGTCGCGGGAGCGCGCAGAGAACGGCGTGACACTGGTCGATTCCACCTCGCGGTAGAGCGCGGAGTGAAATGTGGGAAACCTCTCGTAGTGTGAGCGATCTCGTGAACGAGCCGAGTTGAACATGATCGCGACAAGCCCGGGATGGCGCCGTCCAACTCGACTTGTGGCCTGAATATACTCAGCGGTGGTCTGCGGCTGGCCCATGACAGCCATCAGCCCCAGACGATCGATATCGACACCGACCGAGATCATATTGGTTGCCAGGAGGGCGTCGAGTGTGCGTTCGTCAGGCAATGCGATGTCAAGACTTTTCAAGTGTTGCGGGATATCGCTCGAGTCGGCGCGGCTACTGAGCTCGATGATGTCGGTGGCGGAGCGTGGCTCCTCGACGCCGCTGCCGGCGGCCAGCAACTCGAGGCGATCTTGAACGTCGTCGAGCACCTGGAGTTCCGCAGCCGACAGGAGCCGAAGACTGTTGAAATACCCGACCAAGGTCCAGTAGGCGTCGAGCACTGTCGGGTCGGCGCTCTCGCGAGCAACGTGCGCTGCGTTTAGGAGCGCCGCATAGGTACGAACGAGCAGGGTTGCTTGACTGCCATTTGGAGTGAACAGCCCGACGTAACGTCGGGACGCCTTGCTATTCCGCGGCGTTTCGACCGCGAACCACGAGCTTCTCGAGTCGAGCCCTGATGGGGGGAACTGCGCGACGCCCCGATCGAAAAGGGCCCCAACCTGGTCGCCCGCACGTCGAATCGTCGCTGTCGAGGCGATGACCTTGGGCTGATCGGAGAGAATGTCGATCGCGGTCTCGTAGAGACCGGTCAGCGTCCCCAGCGGGCCCGAGATCAAGTGCAACTCGTCCTGCACGATGAGCTCGGGAGGGGCGGTGTCGACAAGGTCGCGGTTGAAGAGTGAACACGTCTCAGGACGCCATGGCATCGACGCGAACTTATCGACAGTCGCGATGACCAGTGTTGGATGGGCCTCGTATACTGCCTGGTCGACGAGGTGAGCCGGTATACCGTCGCCGCGACTGAAGTCGCATTGCAAGTTCGGACACACCACCAGCATGCAATTACGGTCCATCACCACTTCGTAGTTGTTTGCGTCCAGCCCTTCTCCGCACCACGGGCAGCGTCTCAATTGCACCGGGTTCTTCCGCTGAAGTGCCTTCTGTGGGTTCTTGCGTAGCTCCTCGAGCTGAACCTCGGCGTCCTCCAGGCTGTTCGGTGTCGCGGACTGTCCAACCCACATACCGATGGAGATGGGTATTGCGCCGAGATCGTCGCGCTTCTCCCGGATGCGTTCCATGGCACAGATGAGGATGGTCGCCCGCTCGAACTGCTGCAGGGTCAACAATCTGAGGGTGTACCGCATGAGCACGGTGACACCGGCCCCGGTCTCTGCTTCGTTGCGCAGCCTCCGGAGAAAGACAGTGAACGCAATCAGACCGAGATATGCCTCGGTCTTGCCGCCGCCGGTAGGAAACCACAAGAGATCCGCAGCCTTTCGGTCGTCGTGCTTGGCATCGACGATCCCTTCGAGACACAGCAGAACGAAGGCAATCTGAAACGGACGCCACCGTCCGGAAGCGGTCTCGACAATGCCGGTACGCCCGCCCTTGATCCAGGCACTCCGCGCGCGCTGTTGTGCCATCGCCTGGTTAGCGAGTTGGAATGCGGAAAACACCTCAGAACGTTCGGAATCCGATAAGAGCGCAAGCCCACTTTTCATGCGCTCGAGGGCCTTAGAGCATTCTTTGATCTGTCGCTCCGCGGCAGCTGCGTACTCAGTGGATTCGAGTGCTGCGGCGTCGGCCCTGAGTTGGTCAATCCATACCCTGTAGCCCTCGAGGAGGCCCGTCAGCGCTCCGATGACGTGGGCCCGGTCACCTGTTCCGAGGCCCCACATTCCAAGCGCATCATCGTCGATATCAGGATTGGAGTCCGTCAACAACACGTCGTGAGTCGGCATGAAGTCGGTATGCACTCGCGACACGGCACAGCGTTCAGGCAGCGGCTCTCCCAGAGCGGGGGGCATCCATTCCCACGCGACGGAACATCCGTGTCCGACAGCGAAGGAAGGCGCATGGCGATGCAGAAGACGACTCAGAGCCTGCTCCTCGTCCACCGCTCTGGAGCCCACCGCGCGCTCGACGAAAGGTTCCAGTCCTTCGGGCCCGGTCACCACGATCTCGGACTGGAAGAAGCAAGACGCGTCCTGGAGGTCGTGTTCACCGGTGCGAAGCGTGTTGACAATCGTGACGGTCACCGTCGCCACCCCGCGATCATCGGCCTTGCGAGCAAGGACACGCAGTTCCAATCCAGGTCCCAACAAGTGTGGCGCCTGCACGCCGGGAGGCCCGACAACGACCGGGAGGGGATCAAACTCGAGTGGCATCCGCCGCCATCGTTCTCGCTGACGGTCGGTACTGCGCGCTTCGCTCCGGGTGGGCTCGATTGGGACCCCGTTCTCGTCCTCAGGTGCGTAACGAGCCGTTCGAACACTCACGTAGATCGTGTCGGTAATGTCGGTAGCGATACCAAACGTCAGCCCCATCGACGATGGCTTGCGTTGGTTGGTGAGCGTGACGCCGAGCTCGTCGTTTCCCTGTTCAATGTCATCCCCGGGAACGACATCCGGAGTGCCATCGCCGCCGACCTCGTCGCCGCCGATCTTCGTAGGGGACTTTCCAACGTGCGGAAACAGAACTCCGACAAGATATGCAGTCACAGGCGCATCGTTGGCCAGTACCTCATGTGGTCCGTCGTGCGGGCCGAGAAGGTCGGCGCGAAGGGCACTACGAATATCTGCCCTCAATGCGTAATGCGCGCTGTGGTCGAGCTTGCTCATTCGGTGGATTCACTTTCGTCAGGATTTCCGTGCCAGTCGAACCGCCCGAGCCCGGACAGCCTCGGGGCAAGCCAGAGTCCTACGTCGAGGCCGGCCCGTTCGGCAACAGCATCAGATCCGGCAACGCTTTCGATGAGATCGACTCGAAGGCCCGAGATTCGTTGGGGCCACGACGATACCTCCGCGCGCGGGAACCGCTGCAGCACCCGGTGGAGCTCTCGTCGGAAGCGCTCCGACACCTCGCCGATTGCTCGGCCGTCATGATAGATCCCGTACGGCGGAGTCTGGTCGGATGCCATCGGCATATCGTGCAACCTGCTCAACTCGACAACGTCACCTTCCTGAACCACATCGCGTAGGTAGACCTGGGTCATGGGAGCCTCGCCACCCCCGTCTGAATAGCCGGCGGGGACGTCCCTGTTCACGTCCCACTCAGACGCTTCGACCCCCAATCTCATCCAGCGTTCTCTCCCCCCGATATACCAACGGTCGACGCGCTTCGCCTTCCGCATCTCCCACAGTTTTCGAACAGTCATGAAGTAGAGGTCGTCACGCGGACGCGTCATCGCGACGTAAAGCTCTCGCGCCTCTGCCGGAGGATCGATCTCCCTCACCCCCTCGTCACCGATGGCGTCGGGCTCGATCACGACGACCCTGTCGAATTCGAGTCCCTTCGCCCGATGGACAGTTGACAGCACCAGCGCGTGAGGGGGTGTACCCGTCACCTCATCCGGTAGCCGACCATCAGCGACTGCACGCACGAGCACACTGATATCGAGCCGGTTGTTCGGGCTCGACGCCGCGCGGCGAAGCGATCGCCATACTCGACCGGGCTCATCCACCGTATTGGGGAGCGAACCGTATGCCTCTGTGAACTGCGACTCTGTCATCGTCGAACCCCGAGCAGTTTTGACCAACTCGGCGACCCACGCCGGCGCAGGTCGGGTTCTCGGCGATCGCTGAATCCGGTGAGGTATATCGAAGTTTTTCAGCCTCTCGGACAACCACAAGACCTGACCGTTCGTACGACACAGGATCGCTGCAGTCCCGTCGAACTCACGCAACGAATTCTGCACAAACGGGTCGTCGAGACTCCCGAAGTCCGGCATCGTCTCCAAAATCTCGCGCAGAGCGGTGTGGATCCGAATCCCCTCGACGCGCGCAGCTTCCCCTTCCTGGGGCAGCATCTGCAACTGCGGACCCAGCGGCAGCGCGGCTCGCGCGTCCTGTGTCCGGGCGCGGAAATTGTCGTCCAGCGAGACATGAACGAGGTCGTCCCCGAATGTGACGCGCACCCAGTCGAAGAACCGATTCGTCTCTGCGGCCCTGTCAGCGAGATCGTCGATCTGAAATCCGTAGATCGCCTGAGCTGCGTCGCCGACCATGGTGAACCCGCAGCCTAGTCCGATTCGGTCCAGTAACGCCTCCACCAGTTCACGACGGATCCCAACCAGGTCCTGGACCTCGTCGATGACGATGTGCGCCGGCGGACCGTTCTCGAACGACTCGACGACTCCGGCATCGATTGCCTCTATCGCCATCGCGATTCTGTCGTCGAAGGTTGTGCCAGCGAGATCCTCACGATGGGGATCCATTTGATGGAGGAGCGACAGCGCCCACCCGTCGAACGTATGCGCCCTCACTCGCCGAGCGCTCACTGCATGGCGGTCGACGCGGTCACGCAGTTCCCTCACGGCCGCGCGAGAAAAGCTCAAAACCAGAATCTCCGACGCCTCCAGTTCTTCGACTGCGATGAGGAACTCGAGTCGGTGTAGCAGAGTGGTCGTCTTGCCTGCTCCTGCACCAGCGGTGACGAGCACCCATGCGTCTGAAGGCTGCTCGACGACATCTTTCTGCGCTGCGGTCAGCGAGACCGTCGGGTCGGTCGCCGTAGTCACCGCGCTTCCTTCTCCCACAGATGCTCGAATTCCGTGAACGCGAGATTGTTGTCGTAGTTGGTGATGTTGTCCCGCACGTCCAAGATCAAGCAGGTGTCCTTGCCACCGTTCTTCGGGCCTCGAAGCCCTCGCCCGACCATCTGCTGGTAGGCATTCGCACTGTAAACCGGCCGGGCGATGAACACCGCCCTGGTGGCAGGCGCGTCAAATCCTTGGGAAAGGACGCCGTAATTGGTGATAACTCGGATCTCGCGTTTGCGGAACCCCTCGATCCACCGACGACGGTCGGCGATCGGCGTTGCCGAATCAATGGCAACGGAACGAATTCCGCGATCGCTCAGCTTTGCGGCGAGCAACTTCGCGTGGTCCACCGAGGTAGCAAAGACCAACACCGGCCAATCGTTCGGCAGCGAGACGATCTCATCGATGAGAATCTTGTTTCGTCCTTCGTCCTCGGCAAGCCGCCGTTCCGCGCTCTTCGGGAGGAAGTTCTTGAGCTTCTCGATCTCCGCCAGCTCTTCCTTGTACAAAGCAATCTCAGCGCCCGGGAGCTCCCTGTGTTCGACCGACGACAGAATCTGAAGCTTCTGCAGGCTTGCGATCGGCTCGCCTTCAAACACCCCTTCGTCGAGCCGACTATTACCGAAGCGCTGAACAAGTCGTCTGGTGGTGTCGGCGTTGTTTCGAAATGGTGTAGCCGTCAGTCCTACCAGGTGACGGGAGGTCATCCAGTGCGTAAGCCCCAGCAGTTCCAGAATCTTGGTGTATTCGGGCGAGATGGCTTCATGCGCTTCGTCAACTATGACCAACGACGGGCTTCTCAGCCAGCCATACTCGTCAGTCCCGAGGCGTTCCCTGAGTTTCGCATCGGTCGCCACAACCAAATGAGGCCGCCCTGTAACTGGAGTGGCAGAATTTCCGCTCCATAAGCGATCGATCATAAGTGGATAATCGGCACCTACCTTCTCCCACACGAACTTCCAGGATTGCACGGCCTGCTCACAAAGTTCGCCCGTCTGAGCAATCCAAAGAACAGGACCTGCCGGAAGACCGGATTTCCGAATCCAGCGAATTACCCCTTCCGCCGCTACGCGCGTCTTGCCGGCTCCGGTCGGGAGGCTGAGCATTGCGCGCTGCGGTGTCAGTTTGCAGAGCAAGTCGACAAAGCGTGTCGCAATTTCCTCTTGATACGGGTGAAGTACCGGAAAGTTCGTTGGGCCGTGTGCGATCTCACGTTCAGGCAGCGACGGCAAGCGGGCGCCGGCGAAGGAGTCCGGAAACCCGAGATCCGTGACGAACTTCAACGCCGAGGAACCGCCGTCGAATCGATGCGGTGTGCCTGGGATTCGCGAACTGATCTCCTTCGCGTATGCCTTGAGAACGCCATCGTCATGGGCGTTGTACGCCAGTTCCGCCAACCTCGCGCTGCCCGGGGCGATGCCATTCTCGTGGACGTCGCTCTCGACGAGGCCCGCTGGGAGCCCCTGTCGCAGCTGGGTCTCATCGAGCATTGCCGCCAACTTGTCCGGAATCGACTTCGCAGTGCGAACCAGGCTGATCCGTTCCCGAACAGCCTGGTCTTCCAGTTGGCGGCGATGCGCCTCGATAACCTGCCGACAGCCGGTCGGACCCAGTCCGAATCCGAACTCTTGATCGGCGAGGACCAACGCTTCCTCGGCGGAAGCATTGTCCGGGACAAAAACGGTGGACTCGTCGAGCGCGCTGGGTAGCACACTGAGCCTGGTCCCATTCGGTGTACGAACTACTTCCTCCAGCTCAACGCAGCGCTGCATCATGAGCCCGCTGACCCGTGAACCGAGGCGCTGGCGAAGGGCTGGGTATACAGCAGCGAGCGCAGTGGCCTCCCCCGAGGCCACTGAGCGAATCCGCTTCTCGATCACGTCGGAGACCCGCCTCATGCCCCAATCATTGATCATGACCTCGACTTGCTCAGCGTCCTTAGGCGAGTCAACGAGCAGCGCAGGGTGATTCTCTCGGATCAGTTCGTCGTATTCAACACGACTAACAGCGACTGCAATCGATTCGTCCGGCAACAGGTCCCAACTGTCGCCTACGCGGCAGCGAACGGAGTCCTCCTCGAGCAACAAGTCGATGGCGACTCGAATCAGAAGAGCATAGGACCGCCCCACGAAGGCGTCGTCGGTGCTCGACTTCACCGAATCGAGCAATGCCTTCCAACGGTCGGACGCCACCTCCTCGACGCGACTGGGAAGTCGGAGGCGTTGGGCTTTGCCTGCGCTGATGTGCGCAACCGGAAGTACCTCCGAGTAGGCGTCCAACTGAGGACCCACCGCATCCTGAACGCGGACAAGCCCCTGCGACGTATTCACCCAACCCTGCGTGTGAAAAAGCCAGCGTATCGGCGAAATTACCTGGGCTCGATTACTCGACGCCTTCCCAATTTGCCGGGTCCAGTTCTCGACGAAGCCTTCCTCCGGCGCAGCTGCGAGAAAGGCAGCTCGACCTTCGGGAGACAGGTGTTTGAAAAGATGAAGTGGTCCGGCTGTTACGCCTCCTTCCAGGCGCATTGTGTGCAGCATAACCGGGCGAGTCGTCGCGGGCAGGGAGGCACAGTACATCTCATACATCGACGCGCGATATGACTCGAACCAACCGTCAGCTTCCGGTTTGATTCCGGTAATAGGCCGGTCCGCGACGCCGAACTCCCGCAGAATCGAGCGGTCGTTCGCGTGGAACTCCATGTCGATTGTCAGATCAGCGTCTCTGGACCCATCACCAGGCACAACCGGCCCTGGCAGCATGCATGCATGGAGCGGCTGAAACTTTCCGGCGATCGTACGCGCGTGCAAAGTCGTCGAAATGTCAGAAACCCTGTCGGCGATCGCGCGTGCCTGACTTGCCCCGCCGGCTACGTGAAGCAATTCCCAGAACCGCGACCACGACTCCTCTGTGTATCGCGCGAAGCCTTGATCGAGGACACTGTGAAATCGCCCTTCCGTGTCCGCTTCGCGGATCCCCAATCGGTCGAGCAACGGAGCGAGTTCGTCGTCGTCAGCGACGCGCTGATCGACGTAGACCAAATCATCGCGCAGTCCATCCTCGCTCGACCGGCGGAATACACCACCGGCTGTGGGTGCGACAAACTCACCTCGATCGGTCAATACGATCCGCGCGCGGCGGGCGTCTGCAGCCTCCGCAGACGTCTTGGAGCCATCCAGATCATTGGCCAACAAGTGAGCCAACACCCGAATCGCGGCCTTCGACGCATCCACCGTGCCATCTGCGACGAGCGCTTCGAGCCATTCCGGAATCGACGCGGGATCGTTGTGCGATGCCGCATCCAGGATGTGGACCATTTTGCCGCGGCGGAAACCCGGCCCTTCGATCGAGTGATGCACCCAGTCCGTAGGACGTCCCTCGTATTCGCGCCAGAGCCCCAGCGCCTTGGTCGAGAGCTTCTCGCTATGGATTCGCAACGAAGTCGGAATTTGCAGCACGCCGCGTTGATCCGGCAGAGACGGATTCTTGGCCGCGAGCTTCCAGATGTGTTCTGTCAGAAATTTGCACGCCCAGTTCGGTGACTCCGAATCCCTTGCACGTCCAGGCAACAACGGGAGGTATGCCGCGGGATCCTCGGGCGGCGAGAGCTCTTCGAGCGAGCCTACAACGAGATTCGCTGCGACCTCGAGCAGCTCGGCATTCAGCTCACTTCCGCCAAGAAGGTTCTGCCGATCCTCATTCGTTTTCCACGCCGCATTGAGCGCGCCGCTCAGCTGCATCGGATACTTGGTCGGAAAATGGGACCAGAAGGTGCCGCGCTCCGCAGGAACAGTGAGGTAGCTACCCTCTCGCGCTTTCGAGTACTCGGGGACAGCCCACGAGATGTCGATCGTCACGCGGTCGTGCAGTTCACCCGCCCCTCGGCGGGACTCGTCGCTGACCCCATGGGGCATACTGAATACCCGATAGCTCTCTGCCGTGGACTTCGCACCGCTCCGCGCCTGATGAATTGTTCGTAAATCGCCTCTCTGAGTACAAGAGATTTCCCGACGAACCTTCGGCATTACACTGCGATCCTCTAGCACAACAGTCCCGACGTGCGACGAGAAAAGCTGGAAAAGATGCGGAAACTCACGATTGAGAGCGTGGCGCGCGCCGTCATAGTGGATGTCTGCCGACAGCCGGTCGGCAGCACCTCGCACAAGCGGCAGTCGAACCACTGTGCTGGCCCATCCGAGTAGCGAATCGAGCACGCTGTCGTCCGCCCTTTGGCGAGCGGACTCGAGGGGCCGTGCCATTCTCAAGACGGGCGTTTCCCCGATCGATTCCAGCGGGGCTTCTCCCTTACTTCGGCGGCTCTCGTTCACTGCATCGAGAATCTGCTTAGCCGACCAATCGGCGTCGAATCCGAACGATCCTGTGGTACTGAAAAACTGCGGTGTTCGCGTAACTGAGAGTACCGACTTGACTCCCACGCCGAAGCGGCCGATCTGCCCACCTCGCTTCTTGGACACCCCCATCCTGAGGATGGTGTCCGCCCCTTGAGGTGTCATCGGAGTGCCTTCGTTCGCGCAGTAAAGCGCCTCCTCTGTGAGAATCACATGAATGCGACCACCAGAACGATCGAGGTCCCGCAGCTCGTCGGCCGCATTTTGGACGAGTTCGAACAGTTGTCGGTCGCCGTAGCCACCTTGGTGAATACGGCGCTCGCCGTTCGCGTCCTCCTCGATCCGTGCCGGGTTGTAGGCATAGGTGCCCAGAGCAAGTTGGGTCAGTTCAGCAACAGTCTCGAGAACCGCGCCGTTTTCAGAGTTGTTCATAAGCGATGTCGATCCTTGCAACGCGGGCGGAACAACTCCGCCGAGGCCCGTAGAGACGTAGAAACGATCCGGATCGGGGGTAGCCGAAATGCTGCGAAATCGACGATGCTCAGCCTTCCGAATGCATCGCGCATGCCGTTCACCGCCCCCTCGTACCCCGCGGCCACAAACCGCACAGGTGCCCATTCGAGAGCACCCTATTTGTCCTGCTCCGACATTCTGCACCCGCCGACCGACAAAATCCGTCAAGTCGACCCCCGACACGTGTCATACGTTGGATCAATAGGGCCGTATCGGACCCGCGCTGATAGGCTCCGCGCGAGCACATGTACGCGACCGCCCAGGAGTATCGACTGCGATGACCTCGCCACAAGAGGACTTCGGCCCCTGGCTCGCGCAGAAGCTCCGCGCTACAGGCTCGACTCAAGCCCAACATGCCGAAGCGATCGGTGTCACTCGCGCCGCAGTATCCGCATGGATCTCCGGCAGATCTGAACCCAGCGATCAGATGCGAGCAAAGATTGCAACCGCACTCGACGTCGACCTGGAATCGATGGAGAGCAGCGGCGCCGCGGCCGAGGGGATCTCCGCCAAACCGCAGGTCAGGGCCGGTCAGGCCAGTGGCCCTCCCACGTTGCAGTGGCACCACCGTCCAGCCCATACCGATGGTGGTAGGGAGTACGGAAACGCGGCAGCCTTTGCGTTCAATGCCGACCTCTCGGTCCTCGCTCGCGAGGCGACACAGAACTCTCTCGACGAGCGGCTGAACCTCACTGCCCCTGTCCGCGTCGCCTATACCTTGCACGAGCTGACCGGAGATGCCCTGTCGAACTTCCTGACGGCCATTCACTGGAGTGAGCTGTCACCCCACTTCGACAGCGCCGCGGCAGGCGGGCAAAAAGTCGCTCGAAGTCTCCGTGCAGCACTGAACGATCTTGAAGAACGTGGCTCGATAGTCCTGCTACGCATCGACGATTTCAACGCTGCCGGACTGACCGGGCCCGAGTACGACGACGGACGATTCGCGGCGGTCGTGCGACGCCAGTTGGACAGTCACAAGCAATCAGCGGGCCGCGCAGGCGGGTCTTACGGCATCGGGAAGGCGACGCTATGGGCCACGAGCCGGTTCGGGCTTGTCCTAGCCAACTCGACCCTGTCAACACCGCACGAGGGTCGCACCGACCGGCGCGTGGTCGGTCGCCTCGATCTTCCATGGCACGAGATCGGCGGGTCCGCGTACGCAGGACCGGCTTGGTTCGGCGAGGAAGAGACCGACGCCGACCACAACGGGGTGTCCCGGTCCTGGTGGGCTGACGATGAACAGGTCCATCGGTTGCGACTCGATCGACGCTCCTGCGAACCCGGTACCTCCTTCCTGATCGTCGGTGCCCACGACGCGTCGGGAGACGCCGAAACTCTCCATGAAATGCACGAAAAGCTGGTCCGGGCGTTAGCAGACGGGTTCTGGGCGGCGATGGTCTGTGGTGCATCGTCCGGACCGTTTATGGAAGCTCGAGTAACCGCGATGCGGAACGACGAGGTTGTCATCGCCGAGCAGCGCGTCGATCCACACGAATTCCACCCTGCCCTCAACCGAGCACTGCGCGCCTATCTCGACGACGACACCGTCAACGAGCTCACCTCCGCCGAACAAGTAGCTCGCGCCACAGTTCCATTGATCGTGACTCCCCGCAGAGACGAAGGACGGGGTCGGGCGAAGGGGCTTCAGCATGACGCTGTGCTCCTGGTGACTCCGGCCGACGAATCGGCGACGACCACCAACCGGGTCGTGTGCATGCGTGGGAATCGAATGACGATCGTCGAGCACAGGCCGCGCGAGATCCCACTCGGGACGCCTCCGTTCCAGGCTGTTCTACTGGCCGGGTACGCAACGGGCCACGACGACGAGAGTGTCGAGGCCGCCGAAGCGTTTCTTCGCGCGTCAGAACCACCGGAGCACGACAAGTGGGACCGCACAGAAGAACTCACCTCGTCCTACGAGAAGGGAGCCCTCACGCGACTGAAGGAATTTCGCTCCGCCGTCGATCAGGCCGTCCGGGGGCTCGTGGGACAACAGGAGGCTGAGCGGGACCGGGGTCCGAAGGTTCTGCGAGATCTCCTCAAGCTCGATGCGCCGCCGGCAGTCAGAACTCGAAGTATTGCGGGCGCCGCGTCGGTTCGACACGTGCAGGGGCGGGTCGATGAAAGTGGCGCCTGGGTGGTCACCGTAACGGTCAAGGTTCCCGAGTCCGAAATGCCTTGGCTCCTGACCCCCGTCGCAAAATTCGAAGTGCGCTCGGGTGGACGTCCGACAGTTCGGTGGGCCGAACTCACTGCAACCGAGAACTGCCGAGTTGATGGCAGCGACCTAATGATCGAGGCCGGTATTCGGCAGGCGGCCTTCATCGGCATCACCGATCCGGCAACCCACCCGGTCCAGGGGAAATTCGCTCGACTGATTGTCGAGCTCCCCAAGTCTCGCGGAGGTTCATCGTGAAACCGGTCTACTCCTACCCGGTTCTGATCGGCGATGTGGATCTGACGGTTATCTCAGTGAAGATCGACGAGGATGCACTCCCCTATTCGATGGTTTCGGGTCCGGAACGCACCGTCGCATTGCACACTTCAGGCCGAGTAGCATGGTCGACCGCTCGCCTCGAACTGAAGGCAACGCTGCCGGATCGCGAGATCTCGGAGGGCGAGTGGGCCGACGTGTCGTGCCTCGCAGTGTTGACTGAGAAGGCGACCAACACGCGCACTACCCAACAACTCGTCCGACACTCGGACGACACATGGATTGGGACACTCGAGATGTCACGTGCTCGGCATTCACGACGTGCGGTGCTGTCACTGGTAGTCACCGCCACCGTCGACGAATTCCCCGGACGCGCCATCGGCGGAATCGAGCAAGACTGGTACGTGGACGTTTCCGCCTCCAAGCCGGTTCGCCAACGCGACGTCGACATCCTCGAGGAGGATTTCCGGGACGGCCCGGAATGGCTTCGTGCGTACAAGGGCTCGGCGTGGATCGTCGACATGTCGGCGAATGTTCCTCGCGTGTACCTCAATACAACTGCAGTCGAGGGTCTCGTCGACTTGATGAACGGAGCTGCCGGCAGCGTCGAAGAGCGAGTTGTCCGCGACCTCGCCGCCGGTCAAATCGCACAGGACGCGTGGACCGCAATGTTCCACTCGGCGATCAGTGACCTCGACGTCGACGAGGACGGCACGCCCTTGATCCCCGGAGGGTGGCGTGAGTCGGTATTGAGGGCGATGCTCCCTGACGTCTTCCCGGACCGGCAACTCACCGACGCTCTGTACGAGCTTGAACGACAGAGGACAGACGGAGCGGGGTGGTCCGAGATTCAGACCCGGATCCAGTATGCGGCCGGTCGCCGCAGCCAACTCACCCGTAAGCTCACAACCGCCGTGCGGTCCGCGCATCAGAGAGGAAAATGATGCCTGGAGATTACCGCATTCCAGATGCCATTGGGCTACTACCTTCTCCCGTAGTAGCGAAACACCTCGGTCGCGGGATTCAGACCGGCGTCGAGAATCCACCGATTTCCACGCTGGTCAAATCCTCGATCATCAAGGATGAAGGAGACGCACGGTGGCGGCCGCGGCCGGTACGCGACTTGCTCGACGAAGCGATGGAACGCTTCGACCACAAGCGCACAGAAGCCGACGGCTGGCTGGCTCCGCGCCTGCACGCAACACTTCGAATGTCCCGCAACGAAGCGGTCGACGAGCGAATATGGAACTACCTCGCTCTGGTCGTCGCATCCGACTATGTCGTGTGGCGACACAAGAGTGGTGGTGTCGCCCAACCCGCGCGCTTCAGTGGACCGCACTACACCCAGGCATTCTCGAGACTCTGGTGGGCGGCCGAGTTGTTCCGAGACGGCCACGACTATAGCCCCGTCGAAGTCGCGTGCGGAGTGCAGGACGTTCTCAATACGACCATGCGCCTCGACGTGATCGACCACAGACCGACAGCGCAAGCAATTCTGCGAGTACTGAGCAGGCTAGCTGCGGACGGATCACCGCACCTCGGCGACCAAGTCAATGCCCTCTCGTCTGCCGTGAACACGGCGGGGAGCACGCTCGTCTACGACGTCCTCGCACCGGATTCTCCAACCGATGACGAAGCGGTCGAACGGTGGATCGACGAAGCCCAAAGCATGGCACCGGTTCTTTGGGAGATTCTTCCGGACGGACCCGACGACGGCCGCGTTCCGCCGGCATCTGTCAATACCCTCGTATGGCATTTCGAAGAGTTGCTTGCCGACGCGCCCAAGCGAAAACGCTCACGTCATTCAGCAGCTGACGAGGCAGATCTGGGCTGATCACGATGAGTGACTGATCCGAAAGTCCCGCATACTGTCAGCGCGCCAAACCGTGCTTGCTTCGCTCCCAGGACCCGGTACGGGCGGCTTCGAAGAAGTTCTCGTCGAGGTCGATACCTAGTGCCGATGCGATGACGTGTGCAGCGAGGCGGGGCGGAATCGCGTTGCCGATCTGCTGAGCGATGGCCTTACCGCCCCACGGATAGTCCTTCGGAAAGGTCTGCAGCTGAGCG
Organism: Rhodococcus sp. NCIMB 12038; assembly: GCF_002165735.1. Classification (NCBI taxonomy): domain Bacteria; kingdom Bacillati; phylum Actinomycetota; class Actinomycetes; order Mycobacteriales; family Nocardiaceae; genus Rhodococcus; species Rhodococcus sp. NCIMB 12038. Next base: position 113,220 of record NZ_NHML01000010.1, read on the forward strand.
GCCTCGGTATCGGTGAATCGCCCGAGCTCGGCGCCCTCTGCGGTGACAATGCGGTTGCGGCTGATCTTTCCGGTCACAGTTGCAGCGGGCTCGTTCGAGGTGCGTCGCCCCCGCGCACGAGGATCACCACCCGAGCCATAGTTGGACACCACCACGAAGTCCTCGGAGCGACCGAGGGCGGCCTGCATGGTTTCCCACGGCAGCCGATCCTCCAGTCCTTCATCACGCGAGACCCCTTTGCGAAAGGCCCGGTGCGTCGGAGTCGGCAAAGTGGGGGTGCGGTGACGGTGCGCGACCAGGATTGCGCGCCGTCTCGTCTGCGGTACGCCGAACTCCTCGGTGCGGAGCACACCGCAGTCAACCTTGTAGCCGAGACCGTCGAGTGCTTCGCCCATCGACTCCCACACCGGAAGTACAGTCGGAACCTGCTCGAGAATTACTGCGTCGTAGGGTATTCCGAGTTCGCTTGCCTCAATCACCCAGCGGAGTGGCTCGAGTACTAATCCGGTTCGTTCGTCGTCGAGACTTGCAATAGAAGCAGACACGTCGACGCCCGCAGCCATCTGCTTGACGAGGGACAAGACCTCATCGAGAGCTTTTCGGCCTGACCCGGCCCCAGCCATGGTGTAGGTCTGGCACGGTGGCCCACCTGCCAGGACCGTTGCGTCCGGAAACTCGGCCGGCCCGAGCGAACGAACATCCGCCTTATCGGTACCGAGACCGGCTTTACTTCGGGTAGCACACGCATCTGCGTCCCACTCGATCCCATGCACCGGAATCCCCAACCAGTGCGCCGCGACGTCAAGTCCGCCCGGACCCGCGAAAAGATCGACGATATGGTACTTCATCGTCTTGCTCGCAGACTTCGGTGGGGCCATGGTCGAGCAGCCTATTACCTCGCACCGACAAACTCGATGAGGGGTGGCGTCGCACCGCGGGACGTTCCGTGCTAGCGCAACGCAACGCCGATCGCCCTCCCAAGCGCGTAGGCGAGTGGCGGCGGCATCGCATTCGCGATCTGCCGGTATCGAGCGGTCTTCCTACCTGAGATGGTCCAGTCGGAAGGGAATCCTTGCAACCGTGCCACCTGCTCGACGGTCAGCCGCACCATCCCTTTCCGCCCGGCCTGGGGATCCCACAGAAAATCGTGTGCCGGTACTTCGTCCCCAACAGTGCCGCCATCGACACCCAACCGCGCCCACGCCCGTTTCGACCCCGTCGGCCCCAGATCAGCACCACCCCGGTCCCACGATCCGCCGACCAGGGTCGGAGCCGGCCGATCAGCTCGGGCAGCCCAGTCGTCCGCCTCGTACCATCCCTGAGCACGCATCGAAGTTCGTAGCGCCTCACCGACCGACTGCCGGACGCCCGAACCGCGCGGAGTCTCGAATCGCTCGGCCGCCTTTCCTTCGATCGCCACGAGGACCCCGTGCTTCCTATCCTGCGGCACCCCATGATCGACGGCGTTGATCACGAACCACCGAAGACCGTAACCAAGGTGCGCAAGCTCGCCCTCCATGAACGCTCGGATGCCGGCGTAGGCGTCACTGGTCACCAAGTCCGGAACATTGTCGATCAGCAAGGCACGCGGTCGTACCGCATGCGCCAACCAGACGGTTGCCTTCAACAGGTCGAATTCGTCCCCCGGACCGGGGGTTCTCGCGACAGCTGCGGTACCGCGCAGCCGAGGCAGACCCGCGGCGAGTAAGTCGACTCCGTAGACCTGCTGGTCGTCCACGGGGTCGAACTCCAGCAGGTCGATCGCACGAACATCCCAGTGCGGGCGATTCAATCTCAAGGTGTCGCACGCAACCGGACGGTTCTCGATGACGAGGACCGGATCGAATCCGGCCTGTTCCAGGCCCAGCGCCAATCCGCCGGCACCCGCACAGACTTCAATCGACGTGAAATGACCCGATGCTGCCGCAAACCGCGAACTGTCATCATCTGGGGTCGTCTCAGCCGCACTCGTTCCATAATCCATCTCCCCCAGGCTAGCGGATCGTGGATCTTCCTCCTGCGCCCCGACACTCGGCCCATGCCACGGCGCCGCCCCTAGCTCAACCGTACGCGCGGGGCAGGCTACACCCACACCCCCGCTGCGCAAGCATCCATCGCACAAGGTCGAGGCATCGGAAGGGTGAGATCCCGCTGTCGTGGGGCGAGCGAGCCGTGCGCGAGATGAACTTGTCGTCACGTGGAGCGGGAAGCGGTCAGAGCTGATCCACAGTGAAGGCGTGGAATGACCGATTTGGTGTCAATCGTCAGCCCGATTGTATCGACGCTCCGAAAGCCGACCGAAAAGCCAACACTCCCCCGGCTGACGCAGGCCTTGTCATACCGTTGCGATACCTTGCCGTTCACACAGGTCTTGCACTCACAATAGGAGATACGAGATGGCGATGTGCCCAGGAGTTGGTAAAAAGGGCGAGCGCGAGTTCGTCAATGGATACGAAGACTGGTACGTGAACTGCCCAGAGTGCGGAGCACGGTGGGTGGGCGGCGGTCCCATCTTGGTCGACCACGAGGACGCGCGCGGACGGCGATGACCACCGGCTTACACGCCGACACACGAATGGGATGACTGTAGAGATTGGCGTCAGACAGTTGGACGGCTATACCTCCACTGCCGCCTATCTCGCGCACGTGGGCGATCACACCTGTGCGATCAACTGCCCTCGGAAACCACCGCACCGGACATCCGAGTCGCTCAGTAATCGCGCTCAGTGGTTGTCACATATTCCGCTGCTTGGTAACTGCACGAAGCACTGCGCGCATAGAGCAACTGGTGCCTCAATCTTGCTTCTAGCCTTCTTTCGAGCTGCCATGACATCCGGTGGAAGTGCTGCGACGCCCCCACCCTCGGGGATTGTTGCCCCGAAATACCTATAGCAATCCAACCGCGCCTGTGCGGCGTGCTGATCGAGATCGTCAGGAATTTCAACACCCGCCACCTGCAGAACGTATCGATATCCCTCGCCGACAGTCTGATCTTGGCGGACGCAAAGGGCCGTCAGCGACGGCAACTCCTCCTGATGGCATCTGTCGACGACCTTGCCGAGGACAGCACCGATCCAATTTCGCATTTGTGAACGGGAACGAACACCGGTCCTGTTCTGGACGAGCTCAGCCAATTCCTTATACGTGATGAACCGGTGGTAATGACCGGCGACCTCCACGAGCGCGTCGTACGCCGCAATGGCCCACGCCGCCTTCGCCTCATCGAATGGCACGTGAGAGCCGTCTGCAACCTTCCAAGTCCCAGGTGTTTCTACTGTGTCGGACATGTGCACCTCACCCTGACAGAGCGATTGATGGTTTCAAAACACCTGCACGACATTCTTTCTGATGCAGGACGCACGACAAGGGCCTCCTCGCCGGTATCGGAGACCACCACTACACCCACACCCCCCGCTGCGTGAGGATCCAGCGCACGGGGTCGAGGCATCGGAAGGGTGAGATCCCGCTGTCGTGGAGGCGATCTCCGACGGGTGATTCGCCCAGTGCCGAGACGGCGAAGAACCGGCTCGGCAGGGCGTTGCCGACGGGCGGCTGGTCCACCGACATCACCATCGACCGTGCTTCGAGCTTGTCGAGCAGGCTGCGTACCTCTTCGTGCAGCAGCTGCCCGTCCGTCTCGTGGTACGGCGCGCGCTGGAGGCTCGGATCGCGCAGGAAGGCCGCGCCCCGCTGAGACATGATCTCGCTCCAGTCGCTGCCCTCCACGCGCTCGAGGGCTTGCAGCGCATCGAACTTCGACAGCACGACCGCGAGATTCGGGGTCCCGGTCCCGATGATCGACAGCACGGTCCGCAGCACCGACCGCGGGTCGCCGCCGACGCGCTCCTGCGCGGGCACCAGGTCGTGCAGCTGCTGCCGCACCGATTCGACCTTCAGCGGATCGAACATGAACACCACACCGTCGGCCTGCGCGAAGAACTGCATGTGCGTTTCATCCACGTTGCCGGGGTTCTCCAGGTCCTCCCCCGCCACATCCCGGATCACGAGGTACTGCCGGGTGTCGTCCCGCAGGCCCGGGCCGAGGCTGAAGATCAGCGGCTCTCGCTGATACGGGTTGCCGGTGTGTGAGGCCGGCGTCGACTCGAGGATGCCGCGTTCCTCGAACAGCGGCCGCTCGTAGTGCTCGCGGAAGTTCACCTCGGTCTCGCCGGTGGCGGGTTCCACCACCCGGTTCAGCCGCTCCCCCAGCAACTGCAGCGTCTTCACCAAAGCCGCGATATACACGGTCTTTCCGGTGGCACGCGCACCGGCCATTGCGATGCACGCTGCGCGACCGTCACGCCACCCGGCGGGCAGCCGGAAGTGGCACTGCGGGCACACCTCCACGGCCGGCCCGCCGGCCTTGCCCGTCGCGTAGTCGTCGTCGGGGACCCAGTCGTCGGCGGCGTCGGCCGGGCGCTGGAGTTCGAAGATCTTCCCCGACCGCACCTGGCTGCCGTGGTATTTGGTGGCGACGTCGTCGACCTCGACGTCCGTCGGGGCAACAGCCATCCACGCAAACCGGTCACCGGTCAGGGCCGTGAAACACCGCGGGCACTTCGTCATCGTCGTACGCCTTCCGAAAACAAGCTCGCCGACACATCGGCCAGAAGCGAGGTCACCACTACAGACAGACTCGACAGCTCGGGCGCTGCACTGGACGGCACCGCGGTGACACCGGGCCCACTCTCGGCCGTGTCTCCGACGAGCACGAGGTGGCGGATCACGGTGTCGGTGCATGCACGGTCCCAGTCGGCGGGCACGGCATCGGTCACCGTGAACGCCAGGGTGCGGGTGTCACGCTCACTCCGGTCGACGGCCGCCGAACGGAAACCCATCCCGAGGGCAGCCGAGTCGAGCTCGGCCTGAACCTGATTCGCGACGTCTCGCAGTTCGGCGCCGGGCAGGGTCGTCACCGTGTGGCCGATCAGCCGGACGGCCAGCTCTTCGCGGGTGCCCACCACTGCCGCGACCCCGGAGAGCATGTCGATCACCGTGCGGACGCTGCCGTCGTCGATGCGAGACAGCATCGACATGGTGGTGTCGACGTCGGCCTCCACGTCGAAGCGGCGCGGTTCGGGCAGCCGGTCGAGCGCGAGGGCGCTGCGCGCCGCCGACCGGGCACGGGAACCCACGTCGGTGAGGGACACGTCGACGGCGGTGCGGCGGGCGGTGATCGCGAGCCTCGACCCCGCGGGGGCGATCGTCGCCAACTCCACCTGGTGCAGCCCCGACACGTCGACGGGGGTCAGCTCGGCGCGCTCGGAGTCGAGGTCGCGACTGCTGTCGACGCCGATCGTCACCTGCAGCACCGTCCCGTCCGGGAACGCCGCCGTCTCGCCGTCCGGCCGGGCCACGACCACGATCTCGGTGTCGACCCGCGGCAGGATCAGCAGGCCGACCCGCGGATACAGCGCCGGTTCGGCGGGCCTGCCGTCGAGCAGCGTGGCGCGCACCGCGACGGCCGTGGTGACCGCGTCGACGGTGACCGCGAGCGGCCGATTGGGCAGTTCGACGCGGCCCGCACCGTTCAGCACATATCCCGACATCAGTTCGATCCCTTTCCCCTGCATGCGTTGCGCATGCGTACTGTCGTCCCGCTCATCGCCGACCCGACCGTTCGTGAGCGAGCAGCACGAATCCTGATTCGATGTCCTCGAGCCAACTCGACGCGAACCGCGCATACGCGTCCCCGGCGCGGAATCGATCGGCGACGTCGTGGCGTTCGCGCATCTCGGCGCGCAGCGAGGCCGACACCTCGAAGGTGCCGACGGGACCGCGGTAGTCACCGTCCCCCATGACGATCGACGCGACCTGCTCGAGCAGCGACCGTCGCGCCTGCACCGGCCCGACCTGGAGTCGGCACAGCAGGTCGTCGCGGTTCAGCACCGATTCGATGTGCGGGGCCGCCGGCGAGCTGAGCACCGCCGACCGGATCACCCAGTGCTCATTGAGGGCACCGCTCCGCACCAGATCGACCAGCGCGGTGACCGCGAAATCCGAGTCCTGATCCACCGCACGCGCCAACGCGTCGACGTGACTCGCGGGCATCGTCGGCATGTAGGTGCCGTTGTGCGGCGGGAAGAACTGGAACCCGGCGACCGCGACCACGGCCAGGCGGACGAGGAGATCCTGCGGTAGCTGCGCCGGGCAGGCGTCGCCGTAGTCCTTCAGCACCGGCCAGCCGTGCCGGTCCAGCGCGCGCCGGAGCCGCGGATCGTCGATCCGGTCCCACTGATCCTGCGCCCGGATGAGCGCCCACGACACCGCCAGCGCGTCGACGGGGTGCGCGGCGCCGGAGACCGTCGAGGCAGCGCTGCGGTTCGCGTCGATGTGCTTGACGATCATCTCCACCTCCGGTCCCCACGGCTCGAGCACGAGAACCGGCAACAGGAACCGGGGTGCGACGTGATCGGGGAACGCGCCGACGAGTTCGCACCACTGCGCGACCGTCCAGGCGTACGCGTCGACGAGCGCATCGACATCGCTGGGCGCCCAGCCACCCGCGCTTCCTTCGTACAGCGACCGCCAGAGGGCAAGCGACGCATAGCCTTCCCACGCCTTCCTGTGAACCGCGGTGCCGCTCTTGACCACCGAGAACACCGCGTCGGCGACGATGGCACACAGCGGTTCGGCGCAGCGTGACGGCGCCGCGGTCAGTTCCTCGGCGGTCGGTACCCGGACCTCGTCGACGAGCCAGCGCAGAACGTCAGGCGCCAGCCGGGCGCCGAGCGGGCGGCCGGCGAAATCGGGGTGCCCGACCACCGCCGACTGCAGCAGACGGCAGGTGTCGGTTCCGACGGCGCGGAGCCCGGCGACCAGTGCGGGGCCCGCCTCGTGATCGCACAGGACCGGGACGACGACGCGGTCGAGCAGCTCGGCGGCGAGGTCGCGGCCGGAGTCGCCGACGAGGTGTGCGTGCAGCAGCAGGTCGAGTGTCTTCACCGCATCGTGCGCGGTACCAGTGGCATCGGCCGCTTGGCTGGTCACGAGCGCCGACAGGGCCTTCTCGGCGGCCCGCTCGAGATCCTCCGACGGGGGCCACATGGCGAACAGGGCGAACTCGGCGGGGCCGGTGGCTCGGATCCAATCACGGTCGGCGAGGGCCCGATACGTGAGAACCCGTCCGGCCACGTCCCACACCACCGGTGCCGGCCGGCCGTCCTGCTGCCAGTCGGAGACCACGCGCCACGCCTCACTCGTCGTTCCGGGCAGGTGTTCGTCCACCACGTGCGCGACGACCGCCAGCTCGTCGGGGAATGCGGTCAGCGTGTCCGGCGACTGCGCGAGCACCACGGCGGTGGCCTCGGGCAGGGCGTCGTGCAGTTCGGGATTCGCGAGCACGGCCATCGCGACCGGCCAGGCATTGGCGAGGTCGCGGTCCCCCACGGCGGTGGCCAGGGTGTCCTGGCGGTCGAGCGCGCGTCGGGCGCTGCCGGGATCGACGAGCACGGTCTGCGCGAGCACCGACCACGCCGTGACCGGCACCAGCTGCCCCGTCGCGGTCCGATGCGGTTCCCCACCCCATTCGCCGAGGTCGGGGGTGTCGGTCTCACCGAGGACGACGCAGCCGTCCAGCGCGTCCACGGCGTCGCGGGCCGGCACGCAGGCCAGGTGCACTCCCCGGGACAGGGTGTCGACGACGGTCGAGCTGCGGTCGAAGGTCGACCACCCGAATGTCTGCGCCGCACCGGGCGACATGAAATGGGAGACCGCGCCGATCCACAGTGCGGCATGATCCGCGTCGGCGCACCCCAGCACGACACCGGGGCCACCGTGCATCGCCTGGTCCACCGCATCCAGCAGCAGACCCAGCACCCCCACGCGCCACGTTCCGGGATCGAGCAGGAAGTCCAGAATGGCTGCGCGATCGATTATTCCGGTCGGCGTCGGTGCGCTGCCGGGGAGTTCGGCGGCCGCGACCGCGTCCGCGCCGTACGGGGCGAGCCAGTCGGGCGAACCCCACCGTTCGATCGGGCGGACGGCAGTGTCCGGCGCGCGGTCGAGGACGACGTGCGCGAAGACATTGCCGGGCCGCCCGGACGCGTCGGCGCCGGCGGGCACCGTGTGCCAGTAGCAGCCGCCGGTCTCCGTCGGCACGTACACCAGGCGCCGCGGTCGCGCCGCGATGTCGGCCGGTGTCGGGAACTGCGGCAGTGCCTGCGGGGAGTCGAATCGGGTCGCCACACCGGCGCGCATGAATTCCTGCTCGGCGGCGCTGACGCCGTCGCTGACGTCCTTGACCTGCCAGCCGCCGCCCACGCGGCCCCGGTCGGGGGCGTCGAACGACGTGTAGGTGAGTTGACCGAACCGCGGCGGTCCGGGTGTCTGCTGCGGTGCGCTCATTCCACCGGTCCGGGCGGAACGTCGAGCAGGCGCAGCTGATCGACCGGCGGATCGATCAGCGCGAGAGTCCGGTTGGTCTCCGGCCGCACGTCGGCGAAGACGCGCAGGAATCCGACCCTGCCGGACACGTCGGCCGTCCAGGGCTGCCCGAATTCCTTGCGCAGACCGCGCGGGTGGAAACTGCGGGCCCCGGCCGTGGTCTGGCCGTCGCCGCGGACCTCGAGCGGCTCGCCGTCGCGGGCGCTGAGCGGCAGCCGCCCGGCGTTGAACACGACGACGAACGGCGGTGCCGTCGGCAACTCCAGTTCGGATGCGAGCCGGATGACGGCGGTGGCGGCGTTCCCGGTCGGCGACCGCTTCGTCTCCAGCCGGTACTCGATGCGCAGCAGGCCCGGGTACTCGACGGTGGCCGGGATTCCGACGATCCGTTCACCCGCCGTGTAGGCGACGGGGACGGTCACGACGAGGATGCGTCGGTGGACGGACGATCCCGAGAGGTCTCGTAATCGCTGAAGTCGAAGGGATTGGTCATCGAGGCACAAATTTCTCTCGCGATAGGGCGCAGTCGCACGGGGAACCAGGTGTGGTGATCGAACATTCCATCGCGACATTGCGACGAGCGTTACACGAGCGATGATGAAACAGTAAGCGGCACAGTGAGTCACAGATACCGCGGACGTCGGCGTCGCCCAGCAGACGGCACCGCGGCCACATCAGAATCGGCGGCGTCGACCACGCGCGCCCGTCCCCCTCAATTCTTTAAACGTCGAACTATGCTGCCGAAATTACACCCCGCCTCCGACACGTTTCCCGATCAACGCGTCGGAGGGGCCGAGATTCATTCAAGCGGATGACAACACCCCCACTCCTCGGCCAGCCGCCCGCCTCAGAGCACGTTAGTTGAAACTAATACCAGACAAACCTGCCGTCACACATACCCGCGACCGCCGTGGTGATGCAGCTAATAAATTGCGCCCCACCGAAACCGGGTCAATACACCGTTCGACCGACACGGCTGTGCGAAATAGGGACTTTCGGCCCTAGCCCGCGCTGGTGTCAGTGCATTATGAGAACTGGACGTCCGGCGAGTTCACTACGGGATCGGGGCACCCTAGTTCGGATGTAGGAAGTTGCCGTGGGCTCCGGGAGGGGGTTGGGATTCGCCCTGCGGGATAACGCGCCCAGCGCAATCAAGGACGAAGGGCAATGGCCCAGAGCATCCGCTCGAAGTGCGAGCGTCGTTGGGGCTCCATGATGCGGTCCCGTCAGACCCCCATTCGTTTTGCCAACTCCGCTCCCCCGACCTCGCGGATGAAGTCCGGATTGCCGCACACGACGAGCTGATCCCTCGCCCGCGACAAGCCGACATACAGCCGCTCCCGCGAACGCTCCTGCACCACCTTCTCATTGAGCGCCAGCACGACAGCACGCCGTTCGAGTCCTTTGAATCCCAGGACGTGACCGTAGAACACCTGCTCGGTATCCCAGAAGCTGTCCCAGTACGCCGCGTTGCCCTCCGTCTGCCGGCTCACCTGCTCCGGGTGACGGCTGCCCGTGGCAAGCAATGCCAGATCCTCCGGACGCCACCCCTCGTCCATCAACGAATCGATCTGGTCGTCGGCAACCGTCAGCGCGTCCTCCGCCGCGCAGGGCACGAAAAGCACCTCGGGGCCTTCCCCACCGAGCAGGCGCATCCGCTGCCCGACCAGAGGTGTGAACGAGTCCGCGATCTGGCGGGTGTTTCTCAGATTGTGATCGAGCACCAACGGGACCAATTGAATCGGCGGAACGCCCTGCCTGTCGAATACTCGCTGCCCCTCATCACTGAATACGTAGATTGCGCCTGCTTCGTCGTCGCGCAGCGCTGCCAGCAGCGGACCCCACCAGTCGTCGGCGAAATCCTGCGCCTCGTCCACGACCACCGCGTCGAACCGGTCGCGCAACGGCAATTCCGACGCCAACTCCGCCATGTGGCGCGGTAGATCGTGTTCCCAGAACTGCACGGTGTCGGTGTTGCGGATGCTCTTGTCCGGGCCCTCGGGCGCTCCCCACCGTTGACCGAGTGCGTGGAACTCGCCCACGTACGCTGGACGCTCCTTGTAGGACCAGGTGGCGGTCAACCGCTCGCGATACGACGCCAACCCGTGCGAGTAGCAGATGAGCGCCACCCGCTGCCCCTGCTTCGCCAACCGCCGCGCCTTCTCGACCGCGAGGAACGTCTTGCCGCTTCCGGCGCCACCCCGCACCTCGACCCGGTGCAACAGCCGGATCGCGTCGAGTATCACCGACTGCTGGGCGGTGAGTGCATCGGCCGCGTCTTCGTTCGCGATCGCCCTCGCAACCACGTCGCGTTGCGGCAGTCCACGTCCGGAGAGGACCGTAGTGAGCTGATCGATCCCGTCTTCGGGCAGAGCCGGGCGGTCCAACTGCTGACCGGACAGCACCTTCTGCAGTCGCGACACGACGTCACCCAGGTCGGCCCGATCAATCACCTTCCAGCGTGGGCATTCCGGCAGTCCGAAGTCGTCGGCGAGTTCCGTGTTGGGGAAGACCACCACGTGGTCCCAACGCAACCGCCCGTGACTCCAGCGCGGGTCGGCTTCCACATAGCTGCGCAGGGCATACAGCGCATCGCGTGCTTGCCGAACCGGGTGGATGATCGTCGGCCCTTTTCGCTGCTCCTGGTACCAATCGGTGCCGTCGTGCCAGATCTGCCCGCCCTTCACCTCCAGGCAGACGATCCCGTACCCCTCGAGCGCCACCACGAAGTCGATCTCGTGGTCCTTGAGTCGGTCGGTGACCCGCTGGTTTGCCACCACCAGGTCACCATCACCGAGCTGACCCAACAGCGCATTCCACACCGATTCCTCGGAACCATTCACCAGGCGCGGATTCTCGGGGATGCGGATCACCATGCGGATACTTTCGCACGGACGGTTCAGTTCAGCTCAGCGATCCCGGCCGAAGTCCGCGGTGAGTAGTAGTTTTGCGGTGTGAACACTTCGTGGCAGGACTCCGGTGCCGTCTCGTCGATGCTCGACGACTGGGAGACGTGGGCGATCGTCGGGCTCTCCGGCAATCCCGACCGAACGGCGTACCGCATCGCGGAGTTGCTGCAGCGCCGGGGAAAACGAATCGTCCCCATCCATCCCACCGCGCCGACCGTGCTCGGCGAGCAGGGGTACGCCACTCTCGCGGACGTCCCGTTCCCCATCGATGTCGTCGATGTCTTCCGTCAGTCCGAGGCCGCCGGAGAGTTCGCGGACCAGGCCGTCGAAGTGGGCGCGAAAGGCGTCTGGTTCCAGTTGGGAGTCATCGACGAGGCCGCGTTCCAGCGCACGACCGCGAAGGGCGTCGCCATGGTGATGGACACCTGCCCCGCGATCGAGTGGAGCGCGCGCGATTCAGCGTGACCGTGGCCGAGCGGAGTGGGGGCCCCGACTACGGCTACCCTGGACCGAAATCGTGCAAATCGGACAACGGTCTGAAACGATCCGCTCAGCCAATCGGAAGGTTCTCACCTGTGGCCATCGACTACACCCGCCGCCCGTCCACCCCTACCGCACCGCAGGGCGGAGTGAGCCTCAGCAAAGTCACACTGTCGAAGGCCGCGCCCTCGGTCAGCCTCACTAAGTCGGGTGAGCGACAGGGTGCGATGCGGGTCAATCTCAACTGGTCGACGGGCGCAACGCCGCAGCCGAAGAAGGCCGGCTTCTTCGCGAAACTTGCGGCCGCCGGAATAATGGCATCGACCTGGACCTCGGCTGTCTCTACGAACTGGCCGACGGATCGAAGGGTGTCGTCCAAGCGCTCGGCAACACTTTCGGTTCGCTGCAGTCCCCGCCGTTCATCAAGCTCGACGCCGACGACCGGACCGGCACCGCGACCGGCGGCGAGAATATGCAGATCAACCTCGACCGACCGGAAATGTTCAAGCGCATCCTCATCTTCGCGATGATCTACGACGGCGCACCCAACTGGGCAGCCGTGGACGGCGTCGTCACCCTCTACCCCACCAGCGGCCCCGAGGTGGAGGTGCGCCTGGACTCGGGGAACAGCTCCGCTCGCATCTGCGCCATCGCGATACTGCAGAACACCGGGCAGGGCATCACCGTGACGCGCGAAGTGAAGTACGTCGAAGGCAGCCAGGCCGATCTTGACAAGGCCTACAGCTGGGGCATGAAGTGGGCGGCCGGGCGCAAGTAGCGGAGCCCGCGGCGGCGGACGCGGCGCCTCGGTCGGTCGGATTGGATAAGGGTCGCGGGGTAGCTGCCCACTGGGATTGTCGCGCGGGCGGCGTGGATGTTCATGGCGTCGGGGGTGTAGCCGCGGGCGAATTGCTCAATGGGAGTGTGGATTTCTGGTGTCGGCTGCAGTGTGGTGAGTCGTTGGTCGAGCCAGGTTTCGAAGCGAGCCAGGCGGGGGTCGCCGCGGCTGGCGACGAAATTCCCTGCACCGCCCAAGAAGTGATCCGGTCGTGTCTGGTCGGTGCGCGCGGACCGCGGATGGACTCGGCTGTGGTCGGCGCGCGTTGCCAAGCAGAAGGTACGGGCTGATGCGCGAGAAGAAGCACAAACCGAGACCCGAACCCGGTGTACTGAGCACGGGCGCGCGGGTGCTGGTGCGCCGGCCGTCCGAAGAAGCTCAGACGGGTCGGATCATCGAGCTGGAAGACGCAAGGCGTCAGGGATCGATGATTTCCCGCGCCTACTAACACAGTAGTTAAGATTGGACCGTGGACGATGTCTGGCCGCTTATTGGCAGAGATGAGGAACTGCGGCGCATCTGGGCGACTATCGAAGGCTCAGGTGATGGCTCTGGGGTTCTTGTAGCAGGCGGTGTCGGTGTTGGCAAGAGCCGGTTGGCGAGTGCCGCTGTCGCCGTACTTGCCAAACGGCACGCCGTCCGGTGGGTCACCGCTACCGCCTCGGCCCGAACTCTTCCGTTGGGAGCGTTTGCTCAATGGGCACCGACCTCGCAGGCCGACCCGATGATGGTCATCCATACCGTCATCAAAGCGCTCACTGCCGGCGACAAGCCCGTAGTCGTGGCCGTCGACGACGTTCACCTGCTCGACGACCTGTCCGTCGTCGTCATCCAACAACTCGTGCAGCGCGGCCTTGCCAGGGTCGTGCTCACCCTGCGCGGCACAGAACCGGCCCCCGATACCATCACCACCCTCTGGAAAGACGGGTTTCTCAACCGGCTCGATTTAGACCCCTTGCGCGAGAACGACACTGAACGCTTGCTTTCGCAAGCGCTCGCTGGGCCCGTCGCCCCCGCAACGGCGGCCGAACTGTGGAACCTGACCCGCGGCAACGTGCTGTTCCTGCGGCATCTCGTTCGCCAGGAACGGGACGCCGGACGGCTCGTGAGCGACGTCGGCACCTGGCGGTTGATTGGTGAACCCGTCGTCTCACCCACCCTCGCCAAACTGATTACCGGCCAGCTTGGTTCGCTGACCGATGACACGGCGGAAGTCCTCGACTACCTCGCGATTGGCGAACCCATTGACGGCACGGTGTTGGAAATCCTCACCAGCCCGCATGCGGTCAAGGAAGTGCATTCCCGCGGTCTCATCGACATGACCAGCGACAACGGCGATATCGCCGTCCGCCTCAGCCACCCCCTCTACGGTGAAGTCCGTCGCAGCACTGGCAACCTCCTACAACTGCGCCGCCTGCGCGGCCGTCTCGCAACCGCTCTTTCTACCCGCGCTGATCCAACACCCGCAGCTTTGTTGCGACGGGCATTGCTGACGCTCGAATCCGACCTGCCGCCCGACCTTGGGCTTTACCTCGCCGCCACCGCCACCGCACTACGGCTCCACGATGCTCCCCTCGCCCTTCGTTTCGCGGACGCCGGACATATATCTGACAGCGGCTTTCAAGGCGCGATGCTGCACTACTGGGTGCTCAATCACGTCGGTCGGGCACAGGATGCATTCACCCTGCTCGAGGCGCTCGATCAGAACGCGCTAACGATCGAGGAGCAACGGCGACTGTCCGTTATGCGAGTCGGCACCCTCTGCTGGAGCCTCGGCGATCCCGAACGGGCGAGGCAAGAACTCTCAGTCGCCATGGTAGCGCCCTATAACCACAAATCATCCGAGCTAGCCGCGTTCGAAGCACTCCTCGAGTCGGTGCAAGGCCGACCTGACCGCGCGATCGCCGCAGGAAACGTGGTCTTTCAGGCTGCGCCGAGCGATATGGCATTCGTGCTCACCTCATGCGCCCTGGTCATTGCCCACGGTTACTCGGGAAATGCCGTCAAGGTTTCTCCGTTGACCAAGCGGGCCTCCGCTTTGGTCGCAACATCGAGTGATGCTTCCGCGCTGGAGTACGGGATCGTCTACTTCCACATCGAAGCAATGTTCATCGCGGGGTACCTTCAGGCCGCGCAACAAGTCATGACCCAGTTTGTCGAGTATGCCGCGAGCACTCCCGGAACCATAGGATTGTTTGTCTCATTGCTCCACAGCTACGTTGACCTGTCCCAAGGTCGTCTGAGCGCTGCGCTCGAGGTTCTGAACAGGGCGGATCGCGAATTCCGTACCACCACGTACGACAGGTCAGCTGTCGTCAGCTGCCGGGTTTACCTGATTCTCGCGTTATCGCATCGCGGGGACGGGAAACGCGCAGCGGAGCTGGTGCGCGATCTCGACACGCTTAATCCTTACGGCTTCCTCCGATCAGCGTGCACCCTCGCCAAAGCATGGGCTGCGGCCGCCCAGGAGATGATCGCCGATGCAATCCGCCTCGCCCGGACGGCGGCCGCGATCGCGGCCGAACGCGGCCACTTCGGCCAAGAACTCCTGTGTCTGCAAGCCGCATCGCAATTCGGCGATCGCACCACAGCGCACCGGGTGAACGAGCTCACCGCGCTCGTCGACGGGCCACGCGTCCACGCCGTTGCGCTGCATGCCAACGGTCTGACCAGCGTCAACGGCGAAAAACTCACCGAAGCCTCACGGCGGTACGAAGAAATCGGTGACATCGTCGCAGCGACCGATGCCTCCGCCCAAGCCGGAACTCTCTTCCGCGAACAGCAGCATCACGGTTCCGCACTGACAGCCATCGAACGTGCCAGGATGCTGGCAGGCACCCACCGCGGACTCAACACTCCCGCACTGCGCAAAGCTCGCGAAACCACCCCACTCACGAGGCGGCAGCGCGAAATCGTCGCCCTCGTCTCCCAGGGCTTCACCAACAAAGAGATCGCCGAACGCCTCGGAGTCTCCATCCGCACAGTCGAAGGCCACCGCTACCACGCCAGACTGCGCTGATCGTGCGTCGCCGCAGTAACCGGAAAATCGCGTAGTCGACTACGCGGTTCAGATCCGCGACTGAGCGTGACGATCATTGCTGTCCCATGCAACTCGAGAAGCGCTTCGAGGCGATAAGCCAGCCCAGCGCCCGGATGGTGTGTCCGGACTGCAGTTCGAGGCGTCCTCATGGAGGAGTAACCCATGAATAACGACAAGCACCTCAAGCACTTCGGCGAGCTGGCGGTGGCAGTGGGCATAGGGCTTGCGGTCGTGCCGGCAGGAATGGCGGTGGCAGCACCGTCCGTCGGCGACTCGTCCGCGTCGTCTAGTTCCGACTCGTCCGACCAGACATCGTCCGACCGGGGTTCCACGGACCGATCCACCGATGGGACTTCATCGGATAGGACATCATCCGGCGCATCGGTTACCGACTCGGACTCGTCGAGCGGCAGATCCGGATCGTCGACGATCGGCGACTCGACCACGGACTCGCAATCCACATCCGGCACAGATTCGGAATCGACCTCCACCTCCGGCACCGATACCCGATCCACCGCGGGCACCGAATCCACGTCCACCACGAGCGACGACATGAACGGGTCCGACGCGACGACCCCCGACACCGCCACGGCGCCCGACCCTACGACACCCGACGTCTCGTCGACGGCGAACGGCGGTGGTATGCCGGATTCGGCCGCGACTGCAGACGGGTCCGCACAGGTCGGATCGAGTTCTGCCGCCACGGCACCAGCCACGATCGACGAGTCCGGTGTCGCGAGCGCGCCGCCTGACCGGCCTCCGGAAGGAGCAGTCACCGAGCGATCGGATTCGGCCGCGTCCTCGACCTCCTCACAGGGTGACGACCGCGCACCTGCCGGCGGCGACAATGTGTCGAACCTGTCGACCACCCCGGTGATGGACGGATCCGGCACGGCTCTCGACCTCGCCGCGGCGGAGACCCCGGCAGTGCGCGAACTCGTCCCGGAGGCGCCGGCAGCAGTCCTGGAAGCAGTACCGGCGACGGCTCCCGCGATCACTGCGATCACTGCGATCGACGCGACGACAGCGCTGACGCGTGGGGTATCCGACACCCCTTCCGATGCACCGCAGGTCGGGACGCTGGCATTGGGACCGTCTCTCCCCGCCCCGGCGGTGGACGTCGCATCCAGCGTCGTGTCGAAGGTGCTCGGAGCCCTCGGGCTACGTCCGTTCCTGTCGAATGACCCACAGGTACCGATCGAGTCGCCGACGTTCTGGGCGCTGGCCGCGGCATGGTGCCGTCGACAGGAGAAGGTATTCACCACCGACGCGAGCCAATCGCTGGCTGCCGCACCCGTCACGACCAGCGAGCCGATCGAATCGTTCGCCGTCGCGAGCACCGCCTCCACCGTCACGAACTCTGCATCCACTGCCGGGCCGATCGTCGGTGTGCCCGAGCGCAGCACCGGTGTGGTGCGCGGCTCGATCAATGCGTCCGGAAACCAACTTCGTTACACGGTCACCGGACCGCCGAGCGGCGGAACGGTCACCGTCGACGCGACCGGCGGCTTCATCTACACCCCCACCCAGGCAGCGCGCCAGGCGGCCTCTGCGGACGCGCTGAACCCGGCCGCGCTGGACCCGAGTGCCAATTACGACTCGTTCACCGTCACCGTCACAGACGTCCAGTCCGGCAACCGGGTGGACGTGCCGGTGCAGGTGCCGGTGTCTGCGGCACAGATGAAGGTCGTGCAGTCCACCACCGTCGGGTCCAATCCGTCCGGTGCGGTGTTCGCCGGCACCAAAACCTATGTGGCAAACCAGGGTTCGAAGAGCGTCTCCGTGCTCGACGCAAACAACGCCGTCGTCGGCTCGGTGACCGTCGGCACCTCGCCGACGGGCGTCGCGGCCAACCCGGCCGGCACGCGGGTGTACGTCACCAACAGCGGCAGCGGCAACGTGTCGGTGATCGACACCGTCACGAACAAAGTCGTCGCCACCGTCACGACCGGCACCACACCCAACGCCGTCGCCGTCAACCCCACCGGCACCCGTGCGTACGTGACCAACAGCAGCAGCGGCACCGTGTCGGTGATCGACACCGCCACCAACAAGGTCGTCGCCACCGTCACGACCGGCACCACACCCAACGCCGTCGCCGTCAACCCCACCGGCACCCGTGCGTACGTGACCAACAGCAGCAGCGGCACCGTGTCGGTGATCGACACCGCCACCAACAAGGTCGTCGCCACCGTCGGGGTCGGCACCACACCCAACGCCGTCGCCGTCAACCCCACCGGCACCCGTGTGTACGTGACCAACCGCGGCAGCAACACCGTCTCGGTCATCGACACCGCCACCAACAAGGTCGTCGGCACCGTCGCCGTCGGGTCGCGGCCGACCGCCGTGCGTGTCAGCTACGACGGCAGCGCTGCGTACGTCGTGACCGACTCGGATCGGTTGTGGGTGATCGACACCGCGACCACCAAGGTGGTGTCGAATGTCGGTATCGACGACTTGTCCCCCGAGGCCGGCGCGCACAGCATCGCCATGAGCGCCGACGGCACTCGGTGGCTGGTCACCGACGCCGTCGACGGGCGGGTGCGGGCCGTGTCTCTCACTCAGGTCAACTCCGCGCCATCCGCGGCATCGACGGTCGGCGCTCCCAGCACGTCCGACGGCGCGGTTGCGATCACGCTCCCGCCCGACCCCGACGGCGACCCCGTGACCTTCACCTACACCGCACCACCGTCCGGTTCCGTCGTCGCCACCGGGGACGGGGCGTTCGTCTTCACCCCGACCGCCGCAGCCCGAGACCTCGCCCGACAGTCGGAGGGACCGGACGCCGCCAGTTTCACCATCACCGTCAGAGACGCCCAGTACGTGACCAACGTCAACGTCACCGTCCCGATCACGCCGGCGCCTGCCGCGGGCGTGTTCGACGTCGACTCGACATCGATCCCGGCGGGAGGCAGCCCGACCGGCGCGGTTCTCGTCGGCGACCGGCTGTACGTCGTGAGCGAGGACGGCTTCGTGCAGGTCGTCGACCGCGACACCAACACGGTCGTCGGGGCGCCGATCGCGGTCGACTGGGCGTCGTCGAACATCGCGGCCGCCCCGACGATCGACCGGGTGTACGTCAACAGCCCATGGGCCGGCACCATCTCGGTGATCGACACGACCACCGACACCGTCGTCGACACGATCTGGCTGCCCACCTCCCCCGACTACCAGGGCTATTCCCTGGCGCAGGAGTTGGCCGTCAGCCCCGACGGGACGCGCCTCTACGCCAGCGGTGAGGACGGCACCGTGTCGGTCATCGACCCCGCAACGAACGACGTGATCACCTCCCAGCCCCTCGGATACTTCACCGATCTGGCCATCAGCGAGGACGGCCGTCGCCTGTACGGCACGAGCGGCGCGTCCGTTACCGTGATCGACACCGAATCCATGACGGCGATCAGCACCCTGAGGGTCGGGCCTGTGTGGGACCTCACCCGCCCGAGCAGCGAGTTCACCGATGTCACCAGCAGTGTCGCTGTCAACGCGGACGGCACCCGAGCCTATGCCACCTACCACGTCACCACGGTGGAGCTCGCCAGCGGCGGCTACTCCAACGGACAGTTCATCACCGACAGCAGCGGACGACTCTGGCGCGTGACAGGCGGATACGAGGTCGTCGCGGTGATCGACGTCGACCCGTCCACTACCACCTACGGGACCCCGCTCGCGACCGTCCGGCTGCCCGAGGGAGCGCAAGACGTGGCGATCAGCGCGGACGGCGATCTGCTCTACGTCTCCGGCGCGGACGGCCGGACCGTCTCGGTGGTCGACGCCTCGACATACGCCGTCCTCGGGACCTTCGTGACCGACCCGGACGGCTCGACCTCCGGGCAGTACGGCCCCTACCGATTCCTGCTCGTCGATCCGGACACCGGCGGAACGCTGTACGTCACCGACTACGCCGACGGCGCCGTGTATGCAGTCACCGGCGCACCGGGCGCCGCGTCAGTAGCGATGTCATCCTGACCGCCGCGGCCGCGCAATCGTTGACCCCGTTGCACTACAGACCAATTCGTGAAACACGAAGTCACGAAACCATCCCGACCCGAAAGTGGGTGATCGGCATGACGGTGCTCAGCATCGCCGCGGCCGTGCTGGCCGCGGTCGTGGTTCTCGGCCTCCTCGGTGACGGCTCGATGGACTTCTACGCGGTTGCGGAACGAGAGGCCGCCCACCAACGCGACAAGGCCGCACGGCCCCGCACTCACGACCGAATGCGGAACCGTTCGGCTGTTGGGTGGAACGCCACCCGCCGGTCACCTGCAACGTGAGCACGAACGTGGGAGGTCCGGGAACCGTTACGTTCGATGTCACCGTGGCTTGTTTCGTTGTGGCTACGCGGCGGCGAGGGGAATGGTGGGCAGGTCGGGGGCGTGGCGGATGTCGTTGCGGGTCAAGGTCGCCGGATGGTCGGACAGGCAGCGGAAGGAGCGAACCGGCTCGCCGATCGGGTCGGCGCGGTGGGAGGCTTTGGCCTGCACTAGGTCACATAGCGGATGCAGCAGTCGGGTAGCCATGCAGCCACCGGCGCAGACCAGCGACTGACACCGCCGTGACGTCTGCGGACGCCGCAGACGTTTCGCTCGAATGTCACGCACCCGCGCGCTAACGTCGGAACCATGTTCAGTACCGAGATCGAGGTGCGCACCGGCGCTGAGCCGATGGTGCACGACCTGACCCGTGAGATCGAGAAGTTCCTCGCGTCGGCCGGCGCCGGCGATGGCCTGCTGCATGTCTGGGTGCCGCACGCCACGGCAGGACTTGTCGTCATCGAGACCGGAGCCGGGAGCGACGACGACCTGCTGCGTGCGATCGATGAACTGCTTCCCCGCGACGACCGGTGGCGGCACCGCCACGGCAGCCACGGACACGGCCGCGACCACGTGCTGCCGGCATTCCTTCCGCCCTACGCGTCCGTGCCCGTCTTCGACGGCGCGCTCGCGACGGGCACCTGGCAGTCCGTGTGCCTCGTCGACACCAATGTCGACAACCCGGTGCGGCACGTCCGATTCAGCTTCCTCGCGGGTTGAGTCAGAGCCGGCGGGACACGTCCGATCACGCGCGCGCGAGTCCCCTTGCCGAGGAATAGATCTCGGGGAGGCTCGCTGTCTCGTCGGTGGAGGATCGATCCACCCACGTCTCCAACGCCGCACGGAGGACGGCGACCGACACATCGACTGCCAGTCGAATCTGCAGGTCGGAGCAGTCGAATCTCGTCGACACTACGTCGACCAGGACCGAGGTCCGTCGCACACTCTCACGCGCCAGCACAGCACGCAGAGCCGGTTCCTTCTTGATGAGCCTGTTCACCCGCAGCAATCGCCGGCAGGGCGTCGACGAACTGTCCGCGTACATGACCAATGCGTCCGCGAAGGACGTCTCCAATGCGAGCCTCGGGGAGAGGGCCGAGTCGAGTTGGTCGAGCCGTGATGCCACGACCGCCTCGAAGGCCCAGTGGTCCCGGAGCGCGGCCTCTTCCTTGGTGGCGAAGTATCGGAAGAACGTGCGCTGAGACACGCCCGCTGCTTGCGCGATCTCCCCGACGGTTGTGGCCTCGACACTCTTGCGCTCAAACAGTGTGAGGGCGGTCTCACTGATCTCCACGTTCGTCTGTTCACGTCGCCGCTCCCGTAGCCCCAACGGGCCAACGGGCAGGTCAGACGGCACGGGGAACACTTCGAGTCTGGTCATCAACGGCCTTTGTTATCGGTAGGAGAACCCCACGGGTCGATCGTTCACACCCAGGCATCCGTTGTCAACATGGCAGCGTGTGTCATAATGTACGCGAAGGGTAGGTAATCAATGAATCTCAATATCGGTGATATTTTCCTGTACCCGCACCATGGGTCCGTGACGGTCACAAAGCTCACGACCCGGATGTTCAAGGATCTACCCACTGATTACGTGCAATTCGAAGTCGCTCAGAACGGGCTGTCCATCGAGATCCCGGTCGCGAAAGCCGAGGCCATCGGCGTTCGGAACGCGATCAACAACGATGAAGTCGGTCGAGTCTTCGACATCTTGCGCGGGCCGACGGTCGACGACCCGTCCAACTGGTCTCGTCGGTTCAAGGCCAATCAGGAAAAGCTGACCGTGGGCGGAATCTTCACGGTGAGCGAAGTCATCCGCGATCTGATGACCCGTTCACAGGAAAAGCCCCTGTCGGCCGGCGAGAAGCGGCAGCTCGAGCATGCGATGCAGCTCGTCATTTCCGAACTCGTCCTGGCAATGAAGTCCGACCCGGACGAGACTCGGCGCCGCATCGAAGCTATCTACGAATCCGCCGACTCCACCGCGGCGGTCGCTGCAGTCTGACGACACGAGAATCGGCGGCAGCCGGGACGAGAGTTCCGGGCTGCCGCCGATGTCGTTGAGTCAGCTGCGATCTACCACGTCTCCAATACAGGAGTCGAGATCAGCTGCTGCCGAACAGGTTCCCGAGTGACCCGGTTCCTGAATCCTGCCCGTAGGTGATGATCACAGTGGGTGCCACGTCTGCCGCAGCGGCGGCGAAGGTCCCGCCGGGTGCGTAGGACGAGCCACCGCCGCCACCGCCGCCACCGTAGTTAACGGCGCCGCCTCCGCCACCGAACCAGCCGCCGCCACCGCCACCGCTCGCACCTGCAGCGGCGCCACCGACGCCCGCTTCACCCGGCGAACCATGGGGGTCGCTGCCCCCGTTGCCTCCGACACCACCAGTGGCGCCGGTCGCACCGCCGCCGCCCCCTCCGCCGCCGCCCGCTTGGCCGTCGGGGCCGGTCGGGGTCAGGTTCCCTACGCCACCGATGTAGGTGTCGCCCGCACCGCCGCCGCCTGCCGCGACGATCTGGCGATCCGCTAGCTCGCCCGAACCGGTGCGAACGTCGGAGGCCCCGCCTCCACCACCGGCACCGGCGCCACCGGCTCCGCCGCCGTTGTATCCGGCCAGCCCGGTGTCGTCATCGCCGTTCCCGCCGACCTGGATGTACAGCGCGTCACCTGCGGCGACGGTCAACCGCCCGGTTGCGACTGCCGCGGCGCCGCCGAGGATCTGACCACCGTTTCCACCACGTCCGCCCGTTGCCGTCACCGCCAAGCTGGTAATGCCTTCGGGAACCGTGAACGACTGCGCACTGCCGGTAGAGGTGAATGTGCAGGTCACCTGGGTTCCGGCGCCCTGCACGCAGCCGGCAGGCAGGGCGGCCGGCGCGGCAACCGCCACGCTGGGCGCGATCATCCCCGAGGCGCCGACTACGGCGAGTCCACACATTCCGGTCGTGTACCACCGGCGGCGTGATCGAACGAGGTTTGTGGTCAAAGCAGTCTCCTGTCGCAACGCGAGCATGTGAAAGCTGGTCCGAGTGGAGCATTCCACAGCGTCCCGCTTCCAGCGGGTCTTCCGATCTCCGAGCCGACAACTTCGCCGAAAACCCCAGTTCACAGCCTGTGCCGTACCGCTAATCGGGACCCGCGGTATCGCAATCCGCGTCGAAAGGTCAGTATGAAGGTAAGTAGAACTAATTTGTTCACCTAGGCAACGAGGTATGCACATGAGCGACGCTGCGCCCATCGGTGATGGGATCTTCCAGATTCCGGTCCCGATCACCGACAATCCCCTTGGTCACACACTCGTATACGCGATGGAATCCCCCGGCGGGCTGATCCTCGTCGACGCCGGCTGGGACGACGACAACGCCTGGGCCGGCCTCACCTCTGGGCTCGAGGCCATCGGGCACTCAGTCAAAGATGTGGAGGGCGTCGTCCTCACCCACTTCCACCCGGACCACACGGGTCTGTGCGGGCGTGTGCGGGAGGCGTCCGGCGCGTGGATCGCGATGCACGAATCCGACCACGAAATGTTCGAGCACATGTCGACCGGGCACGGCCCGGAGTGGCTGGAGTACCAGAAGGCCAATATGACGCGGGCCGGCGCCGCCCCGGCGGACCTCGAGGCGTTCGAGAAGTCCGCAGCAGGGAAACCGCCGACCGGTCCCGATTCGGCCCCCGACCGTGTCCTCGTCGACGACGAACTCATCGCGCTCACCGGTCGCGGCCTGCGCGCCGTCTACACCCCGGGCCACACCCCCGGCCACATCTGCTTCTACCTGGAAGACGCCGACGTGATGTTCACCGGCGACCACGTCCTGCAGAAGACGACACCGCACGTCGGCAACTTCGTCTATCCGCTCGAGGAACGCGACGCCCTCGCTGAGTTCATGAACTCGCTGCGCCGCGTCCAAACCATGAACATCACCCGGGGTCTCGGCGCGCACGGCATCCCCATCGACGACGTCGCGGGCCGTGCCGGCGAACTGATCGAACACCACGAAGAGCGACTCGACCACCTACACAAGGCTTTCGGCGACGACCAGATCACCGTGTGGCAAGTCGCCGAGCGGATGAAGTGGTACAAGCCGTGGGCCGACATCTCCCCCATGGGCAAGGGCATGGCGCTGTCCGAGGCCGCGGCTCACCTTCGGCACCTCGTCGCCCGCAACCTCGTCGCCCAGGTTCCCGACAGCGAACCCGCAGTCTTCGCCCGCCGCTGACACGTGAGCGGCAAAGCGTCCTCGGGCACGCTTTGCCACTCACGTGGGTGGTGTCATCTCCAACCGCACGCCGAGGAGCCGGACTTCCCGCTCGTGGTCGAGCCGATCGACCAATGCTGCTGCCGCGTCGGCGATCACGTCCGGATCGAACGTCGGCTCGGGCAGTGGCTTGCTTGTCGTGTGGGTGTCGAACGGGGCGTAGCGCACCTTCAACGCCACTCGCACCGCCTTGCGGTTCTCCGCGAGGATGTCCTCCCGGACCCGGGCGGCGAGGCGTCGGATCTCCTCGGTGAAGGCCTCCCGCCCGGCGAGGTTCTGCTGAAACGTCGTCTCCCGGCTGTGCGACCGCGCGACCCACGGTTCCGCGGACACCGGGGAGAGGTCGATTCCTCGTCCGATCCTGGCGTACCACGGACCCATGTTCGGACCGAGGGTCGCAGCCAATTCCTGATCCGAGGCGTCGGCCAGTTCCTGCACGGTGTTGATGCCGAGCGCGGCAAGCTTTTTCGAGGTCTTCCTGCCGATCCCCCACAGCGCGTCGGTAGGGCGCTCCCCCATGACGGCGAACCAGTTCTCCTCGGTGAGCCGGTAGATGCCCTGCGGTTTGCCGAAGTCCGTCGCGATCTTGGCACGTAACTTGTTGTCGCCGATGCCGACCGAGCAGTGCAGCCCGGTCGCTTCGAGGACGGCGTCGTGAATGGTTCGCGCGAAGGCCTCCGGATCATCGGTCTCGGCACCGAGAAACGCCTCGTCCCAGCCCATCACCTCGACGACGACATCCAGCTTCCGCAGGGTGTCCATCACGACACCCGACACCTCCATGTATGCGTCGGCATCGACGGGCAGGAACACGGCGTCGGGAATCTTCCGGGCCGCGATCCGCATCGGCATCCCGGACCCCACACCGAATTCCCGCGCCTCGTACGACGCCGTCGACACCACCGCACGCTCCGTGGGATCCCCACGACCGCCTACGACGACCGGACGTCCCCGCAGCTCAGGGTGGCGCAGCACCTCGACTGCGGCGATGAACTGGTCGAGATCGACATGCAGCACCCACCGGCGACGCGGCGGAGTACTCATGAGACCAGTGTGCCCGACCCATCCGTCCAGGAACCCCGGAATCTGCGGAGTTCCCGGACCGGGCCACGGTCACCGTTCGTTGCGTTCCCACAGGTCGTCGGCGTGATCGCCGAGGTCGCGGCGGTTGAGTCTGCGTGACTTGCCGAGCTTGCGAAGCGTCGGGATGGTCTCGCGGGCTGCGACACCGACGCCGCGCCGCTTGCGCGGAGAGCAGAGCGCGCAACCGCGGTAAGTACGTGAGGGGTGGTGGGTAGGCATGCCGCCTCCGATGGTGACTCCGCGCGAAGCGAAGGTTTCAGAATACATCGGTGCCGTCGGTCGGCGGAAGCAATTCGTCGGGGAACCGATACGAGCATCCGAGTTCACTGGTGGAACGGGTGCCCCAATTGTCCCGGAACCACGCCACGCACGTGTTCGCGATCAGGTTTACGTCGCGGCTGAAGAGATAGCCGTCGGTACAGTCTTCGAAGTGGTCGTCGAACTGCCAGATGTCGAGTGGCAGGTTCTCGGTGGAATAGTCGGCAAGTAGCAGGTGCCCGAGTTCGACGCGTGATCGACGAAGCATCAACACACCGTCGGCCAGCACCTGAATCTGCGCGCAGACGACTTCTTGGTCGTCGTCTTCACTGACGTAACTGTTCGGGCCGATCTCGACGATGAGCGCGACCGGTTGATCGACCAGCGAGCCTGTCAACCACTCGACCATCCCCGCCCACGAAACCTCGGGCAACTCGGTGGAATCGACCATCGTCATCACCTTCCCTTACTCGCGACCGAACCGGGGATCTTCGGGAGCCTCCCCCTGCGTCGTATCAAAGCAGATGGTTCCGACACGTGTGGCGCGAAATCGTTCAACGCCGATTCGTGTCGTTCACGCAACCGACTCACCGCGAGAGCAGCTGTGACCATCGAGGGAGTCGAATGCGGATGTCCCGCTGCATGTTCGGCTCACGCGTGCCGATCGCCCACCTACATCGACAGCACCATCTGAGCGAAGTGGCGACCCCAGACTGGGTCCATCGGCTGGTCGCGCTGGACCCAGCCCTCGACCATTGCGCCGGTGAGTTCGAGGAACGAGATCGTGGGGCGGGCGATCCAGAAGAGCTCCTCTCGGCCGACGATGGTCCCGTCGCTCGTCCGCCAGCCGAGGGCGGCGAGTCCTTCGGCGATCACGTCCCGGCGTTCGTCCGACGTGGTGCCGGCCGCGAGGGTGAGGAGCACGAGGTATCCGGCCTCCCGCTCGATGGGCTCGTCCGCCAGTGGCAGCCGCTCGAGAAGGTGTCTCCACAGCCGACGCGCATCGCTCGCCGTCGCGGAGCCGAGATTGGTGCGAATCAGTTTGCCCTTGTACTTGCGCACCAGTCCGAGGGTCTTGGCGTATTCCCGGAGCAGGTGGACCGGCCGCTGATCCGACTCGCGGTTGCTGCTGGCGGGCCAGTCGTCGAAGCCCGGTAGTTCCTGTCGCATCTCCGCCACCACGGCCGGTGGCAGGTAGCCCGCCTGGGTCAGAGTGATGCCGTCGGGACCGATGCGGTTCAGGAACCACCGCAGGTGGAACGTCGCCGCTTCCTGCGTCTCGTGGATGTCGCCCAGCCGGTCGGTGAGGTGGGCACGCTCGAGAAGCGAAAAGACTTGCGGGGCAGCTTGATGGGGGATCCGGCGCAGCAGTGCGGCGAACTTCGAATCCGACACCGGCGGGTGGTCACGAATGACGGCTTCGAGCCGCAGGCCACGGTTCACGGTGTCGACGCCGAACGATTCGGGTGCGAAGCCCGGCCCGACCCACGCCCCGGCGTCGTGATGACCGGGGTGCGACGGCGTCGCCAGGACCTTCAGCAGGTCGTCGTATCCGCCCGGTCCGCCGCAATCCTCGGGCGGGCACGCGCGGGCGCCGGCGAGGCAGGCGACGCTCGGCTCCGAGTCGTCGGCGTCGATCCGTTCGAGCACGATCGTGTGCTCCCAGCCGTCGCCGAAGTCGTACAGATACGACAGCTGCTCCCCCGGTTCGGCCAGAACCTGATCGAGCCGCACAGCGTCTTCGCACAACTCGTCGTCCTCGTCGGCGAAACCCTCGTCGATGCTCTCGCGCATGTCGTAACGCTCCGACGCGGGCGGCTCACCGCCGACCCACGAATGCAGGTGGCTGTCCTGCCAGCCCATGATCGTCTGCACGATCGGGTGCAGTTCGTGCAGCCGCAGGTTCGACGGCACCACGAACTGGCGCCAGATCGGCGGCGACACGTCGTCGAGTTCGATGCGCAGGTGGTAGCCCGCGACGCGGCGGCGACCCCGCCGTTCGGACGGCCGGACGATCACCGGCACGTCAGGTACGACGGACAGGTGTCGGCGTTTACCCGAAGCGGTCATGGCGTCATGGTAGGCGGGAGGCAGGAGTGTCCGGCACAAGTGGTGACGATAGCGTGAACGCATGTCTGTGTCCGCACTTCTCGCAGGTCGGTACCAGCTGCGGGGAGTGCTGGGCCGAGGCGGGATGGCCGACGTCCACGACGGGTGGGACCTGCGCCTCGAGCGCCCGGTCGCGGTCAAGGTGCTGCGTCCCGAACTCGCGTCCGTCCCCGACACCCGCCGGCGGTTCGAGGCCGAGGCCCGGCTGGCCGCCACGTTGAACCACCCGAACGTGGTCGCGGTCCACGACTGCGGTGAGGACGCCGGAGTGGCGTACATCGTGATGGAACGCCTGCCCGGGCGGACCCTCGCCGACGAGATCGCCGCCGGACCCCTACCCGACGCGCGGGTGCGGTCGATAATCGCCGACGTGCTCGCCGCCGTCGGCGCCGCTCACGGAGCCGGGATCCTGCACCGCGACATCAAACCGGGAAACGTCCTGTTCACCGAGACGGGCACGGTGAAGGTCGCCGACTTCGGCATCGCGAAGAGCGCGGCGTCCGACCACACCGCGACGGGACAGGTGCTGGGCACCGTGGCCTATCTCAGTCCGGATCGCATCCTCGGCACACCCGCCACCACCGCCGACGACCTCTACGCTGTCGGCGTCGTCGGCTACGAGGCCCTCGCCGGGCACCGTCCGTTCACCGGCGACAACATCCTGTCGCTCGCCCGGGCCATCACCGACGGGGCGGCCCGACCCCTCCACGCGGTGCGTCCGGACGCCGACCCGAACCTCGTGCACACGATCGAACGGGCGATGTCCCGCGATCCACGGCAGCGGCCCGCCGACACCCAGTCGATGCGGGCCGCAGTCCTCGGAACGCCCGGTCCCCCGACGAGGGCATTCACACACACCACATCCGTTCCCCCGCCGGCACCCCAGCCTCGGCGATCACGGCGGACCGGCGTGATCATCGCCGCCGTCGTCGCACTGCTGGTGGCCGCTGCCGTGGCGGCGCTGGCCATCGCGTCGCAGAATCAGGACGGCACCGTCGGTCCCGGCACAAGCACCACCACCGCCGTCGCTCCGCCGCCGGTGCCCGTGCCTCCCCCGAGCAGCACCGTCGACGTCAAACCCGTCGCACCGGCCCCGCCGACCAACGCCCCGAAGACGGGTCCGGGAAACAACAACGGCAACAACGGGAATGGGAACGGCAAGACCAAGGACAAAGACAAGGACGGCAACTGACCTGATCGGGCTGCGGTCGTCGAGTCGGGCGCGCGCACCCGTCAGGAGCCGCGGCGGGCCTCCACCGCAGCCCGGACCGCGGGTGCGACGCCGGTTGCAAACTTCCTGATCTGGTCGAGGTCGTCGCCGTCGGTGCCGAACACGAATGTGTCCATGCCGGTCTCCACCACGAGGTCCGTCAGTTGGCTGACCCACTGCTCGGTGGTGCCGTGGAACAGCGTGTCCGATCGAGTGTCGCTGACCCGGCCGAACACGTTGTAGACGCGGACGATCGAACCCGGATCGCGGCCGGCGTCCGCCGCGCCCGCGTCGATCTTCGCGTGCATGCCCGGCAGGACCTCCGGCGGGAAGTAGGAACTCGACGGCACCCACCCGTCGGCGGAGCGTCCCAGCGCACGCAGCATCCGTGGGCCGCCGACGCCGAGCCAGATCCCCATCGGATGCACCGGGACCGGCCCGGGATGCACGCCGTCGAGGCGGTAGTGGGTGCCCTCCGATCGGACGGCCCGCTCACCCGACCACATAAGGCGGATGACCTGAACGGCCTCCTCCAACGCGGTCGCGGCCTGCCCGGGCGTGCGGACGTCACCACCCATCGCCCCGATCGCCTCCCAGAACGCGCCCGCACCCAACGCCAGTTCGAACCGGCCCCCCGACATCACGTCGAGGCTGGCCGCGGCCTTCGCCATCACCGCAGGCGGGCGAAGCGGCAGGCACGCGACGTCGGGAAACACCCGCACCCGTTCGGTCCGCGCCAGCAGCATGCCCATCAGCGACCAGCAGTCGAGGAATTTCGCCTGGTACGGGTGATCCTGGACGCCGATCAGGTCGAGTCCGGTGTCGTCGGCGAGCGCGGCGAGTTCGAACGTGTTGTTCAGCAACTCCATCGTGGGGGTGACGAACACCCCGAACTGCGGGGTCCTGCCGTAGTCGGTCATGGGCGCGTCCCTTCTCGGATCGCTGAACTCCCCCTCGATCATCCAACACCGTGGCCGCCGGGAACACCCGGTTCGTCGCGCGGCATAGTGGGTTCATGACAGACGACACGAAAGACGCTCCCACACCCGACGTCCGGGATGCGCCCGAACATCACCGCTTCGAAATCCGTGTCGACGACGAGCTGGCCGGGTTCACCGAGTACCTGGACCGCGAGAATCAGCGGATCTTCTTCCACACCGAGATCGGCGAGCAGTTCGCGGGCCGCGGCCTGGCCAGCACGCTGATCCGCCGCGCGCTGACGGAGACCGTCGGCGGTGGCAAGCGGATCGTGCCGATCTGCCCGTTCGTCGCCCGCTACCTCGAGAAGCACGACGACTTCGCCGACGACGTCGACGCCGTCACCCCGGACGCGATCGAGGCGGTGCGGCACCGGCAGCGCTGATCAGGGTGCGCCGTCGGCGCCGCGAGCCTCTTCGAGCTGCCGGATGAGGGTCGCGGCGTCGTACGGTCCGGTGTGCCGGGTGAGGTCGGTGCCCGTCGCACCGAGGTAGAACGTGGGGGTCCCCCGGAAATCGCTCGACTCGGCGTCGAGCTCGTCGTCGTCGATGCGGTGGCTGTACGTGCCTTTGCGGATGTCTTCCTCGAACCGGTCCATGTCGAGCCCCAACTCGGCGGCGTAACCGAAGATCTCGTCCTCGGCGAGGGCGTCGCTGTTGGCGAACAGGTGGTCGTGCATCTCCCAGAATCGCCCCTGGGCGGCCGCCGCCTCGCTCGCCTGGGCGGCGAACCGGGCGTGCGGATGGACGGCGTCGAGCGGGAGATGCCGGAAGACGTAGCGGAGTTCGTCCCCGAACTGCGCTCGCACGTCCCGGATGCTGCCGGTGGCCTTGCTGCAGAACGGGCATTCGAAGTCGCCGTACTCGACGAGGGTGAGCGGCGCATCCACCGGCCCGCGCACGTGATCGCGGCGGGGATCGACGGGCCGGAGCAGGGTGAGTCCGACGACCTCCGTCTGCGGGTGCACCCAGTCCGAGATCCGGAACAGGGCCCACCCGAGGACGGTGGCGATGACGGCCGCCGTCAGGACGCCGACCCGGGCGTCGTTGGCGAGTTCGGGCGAGTCGATGGCCAGGTCGACGATGAACAGCGAGATCGTGAAACCGATGCCGGCCAGCGCGCTGCCACCGGCGATCTGCGACAGACTCAGCCCGGGTGGCAGGCTTCCTGGCCGCAGCTTCGAGAACAGCGCGGTGGCGACGGTGATGCCGACGAGTTTGCCGACCACCAGGCCGAGCACGATGCCCCACGCCAGCGGAGACCGGGCCGCGTCCGCGAGCGTCTGTCCCGTGATGACCACGCCGGCGTTGGCGAGCGCGAAGATCGGGACGACGAGGAACGCGGTGTAGGGCTGGTAGAAGCGCAGGAGCCGCTCGTTGACGGACACTGCACGCAGCACCCCGAGCTGGGCGGCGCGGGCGTAGTCGGAATTCGGTGACTGCCGGAACGCCCGCGTGAGCTCACCTGCCCGCTCCACCTCGCTGCGCCGCGGCGGATACACCGGCAGGATCAGCGCGATCAGCACGCCGACCAGGGTCGGGTGGACGCCGGACTCGTAGAACGCGACCCAGGTGCCCGCCGCGACGACGAAGTAGGCGACGCCGCGCCACACCTCGAGCTTGCGCAACTGGACGATCAGCAGCAGCCCGACGCACCCGAGGAGCAGCGGTCCGAGCCGCAGGTTGTCGGTGTAGAAGAAGGCGATGATGGCGAGGGCGCCGATGTCGTCGGCGACGGCCAGGGTCAGGATGAACACGCGCAGCCGGGCGGGGCACCGGGGTCCGACGAGGGCGAGTGCGCCGAGCACGAACGCGGTGTCGGTGGAGACGACGACGCCCCACGCACTGGCCTCGTCCCCGGTGGGGTTGAGGAGCAGGAACAGAACCGCGGGCAAGGCGAGCCCCGCGATCGCGGCGAGCAGCGGCACGGCGGCGCGGGCGCGGTCGGTGAGCTCGCCGATCGTCAGCTCACGTTTCACCTCCAGCCCGACGACGAAGAAGAACAGCGTCATCAACCCGTCGTTGACCCAGTGCTTCAGGTCGAGGCCGATGCTGTAGTCGCCGATCTGAATGGTCACCGGGGTGTGCCAGAACGACTCGTACGAATCACCGATGTTGGCCCACACCAACGCGAGGATCGTGGCGACGAGGAGGAAGCCGGCCGACAACTTGTCGTCGTCGGTGTCGTCGCGAATCAGGGCCAACCGCGCCGACAGTCGTCGAAGTGTGGTGGGGCTGCTCTGCTCGACCGTCATCTGGTCCTCACTCACATTCTCGGCCGCTGGTCAGCCTAACGCCGCTCGGCTCGCGCCGCCCGGCCGTCCGATCAAACTCGGATCCGGCCGCGATATCATCCCGCCATGGGATCGAAGCGGGGTAAGAATCCGGGCCAGAAACGTGCGGCAAAACAGCAGGCACGCCAACGAAGGAACCGCTCCACTGTTGTGCCGATGTTTCCCACTCCCGCCGTCGACCCGGCGCTCATCGACGACTTCGTTCAGTGGCTACGCACGCGCGATTTCCCCGTGGACGCGGATCTCTTCCCGCACCTCGTCGAGTCGACACTCACAAATCTCGCACGCGGCCGCCGCGGTTTCCGCGCCACCGGCTGGCTCCCCGCGGACGCTCATGTCCTGCTCGATGTCGCCGATGAAGTGGCCGCAGAGCCTTCCGAGGACGTGGAGGACGTCGCAATGGCGATCGTCGCCTCGGCACTGACTTTCCTCAACTATCTCGACGAAAACCGTCTGTGGACCGGGACCGAGGAGAACCTCATCCATTGCATCGAGGACCTCGTACAGTTCCTCGAGCCGCAATCACCCATCCTCCTTCCGGAAGACATCGCGCTTCCCGCCGTGAATGAAGAAGACGAAGTTCGCGCACTCGTCTCGCTCCCGGTGATCACGACCCTCGCCGCACTCGTCGAGTGGGTCGGCGCGGGTGTGCCCGTCACCTCCACCAAGGTGCCCAAACCTGTCTCGCTTCCCGATCTCGCTCAGGCACTGGGTATCGATCTCGCCGTCGACTCGGAGGGATTTCCGCGTGCGCGGAAGATCCGCTCGATGCGCGACGTACCCGAAATGTTGGAGTATTGGGAAACCGCGGAAGAGATCGGTCTCATCACCGTCAACTCCACGCGGGCGGTCCCCGGACCGAACGCGGAGCTGATCACCGACCGCACGACCCCCGCGCTGCCGCTGATCCGTGCAGCTGTCACCGAATACGTCCGCAGGCAACTCGTATCGGCGCAACGTGATCCACTCGACCCCAACCATCTGACCAATATGGTCGTCACTCAGGTGATCTTGGCCGGGATGACATCTGAGCCGTCTGTCGCCGCCTCGGACGGCGAGCGGTTCGACGACGAGCAATCGTTCATGGACGCGTTCGTCCACGACCGGTTGGACACGCTGGTGGAACAGCAGTGGCTGACCATGGATGACGCATACCGGGTTCCTGCCGCGCTCCGGCCTGCCGTCCTTCGTGCCGTCCAACTCGTGAGTTCAGAAATCGAGTACGCCGAGTCCGAAGCGTTGGATTCAGACATCACCTTGCGGATCTCACTGGAAGGCACACACATTCCTGTCTGGCGTCGCATTCGGCTCGATGCCGCACTTCCGCTCGCCGCTCTCCATGACATCATCCAGTCCGCGTTCGGGTGGGAAGACTCTCATCTCCACGAGTTCTCCGTCGGACCCGCGTACTCGGGCGGCAAAGTATTCATCCCCGCCGAAGACATCGCGCACCGCGACGTCGTGGGTACTGCCGTCCCGGAGGAGGAGGTCGCGGTCGGTTTGTTGCTCAGCTCGGTCGGCGACCGTCTCACCTACCTGTACGACTTCGGTGACGACTGGATCCATCACATCGAGGTCGAGTCGGTCGACGACCCCGCCCCCGACTCCCCTGCCGCGCTCTGCCTCGATGGCCGCAACATGGCGCCCTTTGAAGATTCCGGCGGACCGTGGGGCTGGGCGAACAAGATCGAGGCCAGCGCAGACCCGCATCACGAGGAACACGCCGAGATCCGGGAATGGCTCGGCCTTCGCCCCGGTCAGCAACTCGATCCGACATCGTTCGATCGCGACCGAGTCAACGAGGCCTTCGAGACGTTGTTCGCGTAGAGAGCGTCTGAATTGGTGTCCGCGCGTGATGCGCGGACACCAACTCAGACGTAGTTCTCGAGAACGAACTGGGTGAACCCCTTTCGGATCAGGCGCACGGCCTGCTTCTGCCCCTGACGCAGCACGGACTTCGGCACCCACACCTTCGGCTCGACCGCCATCGTGAGCTGAACCGACGTCCCGCGCGGGGTGGGGATCAGTCGGTACTCCCCTTCCTGGCATTTCTGCTTCTCGCTCTCGAGGAGCGTCCACGACATGTGCTCGTCGCCGATCCACTTGTGCTCGGCGAGCTGAGTGTCCGAGACGCCGAGAACGGCGAGCGTCATCCGCACGGCGCGGGGGCGTCCGTCGTCGAACCGGGATTCGACGACCACCTTCTTGTGCACTGCCGACCACTCGGGGATGCGTTCGACGTCCACCAGCGCGGCCATGACCTGTTCGGGGCTCGCCTCGATCTCGAACTCGCCTGATACCGACAACGCCATCTAGTGTTTCTCCTTCTCGTTTCCCGGTGTGCCCACGTGAGCGGCATCGCGTCCTCCAGCACGCTTTGCCACTCACCTGGCCTACAGTTCGGACGCGTAGCGCTCCAGCATGGCAGCAAGTTCGCCCGGGCGCGCGAGTGCCGCGAGATGGCCCGCGTCGATGACCTCCGGCACGATGCCCAGCCGCTCCCGGACGATCCGCTGCATGAAGTCGAGCGGGAACAGCCGATCACGGCTACCTGCGACGACCCGCGTCTTCACGAACGGCCACGCCTCCGCCTGCCACACCGTCCCGAACGGGGTGTCCGACATGACCGGCTCGTCGTGGCTGAACGCCTCCTCGGTGACCTCGTCGGGCACGTCGTGGAAGAACAGCGCCCGCAGGTCGTCGGGTGCGTCCGGGTCGCGGCCCTCCGATAGGTCGAACGCCCGCTTCGCCTCCGGTTGACCGGTGGTCTCCCACCACCGCCCGGGTGCTTCCCCCGGCGCGGGCAGCATCGGTGCGACCAGCACCAGCAGGTCGACGTCGACCTCGCCGCGCTGACAGACGATCGCCGCGGTGAACGCGGACATGGACTGCGCGACCAGCACGATCGCCCCCTCGACGTCCTCGACCGCATCGACGACGACGTCGGCGAACTCGTACTGGCCCGCGTCGTCGTCCCCGTACGGGAGGTCGACGGCGATCACCGAGTGCCCGCTCCCCTCCAGGATCGGTGCGACGCGGTGCCAGTACCACGAGTCGGAGCCGGCGCCGGGCAGCAGAACGAAGGTTGCGGGCATCTCGACTCATCTCCTGTTCCGGGACACGATCGGTCGAGATGAGCCTAAGCGCTACGTGAGCGGGAATGCGCGTCCGAGGACACTTTGCCACTCACCTGTGGGATGTGAAACGGCAGCGCCGCCGGCGGCGATACACACCATAGATCGGACAAGTCGCTCCGATCGTGCCGGGAACAACCACACACGACGAGAACCGAGCTGACATGTTTACCAACCATCTCTTCGGCGGAATGACCGAACAGGAAATCGATATCGAGATCGCCGACGAGTTGGCGGCCTGACCCAGTTCTCCCGTACGTGAGTGGCGCCGCGCTCCCCGGCACACCGTGCCGCTCACGTACGAATCGCGTTCATGCTCAGCGCCGGTCGGCCGGTTCACCCTTCCGCACGGCAGCCATCGCCAGCCGCTCGAGGTCGTCCGCGGAGTATCCCGGCCAGCCGTGCAGGATCCGGCGCCACCGGTCCGGGACCGCCGACGCACCCCACCGGGCACCGAGCAACCCACCCGCGATCGCCGCGGTGGTGTCGGTGTCGTTGCCCGCCCGGACGGCCCGCTCGAGGGCCAGCCGAAGGTGATGCGGCCCCGATCCGTCGGCACCGCTGATCGCCCACCACGCCGTTTGCAGGGCGTGAACCACCCAGCCGTTCTTCGGGAAGTCGGCGGGTGTTCTGCGTTCGGCCTGGTCGAGCAGCGGTCCCCAGTACTCGCCGACCTCGGCCGGCGCCACCTGCAGGTATCCCCGCACCCCGTCGAACGTCCCGAACAGCACCGCGTGCCGGATCGCATGTGACCACATCCGGCACGCCTCTCCGGCGCGCTGATCGTCGTGGGTGAGGGCGCCGATCTGGTACGCGGCCTCGGCGCACGCGTCGGCGTCGTCGAGATATGCCAGCGCGACCGGGGCGGTCCGCATCAGCGAACCGTTGCCACCCTTCCTCCCGGTGATGCTGCGTGCCCGCCGCTGCATGGCCGCGGCCGAGCCGTCGCGGGCCGACAGCACGGCGCGCGTCTGATTGCCGACGTCGGGCGGGTTGGAATCGATCCACCGAACGAACTGTGCAGCAACGGCATCCAGTCCGTCACCCCGGCCGATGTCCATTCCGGACGCTGCCACCTCCGCGATGGCGACGGCCATCGACGTGTCGTCGGTCCACTCCCCCGGCGCCCAGTCGAACATGCCGCCCCCGACCATGTCGATCACCGCATCGGCAGCCGGGACGGTGAACTCGTATCCCGCGCCGAGGGCGTCACCCGCAGCGGTGGCGATCAATACGCCTGCGGCCCGGTCGGTCTGACGTTCGGTCAACTCCACAAATCCCCCTTGAATCGAATTCGCTCCAAGGTTAGAGCACTATCGATCTAACGCGCAAGGCTTCTACGTGTCGGCAGGTCGGCGTAGCGTCACGTAAACACTGTCGACGGAGGAGTGCTCATGTCGGGCGAACTGTCGTTCTTCGAACTGGGTGTGGCCAACACGGAGCAGGGCCGAAAGTTCTACTCGGCGTTGTTCGGCTGGGAATTCGAATCCGGACCCGGCGGATCGGGCTATTCGATCACCACCCCGAACGTGCCGGGCGGGATCCACGGCGGCGACGAGGGCGCCGGCCCCTACGTCTTCTTCCGGGTGCCGGACCTCGACGCCGCGGTCGAGCACGTGCTGGCACTCGGCGGCACCATCGACGCGGTGGATCTCGGCGAGGATCCGGAGTCGGCGGCGAAATTCGGGCGATTCAAGCTGTGCCACGACGACCAGGGGTCCGCCTTCGGTCTGCACGAGCCACCCTCCGGCAGCTGAATCAGCGCGCCCGGAACGGAGATTCCCGGGCGTGCTGATTCGGGTCGATCGGTTACGGCTCGTTCGGCGAGCCGCCCCCGCTCTCGTCACCGCTGTACGTGACCGGACGCGGCGGTCCGTCCTCGGGGCCGCCGCACGCGCGCACCGGTACGGCTGTAGCCAGAATTTCACGACCGAGCTACACGACGGCTCACTGCCTCGTGTGAACGATCACCGCCGAATCAGGGATTGACCGTCCGGCCTTGGTCGTCATTGACCGGCGGCTGCTGCGCAGAAAGACCGTCGTCGGGGCCGTCGCACCAGTTGTCGAACTGGTTGTACGGATCGGTGCCCCACGCCGGGACGTTGTTCTCGTACGGTTCCGCCCAGTCGTCGCATCCGACCGGACCGTTCTGCGGGAACCCGGGCGGCATCGGCTGAATAACATCCGGCCTGCGTACCGGCACCGCCGAGTCGAGACTGCCGCCCCAGGCGACGCCGGACGCTCCCAATCCGATCGAAGCCGCGAACACTGCAACCGCGGCCATCCTCCTACCCATTCTCATGATTGCCTCCGTTGGTTTCATGGCCTCCCAGGGTTCGATACCCAGAAACCCGGAGAACAATCCTCGACGAGGGTGTTTCGTCCAGAAAATTCGACGATCAGTCGGTTTCGGGGCGGCAGCGCACGTACATCTCGGTCACCGACGTCAGCACCTGCTTGCCCGACCCGTTGAGAATCTCCGCCGCGACGGTCACCAACGCCCGTCCACGATCGTCCCGCTTCACGTCCTCGATCACCAGGTTCCCGGTCAGCACGTCCCCCGGCCGCACCGGCCGCAGGAAGTTGACGTCACGCATCCGGCTCCCGGCGATGACGCTCCAGCGTGCGTAGAGAGTGGTCGCCGACAGCCGCTGGCACACCGCGATCGTGTGCACACCACTCGCGATCAGCCCACCGAAATAGCCCTCATCTGCGGATTCACGGTCGGTGTGGAACGACTGCGGATCCCACTGCCCCGCGAACTCGAGTACCTCCTCCTCGGTCACCGTGTACGAGCCGAGCTCGAACTTCTCGCCGACCCCGAGGTCGTCCGCATAGACGACGTCACATTTGCTGTCCACCACAAACCGTCCGATCATTCGCTCGCGCCTCCACGAACACGGAGACTCCGTCGAGGATATGACCGCGCGACGACTGCGGCGACAGCGCCCTTCCGCCGGCCGCTGAAAGGCGCATCAGTTCTCGTCGTACCGCGGCCAGCCCGGATACGGAGCAAGCGTCGGATACGGAGCGTCGTGTGGGAGGTTCGCCTTCTGCGGACGCGCATCCCTGATATCGGGCATGCGCGAGTCGCACTCGGCATATGCGTTCTGGTCGCGCGCGGCCTGCTCGTGCTCGGCGATCTTCCAACCAGCGAATACATCCGCTGACGGAGCACGCTCTGCGCCCTCCGCAGCAAGCGACTCAGAACCGACCGACAGCGTCTGCTCAGGCGCCACGATCCTCACTGTTTCGGCCTGCGGGGACGGGCCCGTCAGATTGAAGAATCGACCCTCCTTCTCGGCCATTACGGCGTAGTTGCCCGAACACACCGTGGCGGCCCACCCGTCCTCGGTCGGTGCCAGCGCCAGCACGTGCTCGAACTGTGTACCGACGAGTCGTTCCAGGTCCGAACCGTTCCAATAGTCGAAGTCGACCCGGTCGCGCTGCTGCGACGTCGCGTCGGCGAAACCTGGGTAGCCTGCCGCCAGTGCATGCCCATGAATCGCGAGATAATACGACTCCATATACGCCCGGACCGCCACCGCAGGCCTGCTCAATAGGTCGATTCCTGGATCCGCCGACCATCGAACGTTGTAGTCGACGTTCTCGGGAACGCTGTATTCCTTGACAACGCTTACTGTGGGATCGATCGGCGTTGTCGCGTCATCGGTCCCACAGGCAGTAACCGATAAGACCACTGCAGCAGCACAGACGGTCGCCAACTGAGCCCTCATCGCCCGAACTCCATGCCCTGCACTTGCTCACGTCCTGCGTTCATTGCGTCGACAAACTCACCAACTCCGGTGAAGCCCGCTTCGGTGATGTATCCGGCCAAGCACGAAGAAAGCAGCGGGGTTGTAAAACTAGGACGGTCAGAGACAATCTCGTCATACGGCAGCAGGGGGCCGTTCACACCATCCCGAAAGTCCTCGAGACCGATATAGGGGTCAAGCGAGCCGCCATTCGCCGCTTGAAGACCGAGTGCAATCTGATAGTACTGCTTTGCAAGTAGCGAATCCTCTGCGAACTGCGTGTTCGGCTGGACTGTCCCGTCGGGCACAGCACCCATGACCGCACTCTTGAAAGCCGGATCAGCGAGATCGATTCCGCTCGAAATTATCGGCCCGGCACCAGGGATGAATTCAACACCCTTGCTGACCACAGTTCTGATCGTGTCGTATGCGATACCCTTGCTCTCGAAACCGGCTGTGTTATTCGATGATTCGTCCCCTGCGCGGTCCGCGAATTCGAGATCGAAACCCTTGTCGACCACACCTTGAATACTGCCTGCCCAAGAACCGTACTCGTAGTGCGGCATCTGCAGAGTGCGACCTTCCAACGCCCACGCTTGCTCGAGCTGAGCCGACATTCCGAATGCCTGTGCGTTGAAGTAGCCCGCCGCGTCGGCGTTGGAGTCGATCACCGAAAACAGGCGGGGCGCATTTTCGAGCCCGAACTCTCCGCCGGTCGGGCTGGCGAAGCCGTATGTGCCTGCGAAGTCTCCGGGCACCCCC
Source organism: Rhodococcus sp. NCIMB 12038 (assembly GCF_002165735.1). Lineage (NCBI taxonomy): Bacteria > Bacillati > Actinomycetota > Actinomycetes > Mycobacteriales > Nocardiaceae > Rhodococcus > Rhodococcus sp. NCIMB 12038. Next base: position 153,024 of record NZ_NHML01000010.1, read on the forward strand.
ACCATATTGCCGATGTAGGGTGCGAGTGATGTGCCAAGAGCCTTGGTGATTTCGGGGTTCACCTCGCCGATGGCCTGGCCTTTCATCCCGGGGATGTCGAGCAGTTCGGCGTCTTTGGCCGCGAGGATCTGTGCCAGCCCGAAGGCCGATTCGCCTGCTTGTTGCGACCGGTAGAGCTCTCCGGGGTCCGACGGATCGGAGGGCCTGGCGTCGTCGGCGATCCAGTCGAACATCCCGGCGACGTTCTGTTCGCCGCCCTCGGCCCAATCGCGCTGGAGCAGAGGCATGACGACGTCGTCGCGGTTGTAACCGGTCGGCATGCCTTCACCGGACAGGATGTTGTGGACGGCGGCATGGTCGCGGCCACCGACCCCGACCATGTCTTGCAGGAGTGTGTCGACGCCGTCGCGGCGCAGAACGTTGTGGTCGAAGGAGTCTCCGATCAGCAGACTCTTGTCGTTGGTGGCCGACGCGATCTCGCCGGCACGGGACAGGAGATTCTCGCTCAGCTCACTGCCCTGCTGGACAGCAGGGTCTGCGAGTCCGAACGCCTTGGTGAATCGCGCCAGGTCGTGGCCGTTGTTAACGACCATCGACTGCTGCGGGGAGTCGTTCGCACCCTTCGAGAGGTTGCCGGTCGACGTCACCGGTCCCTCGAACAGCCCACGAAGACTTTCCGGGATGTGGCTCCGGCCGCCGACGTCACCGGCCGCACTGCCGACGTTGTAGTTCGACACGACGGCGAGCCCGTTGGACAGCGCACTCGCGGCCTCCGTGCGCCCGTTCTCGCTGTACTGCTCGGACAGCGCGAGGAAGCCGTCCTTGCCGGCCGCCGTGTAGAACTGCTGGAGGAAGTCCATCGTTCCCTGCGGAACGTCGGTGACCTTGCCGCCGTCGGCCAGCGTCTTCACTTGCTCGGGGGTCAGCCCCGCGGCCGCGATCTCCCGGGCAACGCGGTCACGGACGTCCTGCGGAATGTCGGCACCGCCTCGCGCGACCTGCTCGCCCAGCGAGGTGCCCTCGTGCCCCGACAGGCCCGCCGACGCTGGAGCGCTCGCCGCGACGGCCCCGAGCGCGTCCCGGATCGCCGTCGCCATGTCCCGATCGGCATTGTCGAGTTCCGTCAGCGCACCATCGAGCTGGCTGCGCCAGTACTCCATCAAGTCGGCGTGCTCGGCGGCTTCAGCGTCACTCACCGTCGTCGGCTGACTGACGATCTGCCAGTCGTCGGAGACGGTGAATCCGTCGGTCGCCGCCTTGTCGATGACGGTGGCGACGTAGTCTCGCGCATGACCGAGGCGATCGGCCCCTCCCACCAGCGCAGTCGACAGATCTTCCAGATCGTCTGCGAGCCGACGGAATTCCGTCCGCTCGGTGTTCGCCCGCTGCTCGGCGGCGGCCTGCGACGGACCGCGCCAGTCGTCGTGGAGGCCCAGATCCGCAACGACCCGATAGACGTCCTCGGCCCGGCTTCGCGTGTCTTCGGCGGTCCGACCGATTTCCTCGCCCGCCAACGTCAGGTCCCGTGGGTTCCAGACGTGCAGTTGCGACCTACGCGGAATCACAGCTCTCCCATCGCCGACAGCTGCGAAGCGAACGTCGTGTCGACGACGTCGTAGTTCTCGGCCCCGTCGCCCGCGATGAACGCCATCTCGTCGATGCGACTGGCTGCGACTCCGAGCGCGGACGCGAGGATGTCGCCGGCGTCCCGGCACGCAGCGGCGGTGTCGGACCCCTCGACGGCCCGGCCCGCATCGTCGAAGCTCCGCCGACCGCCGAGCGCCTCGACCTCACGGGCGATGGCGCCGAGCGAACCGGACATCGCACGGAGCATGTCGGGGTCGACCTTGACGACCGTGACCTCCGGTCCGCCGAGCACCGGCGGCAATCCTGGGACGCTCGCCAGCGGAGGTCGTGGTACACCGGTCCCGTCCAGTGAACCGATGACACTGTCCGGCCACGTCATAGCGCCCTCTGACATCGACTTTCCCCCTGTTTTCTGCATCGAGGCCCACCCCTGGACCACGGCCACCGAGACGCTCGGCGACCGTGGAGAGAATAGCGGACACCTCGACACGGACGGATGACCACAACACGGTTGTGCATCGTTTGGGCGGATACGCGGATTGGGAATGGCACGAACCGGGTATCGAGACGAGATGGCCATCACCGATATCAAGGAGTACAGCCACCTCACCGAGGCGGACGTGGAGGCGCTGGGCGCGGAACTCGATGCGATCCGGGCCGACATCGAGGAGTCCCGCGGCGCCCGCGACGCGCGGTACATCGACCGGGCGATCAAGCTGCAGCGGTCGCTGGCGATTGCGGGCAGGGTCGTCCTGTTCGGCAGCCGGAAGAGACCGGCGTGGCTCCTGGGTACCGCCCTGATGGGTGCGGCGAAGATCATCGAGAACATGGAACTCGGCCACAATGTCATTCACGGCCAGTGGGATTGGATGAACGATCCCGAGATCCACTCGTCGAACTGGGAGTGGGACAACACGTGCCCGTCCTCGGGGTGGAAGCACTCGCACAACTACGTGCACCACAAGTTCACCAACATCGTGGGACTCGACAGCGACGTCGGCTACGGGATTCTGCGGATGACCCGCGACCAGAAGTGGTCACCGGTGTACCTGGCGCAGCCGTTCTACAACGTGCTGCTCGCGTTGCTGTTCGAGTGGGGTGTCGCGCTGCACCACCTGGACGTGGAGAGTATCCGGCGCGGCGACTACGACCGCGCCGAAACCCTCCGCAACGCGAAGGAGGTGGGACGGAAGATCGCGCGGCAGGTCGGCAAGGACTACGTGGTGTTCCCCGCGCTGACCGGCCCGGCATGGAAGAGCACGCTGACGGCGAACATCACCGCCAACGTGATCCGGAATCTGTGGGCCTACGGTGTCATTTTCTGCGGCCACTTCCCGGACGGTGCCGAAAAGTTCACCAAGGAGGAGTTCGACCAGGAGACCAAGGCCGAGTGGTATCTGCGCCAGATGCTGGGCTCGGCGAACTTCCACGCAGGCCCGGTGCTCGCGTTCATGAGCGGCAACCTCTGCTACCAGATCGAGCACCACGCGTTCCCCGATCTCCCCAGCAACCGCTACGCCGAGATCGGCGTGAAGATGCGGGCACTGTGCGACAAGTACGACCTCCCGTACACGACGGGTTCCCTCCCCCACCAGTACGGACTCACCCTGCGCACCATCTTCAAGCTCGCCCTGCCCAACCGCTTCCTGTCGGCGTCCGCCGACGACGCACCGGAGACGGCGTCCGAACTGCGTTTCCGCATCCGGGGTGGGATGAAGGAAGTGTTCGGAGTCGACCCTGCGACCGGCAAACGGCGCGGGCTGCGCACGGCGCTGGCCATGATCCGCAACTGACCACGACGTCCACGCGGACCGAAAGGGCTACGCGGGACCTTATCGAACAGGATCATTTGGGCGGCAGCGGTTCCCACCGCCGCCACGCAAGCAAGAAACGGCTATCGCGGCGATAGCCGCTGGGCCGGAGAAGTTCCTTGACGCTGCCAGGCGCCGACACCAGGATCAGTGAGACCGTCGTCACAAACCCCTGATCTGTGGAGGTAACCCATGGCGTCACCTGTTCCTACTCCCGACTTTCCGATGCGCAGGACTTGCCCGTTCTCCGCGCCGACCGAGTACCGCGAACTGCGAGATACCCAACCGGTTGCGCCGGTGAGCCTTTGGGATGGCCGTTCCGCCTGGTTATTGACGCGCTACGACGACATCCGTTCGATCCTACGGTCGTCCTCGATCAGTTCGCAGACGAGAAGACCCAACTTTCCCTTCCTGTCCGCGTCCGATCAGGCAGCCAAATTGCAGGACGAATCCCTGCAACGGATGGATGGACCAGAGCACAGCCGACGGCGCCGACTACTGATCCCCTTCTTCACCGTTCATCGGATCGAAGCACTCCGACCTACTGTGACGAAGTTGGTACGGGAACTTTTGGAGAACCTGGTCGCCAAGACTCCGCCTGTCGACTTCTTCACCGAGTTCTCCCTGGTCGTGCCGTCGACAGTCGCGTGCGAACTACTCGGCGTCCCGTATCAGGATCACGAATTCTTCCAGGAGAAGAGTGCCGTACGGATCTCGAGAACAGCAACCCCCACCGAAATCACGGCAGCGACCGACCGGTTGCTCGACTACCTCGGCGGACTGCTCGACGCACGCACGGTCGACCCCCGCGACGACGTCATGACCTTCTTGGCGGACCATGTGACCAACGGTGATCTGACCCGCGAAGATGCGCTGATGGACGCGAATCTCCTCCTTCTCGGCGGCCATGAAACCACCGCCAACGTGATCACCCTGGGAACGATGGCACTCCTCGAGAATCCGGACCAGCTGGCGCGAATCACCTCCGGAGAGGTCACCGTCACCAACGCCATCGAGGAACTTCTCCGCATCACGTCGGTCACGCACAGCAATGCGATGCGCCTGGCGCTCGAAGACATCGAGGTCGGCGGTCGAACGATTCCCGCGGGCGACGGCTTCATTGCGGCGGTGTCCGCGGCGAACTGGGACGAGTCCATCTTCCCCAATCCTGAAGTACTCGATGTCGGCCGGCCGGAAGCCCGCCAGCACATGGCCTTCGGGTACGGAGTTCATCAGTGCCTCGGACAGGCTCTCGCGCGCATGGAACTGGAAGTTGTGATCGAGGCCGTGTTCGACGTCATTCCCGGTCTCCGGTCGGCTCAGCCGATCGAACAGCTCAGATTCAAGGACGATTCAGCGTTCTACGGGGTCCACGAATTCCCGGTGACCTGGTAACGAGCGAACCAAACAGACAACTCATGATGCGGGCTTCACCTGCCGGGTGAAGCCCGTGAGGAAGTTCGATGGCAAGGAGCGGTTGTGATTCGGGTGTCGGTAGACAACACGAAGTGTATTGCGGCGGGACTCTGCGTCGGGCGTGAGCCGGGCATCTTCGATCAGAACGACGACGACGGTTTGGTATTCGTTCATCGGGAGAATGTCCTCCCCGGTGAGCACGAGGGGGTGATCGAATCGGAGCGCATCTGCCCCTCTGGAGCCATTGTGGTGCACACGGATTGATCACGGTGCCCGGTCGATTCGCGGAAAGCAGGTTTCACAGTGCGCAATTCGTTCAACGAAACCGAGGTGAGACTCGTGGTCGAACGACGGACGGTCCTCACCGAGGAAGTCATCCAACTCGAGTTACGAAACGAAGACGGATCATATCTTCCGGCGTGGGAGCCCGGATCGCACATCGAGTTGGTCCTGTCGGAGTCCATGGTTCGCCAGTATTCGCTGTGCGGAGATCCCGCTGATCGTGGCTGTTGGAAAATCGCGGTGCTCCGAGACGTCTCGGGCCGGGGCGGATCGCAGCGAATTCACGATGAACTGCAGGAGAAGTCACTCGTGACGGCACGGGGGCCACGCAACCTGTTCCCACTCCGACTGTCACGTAACTACCTCTTCATTGCGGGCGGGATCGGTATCACACCAATGCTGCCGATGATTTCCGCTGCGGCGAAATCGGGCGCCCGATGGGCGATTCACTACGGTGGCCGCTCACGCCAGTCGATGGCCTTCGTCGATCAACTGTTGGAATTCGACCACGCCGGCGTCCATCTCTACCCGCAGGATGAGGTCGGGTTCATCGATCTCGGTTCAGCACTGGCAGATCCCGATCCCGAGACCTTGGTCTACTGTTGTGGACCCGAACCGCTTCTCTCCGCGGTCGAGGATCGGTGCCGGCCGACCTGGCCTTCGGATTCTCTGTGTGTGGAACGCTTCTCCCCGCGGGCCATCGACGACCACGCAGCCGAGACTGCGTTCGAAGTCGAACTGGTGCAGAGCGGGAAGACCCTTACCGTGAATCCCGGTCAGAGCATTCTCGCGGCCGTCGAGCAGTCGGGTGTTCCGGTCCTCTCGTCATGCATGGAGGGTACGTGTGCATCGTGTGAGGTCGCGGTTCTCGACGGCGTCCCGGACCATCGGGATTCCGTTCTCAGCCAGCATGAACGCGAGGCCGGCAAGACGATGATGATCTGCGTCTCGCGTGCAATGAGTACGCGTCTCGCCATCGACCTCTGACCGACCACAGAGCCCTTGCCCCCAACAGGGGCAAGGGCTCTGGTTTTCCGGCCAGGTCACGACGAGCTACAACGCTCTTCGCGCCAGGCTGAAGACCTGTCCGGTGGGACCGCCGATGCGCTGCCGGGCCAGCCACCCGACCAGTTCTGCGACTTCGTGCGGCAACTTCACACGCTCACTCGGCAAACCTTCAGGGGCTTCACCCACTGCGACAAGACCGCGAGTGAGCTGGGTGGCTACGGGCCCGGGAATCACTTCGTTCACGTCGATACCGTGCTCCCAGACTTCTTCGGCCAAGGTCTTCGTGAGATGACTGACCCCCGCCTTGGACGCACCATAGGCCGAGAATCCGGCCGTCGTCGAATGTCCGTGACCCGACCCGATCAGGATGATCCGGCCACCGCCCGCCTCGATCATGAAGGGGAGAACAGCTCGCGCAATATTGAACGTGCCTGTCAAGTTCAGTGTGACCACACGGGCCCAGTCGGCGGGATCGGCGTCGATCACCGCGCAGGGAGCCCCCGCACCGGCACTGTTGACGAGAACATCGACGTCACCGAACACATCGACCGCTTGACGGACCACGGCATCGCACGCGTCGAAGTCGGAGACATCGCACGGTACGACCAGCGCCTTGGCGCCGAGCGCCTCCACCTCACTTGCGACAGCGTCCAGCTCCGTTCCGGTTCGCGAAGCCAGGACGATGTCGGCACCCGCGCCGGCGAGGTGGAGCGCGCACGCACGGCCGATCCCTCGTCCTGCCCCGGTGACGACCGCGAGCTTGTTCGTCAAGTCGAAGGCGTCACTCTTATTTGCTATCTGACTGATCATGTGGGAATCCCTCTGCTATCTGTATCAGACGCGCGCGAATGGCGGGACGATGTCTTCGTAGTGCACCGTGCCCTTCTCGAGCATGCCCAGCCGATACATGACCTCGGCAGCATGCTCGATCCCGCTACGAGTGACCTTCCAATTCGGGCTGACCTTCGGGAAGACACGATCGACCATGAAATCGATTGTCTTGGCCGCGTCGTCCGGTGCCTCGTTGTTGAAGGTTCCCTCGTTGAGAAGTTGTGCCGCAGCAGCACGATTGTCGGTGATCCACGTCTTGGCCTCCCACTGGGCAGCAAGCCACGCGTCGGCAGTGTCCTGACTCGCGTCGACCTTGTCTTCACGCATGACCAGGGGACACACCTGCAGATCACTCAGCAGCTGCGGTGTACCGGCGGCACTGAAATCGATCAGCATCCGGCCGCCGGCTTGCGTGGCAACGGACAGACCCGCGCCGTACGTGAATCCCACATAGGCGTCGAGCCGGTCGTTCTTCATCTGGGCGATTGCGGCCGACAGCTGCCCCACCCCGAGGACCGTGATGTCATCGCGCTTCATCCCTGCCGCCTCGAGCGCCAGATTCAAAATGTTGTCGGTACCTGCACCGATCGCGGTGACACCGATCGTCTTCCCCTTCAGGGAGGCCATCTTTTCGGCGAAAGTGGCGTTCTCACCGGGCCAGTCACCAGGTCCCACGATCAGGTTGTAGGTGTTGACGGGCATGCGCATGCCGACGATCACCGGCCGTTTGCCGGTCTGGCTCTTGGCGAAGGCGAGCATCGCGCCCATCGTGTCCATCGCAGCGCCATCGATCGCGCCCGCACTGACCATCTGCAAACCTTGTACGCCGCTCTGGGGGTAGATGAGCTTCGGAACTTCCAGGTTGAAGAGGGAGAACTGGTTTTGGGCGACATTGATCGCATCGATCAGGAAGTTGTCACCGGAGGACGATCCCACGACGAACGGAGTCGGCCTGGCGAGCGCACCAGCGGCTTTCGGTCCCTGCGTGCCGGCTGCTCCGCCGCCTCCCCCGCATGCGGCGAGTAGGGAACCGACACCGACGGCCAGCGCTCCAGCGCCGGCGAACTTGAACACATTGCGCCGGCTGATTGCAGACCCGGGCGCCGCGCCGCGAATTCGCCCGGCGGATTCGACGCGGTTGAGATCCTTGCTCATCGCTCTCCCTAAGCTCACAACATCAGGGCAGGCAAAAACGATCGTTTCGCCTGAAAGTGGACAGCCGATCCCGAATCGTGCAAGCCAGAAAAGTTCCCGCACGCGATATCACAGGACGTTCACTCACCCAAATCGGCTGGCCATCAGTGGACCAGCAGCGCACCGAGGTGTCAAGGTCGATCGACATACCCGGGAACTATCACCCCGATAGACATTTTCGGTTGCTCGCATACCCCCGAGGTGCGATTGTCACCCCATGAGAGATTCTGTGTTGCAACGGCATCCAGCTCAACTTTTCACGCGCCGTCCTCAATGAATCCGACAGTCCACGCACAGTTTCCTCCGCTCCCCCGAACTGATCCGTAAAGGAACTGACAATGCACCATGCACTGAGATCCAATGTGCCTGTCGCCGCCGCCGATGTCGAGTACGGCCGACTTCTCCGGTTGGACGGACAACGGATCGTCGTACTCGGGGCAGGCAGCGGCATCGGGGAACACACAAGCCGCATGTTGGCCTCCATGGGCGCCGAATTGGTCTGCGTCGACGTCGACCCCGCGGGCGCGGAGTCGATCAGCCGAACCCTGAACTGCCATTCGCTCTGCGTCGACGTGACGTCCGAGTCCGGCGTCGCGGAACTCGTGAAATTCATCAAAGACGAGGTCGGGGAGATTCACGGGTTTGTCGACGTCGTCGGCAGGACGACTCCGAAGCCGTTGACGGAGTTCACCTTGGCGGACTGGGAGGACGACTTCCGTGTCAATACCCGGCACGCGTTCCTTCTCGGGCAAGCGCTGTGTCCGCTGATTGCCCGTAGCGGCGGTGGTTCCATCGTCTTCGTCTCCAGCTCGTGGTCCCAGTACGCCAGCCCGTCCGCTCCCGGTTACGGTCCCGCAAAAGCGGCGCTGAACACGTGGATCAAGCAACTCGCGGCCGCATACGGTCCGGCCGGCGTGCGAGTCAACGGCGTCACCCCGGGGTTCTTCCTAACCGCCCGCATGGTCGAGACGCTCGACCGGATCGGCGGGACCGCAGCAGAATCGATCTTCAAGCAGGCTCTGCTCGAGCGCTTGGGGCAGGCGTACGAGGTGGCAGGCACCATCGGATTCCTGCTGTCACCGGCGGCCGGCTACATCACCGGCAGCCTGATCCCGGTCGAGGGCGGCGCGACATCCCGAGACCCGCTCGGGTTCGCTCGGCGCGGGTGAACTCGACAGCAGCACAACCGCTCACCCGGTTTTCCCAGCCCGTCTTCCAGATATTTCGAGGTGTAGATGTGAACTCGAGTCAAGTTTCGAGCGGCAGTAGTCGGAGGTGTCTGGTCGGTGTTCCTCGAGAATCGAGTGACGGTGAGCGCCGGGTGGCTCTGGTGCCGAAAATTGTGTCCGCTCTGATCGGCAAGGGCGTCGACGTGGTAGTCGAGTCCGGGGCCGGTCTGGGGGCGCTGATTCCCGACGACCTGTACACCGCGGCCGGGGCGAAGATCGGCGATCCGTGGACTGCCGACGTGGTGGTGAAGGTGGCCCCTCCGTCGACGGAGGAGATCAGCCGGATCAGCGCGGGGACGAGGCTGATCGGCTTCTTGAATCCGCGCAGTGCGGACAATCGGATTGCCGAGCTCGAGGCTGCCGGAATCGAGGGATACGCCATGGAGGCGATTCCACGTATTTCGCGCGCCCAGGTGATGGATGCGCTGTCGTCGCAGGCGAACGTGACCGGATACAAGGCTGTTTTGTTGGCGGCGTCGGAGTCGACCAGGTTCTTTCCGATGCTCACCACGGCCGCGGGCACGGTGAAGCCTGCGACGGTGCTGGTGCTCGGTGTCGGTGTTGCAGGCCTGCAGGCGTTGGCGACGGCGAAGCGTCTCGGTGGCCGCGCAACCGGATACGACGTGCGCCCCGAGGTCGCGGACCAGGTGCGGTCGGTGGGCGCGCAGTGGCTCGACCTCGGAATCGACGCGGCCGGTGAGGGTGGGTACGCCCGCGAGCTGACCGACGACGAGCGCGCGAAGCAGCAACGTGCTCTCGAGGATGCGATCAAAGGCTTCGACGTCGTGATCACCACGGCGTTGGTGCCGGGTCGTCCCGCCCCGCGTCTGGTGACCGCGTCCGCTGTCGAAGGAATGAAGCCCGGCAGTGTCGTCGTCGATCTCGCGGGTGAAACCGGTGGCAACTGTGAGCTCACCGAGCCGGGTCAGACCGTCGTCAAGCACGGCGTGACGATCTGCTCGCCGTTGAACTTGCCGGCGTCGATGCCTGAGCACGGGTCGGAGTTGTACGCGAAGAACATTTCCGCGCTGATCGAACTGATGCTCGTAGACGGTGCTCTCGCGCCCGATTTCTCCGACGAGGTTCTGGCCGGCGCGTGCGTCACCCGTGAAGCGAAGGGCGCCTGATGTACACATCGCTTCTGGCGAACATCGCGATCCTGGTGCTGTCCGGGTTCGTCGGTTTCGCTGTGATCTCCAAGGTTCCGAACACCCTGCACACTCCGTTGATGTCGGGTACGAATGCCATCCACGGCATCGTCGTGCTGGGCGCATTGGTGGTCCTGGGCAAGGTGCACGAGCCGTCGCTCGGGTTGCAGATCATCTTGTTCGTCGCGCTCGTCTTCGGAACCGTGAACGTGGTCGGCGGCTTTGTGGTCACTGACCGCATGTTGGCGATGTTCAAGGCCAAGCCGGCCGCCGCGTCTGTGTCGAAGGATGATGACCGGTAATGGAATACCTGGTCAATGGTTTGTACATCGTCGCGTTCGCGATGTTCATCTACGGTCTCATGGGTCTGACGGGCCCGAAGACCGCGGTGCGCGGGAACCAGATCGCCGCGGTCGGCATGGTCGTCGCGGTCGTCGCGACGCTGATCTCCATTCGCGACGCGCAGATGGGGAACTGGATCCTGATCGCCTCCGGCCTCGTGATCGGTGTCGCGTTGGGTGTTCCGCCGGCGCTGCGCACGAAGATGACGGCAATGCCGCAGTTGGTCGCGCTGTTCAACGGTGTCGGCGGCGGCACGGTCGCGTTGATCGCGTACGCGGAGTTCCTGGACTCGGACGGGTTCACCGCATTCCAGCACGGCGAATCGCCGACAGTCCACATCGTCGTCGCATCGCTCTTCGCCGCGGTGATCGGCTCGATCTCGTTCTGGGGCAGTGTGATCGCGTTCCTGAAGCTGCAGGAAACCCTGCCCGGTCGTCCGATCGGAATCGGTAAGCTCCAGCAGCCGCTCAATGCTCTGCTGCTCGTCACCGCGGTCGCGTTCTCGGTGGTCATCGGGATCCGGGCGATCTCGCCGGTCGGCCCGACCGGCTCGCTGTGGATCGTGGGGGTTCTGGTGCTCTCGGGCATCCTCGGTCTGATGGTCGTCCTGCCGATCGGCGGCGCCGACATGCCGGTTGTCATCTCACTGCTCAATGCCCTGACCGGGTTGTCAGCCGCTGCAGCAGGTTTGGCACTGAACAACCAGGCGATGATCGTCGCCGGCATGATCGTCGGTGCTTCGGGCACCATCCTGACCAATCTGATGGCCAGGGCCATGAACCGGTCCATCCCGGCCATCGTCGCCGGTGGCTTCGGTGGCGGCGGCGGTGAGGTGGCAGCATCGGACGGCGTCGTGCGCACGGCCAAGGCGACGTCGGCCGCTGACGCCGCAATTCAGATGGCCTACGCCAACCAGGTCATCGTCGTACCCGGATACGGATTGGCCGTCGCGCAGGCCCAGCACGCCGTCAAGGACATGGCGAAGTTGCTCGAAACGAGGGGCGTCGAGGTCAAATACGCGATTCACCCCGTCGCCGGCCGGATGCCCGGTCACATGAACGTTCTTCTTGCCGAGGCGGATGTCTCCTACGACGCGATGAAGGAAATGGACGACATCAACGACGAATTCGCTCGCACCGATGTCACCCTGGTGATCGGCGCGAACGACGTCACCAACCCGGCGGCGCGCAACGATCCGAGTTCACCGATTCACGGGATGCCGATCCTCAACGTCGACCAGTCGAAGTCCGTCGTCGTGCTCAAGCGTTCGATGAACTCCGGTTTCGCCGGTATCGAGAACCCGCTGTTCTTCGCCGAGGGCACCTCGATGCTCTTCGGTGATGCCAAGAAGTCGGTCGCCGAGGTCACCGAGGAACTCAAGGCGCTGTAACGCTCGAACTAGGACGTCCACGCGTACCGGAAGCGTTGCGCGACCTCGTCGACCGGTTTGTCCCGGTATTCGGTGTGCTCGTAGCGCTTGACCGCGGTCAGCGCTTCCACGATCAGCGGACCGAACAGGTCCCGCGCCAGCGCCGAGGACTCGAATGCCCCCAGCACGTCGGACGGCAGGGTCGGGAGGAGGTCGACGGCGCGGGCGCCGGCGAGGTCCGCCGGGTCGACCGACACCTCGTCGGGGAGCGGACACGCGCCGGCGATGCCGTCGTGGGCGGCGCCGAGAATGGCGGCGCTGCCCAGGTACGGGTTCGCGGACGGGTCGACGGGTTTGATCTCGAGGTTCGCGCCGTGCGGGTTCCCGGCGGTGTCCGTACACAGGCGGACCGCGGCCTCGCGGTTCTCCAGCCCCCAGCAGCGCGACACCCCCGACCACATCCCCGGACGCAACCGCAGATGCGACAGCGCCGACCCGGCAAGAACCGCCGTGAACTCGGGTAGCGCCCGCAGGATCCCGGCGACCGCGGCGCCACCGGCAGCCGTCAGCCCGTGCGGGCCCGGACCTCCGGACAGGATCGGCCGGTCGCCCTCGGCGAACGACACGTGCTGGTGGGCGCCGTTTCCCGCACCGCCCGCGACGGGCATGGGTGAGAACGACGCCCGCAGCCCCTGAGCCCGCGCGGTCCGGCTGATCAGTGCGCGGGCCAGCACCGCGTCATCGGCCGCCGTGACCGGGTCGGTGGGGGCGAGCGACACCTCGAACTGGTTGAGCCCGGCCTCGGCGTGGACCTGTTCGATCGGCAGCTCGGCCGTCGCCGCCGCGGCGAGCAGTCGTGCGAAGAATTCATCGTGTGCGAGAACGGCATTCAGGCCGTACGCGGACCATTCCTCGGCCGTCGCCGCGTCGAACAGGGTGAACTCGAGCTCGTGGCCGGTGCGCGCGCTCAGCCCGGACTCCGCCAGCCGCGTCGTCACCCGCCGCAGCGCATCGCGGGTGCACGCAGGCGACGGCGTCCCGTCCTGCTCGGTGAGGCACGCCGGCGCCCAGTACGTGCCGTCGCCCAGATTCCTCACGTCGCCGGCGTCGATCCGCAGCCGCAGGTCGCCCACCACGGACAACGACGGCGTGAACGCGAGGTGGTCGTCGACGCAGAACACACTCCAGCTCGGGGAGGCGCCCGCACCGGCGTCGACGAACGTGGACAACCTCGAGGCGGGCAGCACCTTCGCCCGGGAGATTCCGGCCATGTCGACGATCGAGCCGACGATGCGGTCGGTGGGGCCGAAATCGTTCCCTACGACGAACTCCATGGCACTGCCCCCTGCTCGAGTCACCATATTGTCGGTCCTCGGGCGAGCCCGGCGTGCCGATTCCCGAAGGTCGGCGCGGATCAGCCGATCGGCGCAGGCATCCGCACCGTGCGGTAACTGCAGGTCAGCGCGTCCCCGGTGGACGGGTCCCGCATTTCGACCTTCCATGCGTCGGCGAATTGATCCACACCGTGCCGCATCGAGATCGTCCCCGACACGAGGACGGTGCCCGCCTTGTGCAAGCCCCGCTCGCGTAGGACGTCGAGCCAGTACTTCGGGGCGAGCAGATCGGCCAGCGTTCCGCTCTGGATGAGGGTGGACGGTTCGCCGTCGCCCTGACCGACCCATGCCGAGAGGGTGATGTCGTCGAGGCGGTCGGCGATCTCGGACAGCCGCCACGCGCGTGACCCGAGAACGTCGGGTGCCGCATTCTTGCTCCACGCCACGCTGTGCACCTCGAGGTCGCGGTCGGTGTGGTCGCATGCGACGGTCAGCAGCACGTCGTCGTCCGTGATGACCAGCGCCCACTCGGCTTCGCCCGAGGTTCGTCCGTGTTGAACGGACACCGTCGTCGCCTGCTGGGCAAGGTAGGGCGAGATGGGGTACAACGCCGGGATCGTGGTCGGTGCCGGTACGCCCAGTTCTGCGAGCTCGGCGATATGGGACGCGACCTCCTCCTGGTTCCGTCCGGCATAACCGGCGTTGAGGAGGGTGGTGACCGCGACGTTTTCGACAGTGCCGTCCGGCAGGGTGAACGTGAGCTGCGACATGGGAGGAAACTCCTGTATTCCGGGCCCTGATTCAGTCTGACGATCAGGGCAGATTGTTACTTTCTCGTTTTTTCTGCGCCTCAGGGGTTGCGCATACGTCTTGTATACAGCAAGTATATGTTGTGTACAACGGCGACGGTGACCTGGAACACGGGACATCCGCGCCGTGCGGGACAAGAATTCAACCCACAAGGAGTTGCCATGATCGGAGAGTCCACCTCCGTCGATGCCGACAGATCCGCACCCGTCGACAAGAAGGGACTGGCGAAAGCGTTTGCCGCCAGCCTCACCGGCACCGCGCTGGAGTGGTACGACTTCGCGGTCTACTCGGCGGCGGCCGCACTGATCTTCCCGCAGATCTTCTTCCCGGACAGTGATCCCCTGACGGGAACCCTGCTCGCGTTCTCCACCTACGCGGTCGGCTACGTGGCGAGACCGATCGGCGGCTTCGTCTTCGGACGGCTCGGGGATGTCATCGGACGCAAGCAACTGCTCGTCATCACCCTGCTCCTGATCGGCGTGACCACATTCGCCATCGGGTTGCTTCCCGGCTACGACCGCATCGGCGTCGCGGCGCCCGCCATTCTCGTCGTACTCCGATTCGCACAGGGCGTGGCCGTCGGCGGCGAGTGGGGTGGTGCAGTGCTGCTGTCGAGCGAGTACGGCAACCCACGCCAACGTGGCTTCTGGTCCTCAGCGGCCCAGATCGGCCCTCCCGCAGGCAACTTGATGGCCAACGGCGTGCTCGCCCTACTCACGATCTCGATGACCGAGGCCCAGTTCGAATCCTGGGGATGGCGTCTCGCGTTCCTGATGTCCGCCCTCCTGGTCGGCTTCGGCCTCTGGATTCGGCTGAAGCTCGAAGACACCCCCGTCTTCAAGGCGCTGCAGGAATCCGGCGAGCGCGCCGAGGCGCCCATCAGCGACGTGTTCAAGACGCAGGCCAGGCCGCTGATCGCCGCCATCCTGTCCCGCATCGCCCCGGACGTGATCTACGCCCTGTTCACCGTCTTCGCGATCACCTACGGCACCAGGAAACTCGGCTTCGACCGCGGGGAAGTTCTCGCGGCCATCCTGATCGGCTCGGCATTCCAA
The DNA here is from genome assembly GCF_002165735.1 of Rhodococcus sp. NCIMB 12038. Classification (NCBI taxonomy): domain Bacteria; kingdom Bacillati; phylum Actinomycetota; class Actinomycetes; order Mycobacteriales; family Nocardiaceae; genus Rhodococcus; species Rhodococcus sp. NCIMB 12038. The sequence goes on from NZ_NHML01000010.1 coordinate 168,440, forward strand.
CTCGGCCTGATCCCCCTCGCCGGCACAATATCGGATCGCATCAACCGGCGCCTGGTCTACGCAATCGCCGCCGTCGGCGGCGTCGCCTGGAGCGCCCTGTTCTTCGTCGTCATCGGCGGCAGCTCGTTTCCGCTGCTCATCCTCGGTGTCGTCGTCGGACTCGGATTCCATTCGTTCATGTATGGACCGCAGGCGGCATTCGTGACCGAACAGTTCACGGTCCCGTTGCGCTCGACCGGCAGCTCGCTCGCCTACACCATCGCCGGGGTGTTCGGCGGCGCCATGGCACCGCTGATCTTCACGTACCTGTTGAGTAAGACGGACAGCTGGGTGCCGATCGCGATCTACGTGCTGATCGTCGGAGCGCTGACCCTGCTCGGCCTCGCACTCGGACGCAACCCCGACCCCACCGAAGACGAGCACTACGCGTTACTGTCGGCCGAGAATGCTAGGCGCGCAACAGGATCTGCAGAGTAACCTCGAGATGACTGTTGATCTTCTCGTGCACCAGGCCTTCGTCGCCGACCTCGAGTGCGTCGATGATCGCCTGGTGCTCGGCGCACACATTGTGCTGACGGTCCGAGGCACTGAACAGGGCCGTCAAACCGACTCGGAGCTGACGCGCACGCAGTCCGGCATAGGTGTTGGACAGCAGCTCACTGCCTGCCGAATCGATGAGAACCTGATGAAAACGGCCGTCCCAGTCGATGAACGCGCGAGCAGCGTCGACGCTCGCGCCGGTCGCGAAGGTTTCCTGCTCGGCGAGCGCGGCGCGCATCGATTCGAGGGGAACTCGCCCGGAGGTCAGTGCCCGACTCGCGGCATGTCGTTCGAGAACGCCGCGCAGCTCCATCAACTCGGTGATCTGGCGGCCCGACATCGCGGGTACGTGCGCGCCCCGCTTGGGCACCATCTCGACGAGGCCCTCGGCCTGCAGCATCAGCAGGGCTTCGCGGACCGGCGTGCGGGAGACCCCGACCTTCGTCGCGAGATCCTGTTCGCTGAGGAACGAACCCGTAGCCGCCGGTGACGTCAGCACCTGGTCCCGCACATACAGGTACGCCTTCTCCCGACCCGACAACTCGGCAGTCGGACCGTCGACCCCATCCATTTGTTGCATACAGTATGTATACACCAATGTTCTCGCAGCTAGGAGAAATAATATGATGCTCCGCCTCAGCCTTGCCCAGATCACCAGTTCCATGGACCCCGAGGCCAACCTCGAATCCATGGAGAAGCAGGTGTCCGCGGCCGTCGACGCGGGCGCCCGGCTCGTCGTGTTCCCGGAGGCAACCATGCAGCGGTTCGGCGGACCGCTCGCGAGCGTCGCGCAACCGCTCGACGGCCCGTGGGCCGACGCCGTCCGCGGGTGCGCCGCCCGGGCCGGAATCACCGTCGTCGCCGGGATGTTCACACCGTCCGGCGATGGGCGGGTGCGGAACACACTGCTCGTCACCGGAGGCGGCGTCGACACCCACTACGACAAGATCCACCTCTACGACGCCTTCGGCTTCGCCGAATCCGACACCGTGGCACCGGGCGCCGACCCGCTCGTGGTCTCCGTGGACGGAGTCGGCGTCGGCTTCGCCACCTGCTACGACATCCGATTCCCCGGCCTGTTCCAGACGCTCGCCGACCGCGGCGCGGCGCTGACCGTTGTCGCCGCGTCCTGGGGTGCAGGACAAGGCAAGATCGACCAGTGGACGCTGCTCGCCCGCGCAAGGGCACTGGACTCGACCACCTTCGTCGCCGCCTGCGACCAGGCAGACCCCGCAGCGTCCGGCGAGAACGTCCAGGGAACCACGCCGCTCGGAGTCGGTCACAGCATCGTCAGCTCCCCTACGGGAGTCGTTCTCGGACAACTCGATTCCGGACCCGGACTACTGACGGTCGACATCGACACCACCCTGGTGACGCAGGTCCGCGAGACACTGCCGGTCCTCGCCAACCGGCAATTCTGATGTCCGCGCGCCGCAGCCCGCGCGGCTTCTACGAACCGAGCAGCTGGTGCGCCCGCAGTCCGACGTACAGTTCGGCGGCGTCGATGGGGTCGGAGAAATCGCGTCCCGTGAGGGTGTGGATTCGGCGCAGCCGGTACAGGACGGTGTTGCGGTGGTAGTGCAACTGGGTGGCCGCCGCGGTGGTGGAGCCGCGGCAGGAGAACCAGGCGTCGAGGGTGGCGAGGAGGCTTTCCTGTTCCTCCGCGGGCAGGGCGAGCACCGGTCCGAGGATCTGGTTCGACGCGAGCTTCCCGGCGTCGGGAACACTGACCAGCAGCAGCGACACCGGCACCGACTCGTAGCGGGTGACGGTGCACCCGCCGTGACCCGCGCAGCGGCGGGCGATCCGCGCCTGCTCCACGGCCCGGCTCGTCCCACCCGGGCGTCCGAACGCCGAGCTGACCCCGATCCGTCCGTGACCGGTGCGGCCGAGGACGACCAGCGCCGAATCGAGGACCTCGGTGGTGGCGGCCCACAGCAGCCCGACCCGGCCGTCGACCTCCGAGTCCCACACCGAGTCGACCCCCGCACCGCGAAGGTCCGACTGGACGACGTCCGCGGCGGACGGGGACGCCGCCGCCTCGACGGACACCACGAGGAACGTGCTGTTCTCCGGAATCCGGAACGTGCGGAGTGCGTCGGCGGCGCCTGCCGGGTTGGCGGCATGGTCACCGAAGAGGGTGCGGATCAGCCGGCCCCGCGACTCGGCGTCCTCGCGGGCGCGCAGGTCGGCGGTCTCCCGGTAAGCCTCCGCGGCACTGTCCGAGTAGACGTCCACCAGCGCCCACACCTGGGCGGCCATGTCGAGCAGCGCGTTGGTGGCGCGGCCATCCGAGCGGTTCATCAGTTCGTCCCAGATCAGACGGCCACCGAGCCGGAACGCGTGGAGCAGCGCCGCGAGCGGCACCCCCTGTTCGGCCTTCAACTGTCCGGCCGCACGCGCCGCCTCCAGCCGGATCGGCGCACTGCCCGCGAGGTTGCCCAGCATCGCCGTGAGGTTGTCGACGCATGCCGCGTACAACTGCTCCGGGGTGAGGAGGGTCGCCTCGACGTAGCCGTGCTCGGCCGACAGGATGCGCGAGACGAGTTCCTCGGACAACTGGTCCACCGACTCCAGCATGGAGCCCAGAAGATCGGTGGGCGACGGCGCGACATCCGGGCTGACAGTCATCGGGCAAGACTATCCACCGGACGTAATCGGCGCCATCCCCTTTTTGTGCGACGGCATAGCCCCGGTGGGCACATTGACAGCCGCTGCCTATGGCGCGGCGCCCGGATCGGGGACGAGAATCGGTGTTCTACGCCACAGTTTTGTGGCGCGGTCCACCATGTACTCGACTCGAGCGGAGCTGTCCACCGTGAGCACTTCAGAACCCGAGGCCACCTCGCCGCACCCTGAGGTCGACGCTGCCCTCACCGACCTCGCCGAGGGCGAGAAGACCTGGGCCGACCTCTCCCTCACCGACCGCAGGACACTCCTCGACAAGGTGCACGACCTCACGGTGCAGCATGCCGCCGACTGGGTGGACGCCGCGGTCGCGATCAAGGGCCTGGACCCGAAGTCGCCGCTGGTCGGCGAGGAATGGATGTCCGGACCGTACCCGCTGGCCACCGGCACCGCGGCACTGTCCGCAAGCCTGGCGAAACTCGACGCCGGCACCAGCCCACTGGACGGCGCCACGTTCGGCACTGCGCCGGGCGGCCGCACCACCGTCAAGGCGTTGCCCCTGAACATCTTCGACCGGTTGCTGCTCAGCGGATTCAGCGCGGACGTGTGGCTGCAGCCGGGAATCGATCGTGCGACGGCACAGCGCGACGCCGGCCTAGCCCAGCGGGACCCGTCGCGGACGCAGGGCGTCGGCGTGGTCCTGGGCGCTGGCAACATCACCTCGATCGCCCCGCTCGACACCTTGTACGAACTGATCGCGCACAACCGCGTCGTCGCACTCAAGCTCAACCCCGTCACCGACCGCCTGCTGCCCGTGCTGACGCGGGTCCTCGAACCGCTCATCTCGATCGGCGCGGTCCGGTTGCTGACCGGCGGCGCGGACGTCGGAACGTATCTGGTGCACCACGACCTCGTCGACCACGTGCACATGACCGGCAGCGCGCTCACCCACGACGCGATCGTGTTCGGGACCGGCGAGGACGGTGCGCGGCGCAAGGCCGCGAACGACCCCCTCCTCGGCAAGGCCATCTCCAGTGAACTGGGCGGCGTGTCCCCCACCATCGTGCTGCCCGGCGAATGGAGCCGCGCCGACATCAAGTTCCAGGCCGAACACATTGCGACGCAACGACTGCACAACGGCGGCTACAATTGCGTCGCGTCGCAGGCGGTGGTCGTGTCGTCCGAGTGGAAGCAGCGCGACGAGTTCGTGGCCGCCCTGAAGGAGGCGCTCGACACGGCGCCGGAACGCGCCGCGTACTACCCCGGCAGCGACTCCCGGGTCGCCGGCGCCGTCGCGTCGTTCCCCACCGCGGCCCGCCTCGGCGAGAACGGCGGACGCGTCCTGGTCACCGATCTCGAGCCCGGCGCCTACACCCCGCTGCTGCAGACCGAGTACTTCGCCCCGGTGCTCGGCGTGATCGACCTTCCCCACGGCGGCGCCGAGTTCGCGGCCCACGCCGCCGACCTCGTCAACGCGGACTTCGTCGGCACCCTCGGCATCAACATCGTCGCGGCGCCGCAGACCATCCGCGAGATGGGCGCCGAGTTCGACTCCCTGCTCGAGAGCCTCCGCTACGGAACCATCGCCGTCAACGCGTGGACCGGCGTCGGCTACCTCACCGCCACCGCCACCTGGGGAGCCTTCCCCGGCCACACCCTGAACGACGTGCAGAGCGGCATCGGCGTGGTGCACAACGCGCTCCTCATCGACCGGCCCGAGCGCACCGTCGTCCGCGGCCCGTTCCGTCCGTCGCCGCGGTCCATCCTGAACCGCGAGATGTCCATCTCGCCCAAGCCCCCGTGGTTCGTCACCAACCGAACCGCCGCCACGACGGGCCGATCGCTGACAGGATTTGCCGGTGCACCCTCATGGACCCGGCTGCCGGCGATCTTCGCGTCCGCGCTGCGCGGGTGAGGGCTGCGCGTCCTCGTCCCGTCACCCCGTCGAAGTGGAGATGAACGATGAATCAGGAACTGTCTGTGGCCGACTACGTGATCGTGGGGTCGGGTTCGGCAGGTGCGGTGCTCGCCGACCGGCTCAGCGCCGACTCCGGCAGCGAGGTCGTGGTCCTCGAGGCCGGCGGTGAGGACAAGGACAAGTTCGCGCACATCCCCGCCGCCTTCTCGAAACTGTTTCGCAGCGAACTGGACTGGGACTACCTGACGGAACCGCAACCCGGGCTCGGCGGTCGCACCATCTACTGGCCGCGCGGCAAGATGCTCGGCGGCTCGTCGTCGATGAACGCGATGATGTGGGTGCGCGGATTCGCGGCCGACTACGACGAGTGGGCCGAACTCTCCGACGACACCTGGTCGTTCAGGGAAGTGGTCAAATACTTCCGCCGCATCGAGAACGTCCAGGACGCGTCGGACGCCGACAGCGGCATCGGCGGACCGATCGTCGTCTCGCACCAGCGGAGCCCCCGCGCCCTCACCGCGTCGTTCCTCGCGGCCGCCGAGGAGACCGGGTATCCCGTCGAGCGGGCGAACACCACTCGACCCGAGGGTTTCTCACAGACCATGGTCACGCAGAAGCGGGGCGCGCGGTGGAGCACGGCCGACGCCTACCTGCGGCCGGCGCTGAAGCGGAAGAACCTCACCGTCCTCACCGGCGCCCAGGCCACCCGGGTGCTGTTCGAGGGCTCCGCCGCCGTCGGCGTCGAATACGAGAAGGACGGGGTGCGGCGCACTGTCCGCGCCGCGAAGGAAGTGATCCTCGCCGGCGGGGCGATCAACTCCCCGCAACTCCTCATGCTGTCGGGCATCGGCGACGAGGCGCAATTGCGGGCGCACGGCATCGCGGTGCAGCAGCACCTGCCGGAGGTCGGGAAGAACCTGCTCGACCACCTGGTGTCGTTCCTCGGCTACAGCGTCGACTCAGACTCGCTGTTTGCTGCGGAGAAGATCCCGGAACTGCTCAACTACCTGACCCGCCGACGCGGCATGCTGACGTCGAATGTGGCCGAGGCGTACGGTTTCACGCGCAGCCGGGACGATCTGGCCCTGCCCGATCTCGAGATGATCTTCGGGCCGGCGCCGTTCTTCGACGAGGGCCTCATCCCGGCGACCGGGCACGCCGCGGTGATCGGCACCATCCTCGTCAAACCCGAGAGTCGCGGCGAGATCTCGCTGAAGTCGGCGGACCCCCTCGCCAAGCCGATCATCGATCCCCGCTATCTCAGCGACAGCGGCGGAGTCGACCGACGGGCGATGCTCGAGGGACTGCGCCTGTGCGACGCCCTCGCGTCGGCGCCGGCGCTGAAGTCGCGGCTCGGCAATCTGATTCGCCCGGCCGTGGAGCCGAGCACCCCGATCGACGAGATCCTCGAGCGGGCACTGCAGGAGAACGCGCACACGCTCTACCACCCGGTCGGGACGTGCCGCATGGGCAACGACGACGCGAGTGTCGTCACACCCGACCTGCGGGTTCGCGGGGTCGACAAACTGCGGGTCGCGGACGCGTCGATCATGCCCGCCATCATCCGCGGGCATACCCACGCACCGTCGGTCCTCATCGGTGAGCGGGCGTCGGATCTGATCCGGAACTCGTAGGGCGCTTCGCGCCCCGTGCGCCTTTTTGGTAGCTCTGACTACCAGAAAGGCGCACGGGCGGCGGAGCCGCCTAGTAGCGGCGCGCCGCGTAGAACGGCATCGAATCGAGCGGCGACTGCTTGACGGGCTGCCCGGCGGTGGGCGCGTGGACGACCGTGCCGTTGCCGGCATAGAGCCCGACGTGCTCCGCCCCGTTGAACAGGACCAGGTCACCCGGCTGCAGGTTGCCCTTGCCTACGGGCGATCCTCCGTTCAACTGGTCGTAGGTGGTACGGGGCACCGAGATGCCCGCTTGCTTGTACGCCCACTGCACGAGGCCGGAGCAATCGAAGGAGTTCGGCCCGGTGGCGCCCCAGACGTACGGCGAGCCGATCTTCGACTCGGCGGCGGCGAGAGCCTGGCTGCCATGGGTGGACGGCATCGCCGGCGGGGCCGGGAGCGGTCCCGGCAGGGGCCCGGGGTTCGGAGCCGGAGCGGACGGAACCGGAGGTACGGGCGGTACACCCGGGACCTCGAACGTCCCAATTCCTGGGATGGTGATCGGCTCCGCTGCAGCGGGAGCGACGGGAAGCAGGAACGCTCCCACTCCCACACCGGCGGCGATCAGAAGACCGCCGGTCGAAAACTGCAGACGATTGCCCCGACGCAATCTATGCTTGGCCATTGAGCTGAGTCCTTCAATTTTTGAGGGTCCGGCGGCATCCGTGCCGTTCGGACGAGACGTTAGATAACATCCCGGTCACGGACTCAGCGGGCAACGGCCGAATGGCCCATACACATACCTGTTTTTGCAATACAGGTACATAACGATTCTATATCGAACCGACCGGTCCGGCACGAAACCCCGGAAACAGGTATGCGTTCGGGTAATTCAGCCCGTTACCGACGGCATCCCCGTCGTCCACGCTGTGTGCGTGTCACTGACCCAGAACTCTGAACCCGAGATCTTCGGGGAACCCGCACGTGCGGACGCCACGACCCTCACCGTCGTGGGTGCTGGCGCGCCCGTCGTCTTCCTGCACGGATGGGGACTCACCCCGCAGGTGTACGGCCGCAGCCTGGCAATGCTCGCTCAGCAGGGGCATCGCGTCGTCACGCCGACGCTCCCCGGCTTCGGCGGCACTCCCGACCATGCGCCCGAGGACCGCACCTTCGCCGGTTACGCGGCCTGGCTCGGACGGTTCCTCGACGACGCGGGAATCAGCGAACCGGTCACCCTGGTCGGCCACTCCTTCGGCGGCGGCGTCGCCATCCAGGCCGCCCACGACCTTCCGGAGCGGGTCGCCCGCCTGGTTCTGGTCAATTCGGTCGGCGGCGGCGCCTGGTCGTCCGACGGCTGGCACACCCGGCCCATCGGCGAGCGACCACTGTGGGACTGGGGCGCGTCGATGCTGGGCGAGGCGCTGTCGATCCGGTCGATAGCCCACACGACGGCATCGCTGGTCAACGGTTTCCTGCCCAACACGGTGCGGGATCCGGGTGCGGTCTGGCGCACCGCGCACCTGGCCAGGCGGGCTGACCTGCGCCGGGAACTCGGCGTCCTCGCCGACCGCGGCCTCCCGGTGTCGCTCGTCTGGGGCCGCGGCGACCGGATGATCCCGCTCGCCAGTTTCGAGTCGCTGCGGCACGCGCTGCGCAATCCGCCGGTGCACACCGTCACCGGCGGCCACGGCTGGCTGATCCACGACCACGCCGCGTTCGCCGACGCCGTCCGCCGGGCACTCCACAGCCCGTGAGTGGCCGGCGAGTGTAGGGACTCGCTGACCACGCACGGGCGGCGGAGCCGCTCAGCCTGCGGCGACCACCGGGTTTCCGTCGGCGTCGCTGCCGGGCGGATACGTGCCGTTCGCGTACGGGTTGTACTCGTTGGTGAACAGGCCCTCCGCCGTCGTTCCGCCCGGTTTCAGCACCCCCAACCGCACCCCCTGGTCGATCCAGATCTGGAACTCCCCGGGATCGATCACTCCCCCGGCCGCGGGCACGCCGGCACTCTTCCACTGCCGAACGAATTCCGTGGACTCGTTCCGGCCACGACCCTCGACGATCTTCACGAAGCGATCGACCACCTCCTCCTTCGGCACCGTCTGCGTCCACCGCACGGCGCGCGCGACGCCCTGCACGAAGTCGCGGACGGAGTCCTCGTTCTTCGAGATGAAGTCGTTCCGGAACACCACGGCTCCGATCCCCAGCGGGCCGGTGAGATCGACATCCGTGAACAGCGGCGTCAACCCACCCCGGCCGAGTGCGGCATCCTTGACGATCCCCCCGAGATTCCCCACGTCGATCTGCCCCGACCGCAGTGCCTGTTCCGTGTTGTTCGGCGGCACCACGGTCAGCTCGACCTGGTTGATCTCGTCGTTGGTCAGGCCGGCACGGAACAGCCATTCCTTGATGACGTACTCGTGGTAGGCGCCGAGGGTGTTGATGCCCACCTTCTTCCCGATCAGATCGCGGGCCGACCGGATGGGGCTGCCGTCGAGGACGTAGTAGCCGTTGAAGCTGTCGGCCTCGGTGTCGCCGTCCGAACCGTAGACCGACACGACGCCGGTCAGCGGCGCCCCGGCATCGACGAGTTTGGCGATGGCGCCGTTGAAGGCCGCCCCGAAGTCGGTCTCCCCGGTGGCCGCGGACTGGATGCTCTGCGGACCACTCGTCGTGTCCCCCAGCCACTCCAGTTGCACCTTCTCGAAGTATCCGAGATCCTCCGCGAGCTCGGGGAAGGTGACACTGGCCGGGCTGCCCTCGTACCGCAGCACCGTCTTGCCGTCCGCTGTCGTTCCGCCGCCCGACGACGACCCACCACACGCCGCGACTACCAGCGCCACGGCCGCGACCAGCACCGCGGCGGCGAACGACCTGTTACGGCGCAACCCGATCGGCGACTCAGCCCTCATGTCGTCCCCCTGGCTCAGTCGGCGCCGTGGAACGCGCTGCCGGCCACCGACCGCGACGGCTGACCGTCGACGCCGACGGGAACATCACCCTCGACGGTGGTGCGGTACAGCACCCGCACGACGTCGAGGTGATCGAGATCCGCCGGTGCGAGGTGCGCGGTGATGCGGTTGTCCCACACCCCGATGCTGTTGTTCTGCCAGCGAACTCGGACGGTATACGCCGGGTTGGTGACCTCCTCGAACAGCAGGTCGAGGATCCGGTCGCTCTGCGCCGGGGAGACACCGAGGATGCGGCTCGTGAAGCCGGGGGTGACGAACAGCCCCCGCTCACCGGTCTCGGGATGCACGCGGACCACCGGATGCTCCGTCACGATCGGCTTGGTGGTGACGTTCTGTTCCGCGTCACTGCCCGCCTCCCACCGCTTCTGCCGTCCCCCGAAGCGGTGTTCGGCGCGTAGGCCGTCCACGAACGACTTCAACGATTCGGGCAGATTCGCGTACGCCGCCGCGAGATTGGTCCAGGTGGTGTCGCCCCCGACGTCCGGCACCAGTTCCGACCGCAGGAACGTGATCGCCGGCGGGTTCACCAGCGCCGACACGTCCGTGTGCCAGAAGTTCGCGTAGCTGTACTTGCGGGCCCCGCCGCGGGCGGCGTACTTGCGGCTGTCCACCTCCAGGATTTCCGGGTAGCCCTCGGGGGCGTTGTAGTCGTACGGATGGGCGGGTGTCACCTTCCCGAAGTGCCGGGAGAACCGGATCTGCGCCGCGTGGTCGAGCGGTTGGTCGCGGAAGAACAGCACCTTGTGGTCGAGCAACGCCTGCCGCAGTCGTGCGGCGGTGGCCTCGTCCAGGTCATCCGCGAGATCCACACCGCTGACCTCGGCGCCGATATAGCCGGCGATGGGGGCGATCCGGAGTGCGGTGGCGACGCCGGGACGGTCGTCGATAACTGTCATTTCTTGTCTCCTGGATAGAGTCGTGCGCCTTTCCGGTAGCTGGAGCAACCAGAAAGGCGCACGGGCGGCGGAGCCGCCTACTTCTCGCCGCGGAACGCGGCACCGGCGATGGACGTGGATTCCTTGCCGTCGGGGCCGACGGGAACGTCGCCCTCGAGGGTGGTGCGGTACAGGACCCGGGTGACGTCGAGGTGGTCGAGGTCGGTGGGTGCGAGGTGCGCGGTGGCGCGGTTGTCCCAGAACGCGAGGCTGCCCGGCGCCCACCGGAAGCGCACCGTGTAGGCGGGATTCGTCACCTCGGCGAACAGGAGGTCCAGCAGGCGGTCGCTCTGGGACGGCGACACTCCGACGATCCGGGCGGTGAACCCGGGCGTCACGAACAGGGCACGCTCCCCCGTCACCGGGTGCACCCGGACCACGGGGTGTTCGGTGACCAGCGGGTTCTCCCGCGTCTTCTGGGCGTAGCTGCTGTCCTCGGCCCACTGCGGGTGCCTGCCGCCGAACCGGTGCTCGGCGCGGAGGCCGTCGACGAGGCGCTTCAGCGACTCCGGCAGACCCTCGTAGGCGGCGACGAGGTTCGTCCACTGGGTGTCGCCGCCCTGCTCCGGGACGAGGTGCGCGCGCAGGATCGTGCCTGCCGGCGGGTTGATCAGCGCTGTGACGTCGGTGTGCCACTTGTTGTCGTAGCTGTACTTCTTGCGCCCGAACCGCTTCTCGTATTTGCGGCTGTCGACGGCGAGGATCTGCGGGAAGCCCTCGGGTGCTTCGTCGTCGTACGGGTGCGACGGCGTCACGTCACCGAACTTGCGGGAGAACGCGATCTGTTCGGCGTGCCCGATCTCCTGGTCGCGGAAGAACAGCACCTTGTAGCGATGCAGGGCGTCGCGGACCTGCGTTACCTCGTTGTCGGCCAGTTCTTTCCGGAGGTCGAGCCCGGAGATCTCGGCGCCGATGTGCCCGGCGACGGGACGGACCTCGAGCGCGGTGTCGGCGGACCGATCCGAGTCGGTGGGCGCTGCGGTGGTGAGGGTCATGGGTACTCCTGAGTTTCGGGCTGAATCGATACGTCGCGATCATCATCGAATCCCGAACCACGTTGCTACAACGCTTTTTTCACAATGCGAAAAAGGTTCACCCTGAGTTTTTCCCTACCGGAATGCGGGAAATGCGGTTCCGGCGCCGGCACCGATCCGCGCCGCGACGCCCCGCATCGGTGGCACGATCTCCCGCACCAGATCGTCGGTGAGTCGACGGCGGAGCGCCTGGACTCCCAGCGCGCCGCGGGGCCGTCCGTCGGCGTCGAGAACGGGAACCGCGACGGCGAGCACGTCCCGGTTCTCGGCGGCGAAGGCTGCGGCGTACCCCCGCCGCCGGACTTGTTCGAGGCTCGAGGACGCCGGCACCGAACTGCCTCGCCGGGCGGACGCCGTGCCGAACGCCAGAATCGCCATCCCCATCGCGCTGGTCTGCAGCGGCTGACGCACACCGGGCAGCTGATGCGTGCAGAACCGTTCCGGTGGGCGCGCGGAGAAGACGGTGACCGCGACATCGTCCTTCGCGACCGAGAGGGAGGCGGTCAGTTTCACCCGCGCGGCGAGCGAATACAGGTGCGGGGCGAACGCTTCGGCGTCGTGCCGCCCCAGCGACGGCACGGCGAGGGAGATCAGGCTCGGCCCCACGCGGTAGCAGTCGGTGTGCTCGTCGCGTTCGAGCAATCCGCCGCGGACGAGGGCCTGCACGATGCGGTACGCGGTGCTGACGGCCAATCCGGTGCGGGCGGCGAGCGCGCTGACCGTCAGGTCGGTGGCGCCGCCCTCGAAGCAGGCGAGGACCGCGATCGCCCGTTCGACCGCCTGCGACCCCGACCGCGGTGAATTCACCAGGCCTCCTTACCGTCTGGACGCAGTCAGGCCGACTGCGCGGCGCCGTATTCGGGAAGCGGCACCGCGAAGCGGTCGCGCAGGGTCGTCTCCGCGTATTCGTGGCGGAAGAGTCCCCGCTTGCGCAGCAGGGGCACCACTTCGTCGACGAAGGTGTCGAGGCCGGACGGGAACGCGTCAGGCATGAGGTTGAATCCGTCGGCCGCCTCGGCGCGGAACCACGCCTCGATGGTGTCGGCCACCTGTTCCGGGGTGCCGATGACGGCTCGGTGCCCGCCGCCGCCGTTCAACTCGCGCAGAAGCTGGGCCACGGTCAGGTTCCGCTCACGGGCCAGCCCGACCACCGATTCGCGGAAGCCGAGGGAACCCGAGAACGTCGCCGGGTCGGGCGGCCCGTCCAGCAGCGACTGCGGGATCGGCCGGTCGAGGTCGAGGTCCGCGAGCGGGACGCCGAGGGTCAGACTCAGCCGGTCCCAGCCGAACCGGGCGGGGACGTGTTCGCGGAGCTGCTCGTGGCGTGCGACGGCCTCCGCTTCCGTCGAGCCGATGACGGTGATCAGCCCGGGCAGGATCTTCACGTCGTCCGGGTTGCGGCCTGCCGCCCGGGCCACGTCCTTGACGTGCTTGTAGTGCCTGCGTGCGGAGTCGAGCGTCAGTTCTGCGGAGAACACGCCGTGCGCAGTGCGTCCGGCGAGCTCACGCCCGGCGGGCGATCCGCCCGCCTGCACGAGCGGCGGTTGCCCCTGCTCCGACGCCGGCGCCCGCAGCACGCCGTCGACGTCGAAGAACTCGCTGTGGTGCGACACCGGGACACCGCTGCGGGCGCTCTCCCACAGCGCGGTGACCACGCCGACGAACGCCTCGGCACGGCGGTAGCGGTAGTCGCGGTCCGGGATCTGGTCGAAGCCGAAATTGGCTGCGGCCGTTGGCGAATACGTGGTGACCACGTTCCACCCCACCCGACCGCCGCTGAGGTAGTCGAGGGAGAGGAAGCGTTCGGCGAGATCGCGCGGGTCGTTGAACGTGGTGGAGGCGGTCCCGATCAGACCCAGATTCTCGGTGGCCGTCGCCACGGCCGCCAGGATCACCGACGGTTCCAGCGCCCGGGTCGGCTTCACCCGGGGGTTCTCCCAGAAGCCGGGACCGTCGGCGAGGAAAAACGCGTCGAGGGTGCCGCGCTCGGCGATCCGCGCGACCGCGGTGAAGTGGTCGAGATCGACGAACGAGTGGGCGTGCACGTCGTCGAGCGTCCACGCCCCGGGGGCGATGCCCACGTCGAGCACGTTCACGTTGAGCACCAGTTGGCGTCGGGAGCTACTCACGGCATTGCCTTCCGAATCAGAAGAATCCGGTGTCGGGGAGCGGTGTCTCGTTGACCACGAGGTCGCCGATCACCCGCGCCTTGTACACCGTCGGGTTGTGGGAGAACAGGGTTCGCAGGTTCCGCCAGTGCCGGTCCAGGTGCGCCGACTCCCGGGTGGCCGAGGCGCCGCCCACCTCGAACAGCCGGGTGGCGGCCCGGAGCGCGACGTCCTCGATGGACACCTTCACCTTGGCGGCCAGGACCGCGGCGTCCTGCTCGAGCCGGGCGTCGACCCCGGACGTGCGAGCGACGTCGGCGGCCACATCCTGGGCTGCGGCGGCCGCGCGGACCACCGACTCCGCCGCGAAGGCCGCCGCCGACAGCGTTCCGATCACCTCGAGCAACTGCGGGTCGTGCCGTGGTTCCTCGGCCACAGCGAACACGAAGCTGCGCTTGCGGCCGCGGACGAGCGCGGCCGCCTCGGTCGTGACGGCGCGGAGGATGCCCGCCGCGATCGCGTGCAGGTACAGCTGAGGAAGCGCCTGACGCGGCCGGGTCTCCTCGTCGCCACCCCGGAACGGCAGGGTCTCGGACTCGGCGACGGCGACGTTCTCGAACACCGTCGTCCCGCTGCCGGTGTGACGCTGGCCGATTCCGTCCCAGTCGTCCTCGTGGACGATCCCCGCGCGGTCGGCGGGCACGATGGCGCTGAGCGCCTTTCCGTCCGGAAGGTTGGCGGAGACCCGGATGAAATCGGAGTACAGCGACCCGGTGCTGTAGAACTTCACCCCGTCGAGGCGGTACCCGCCGGACTGCGGAGTCAGCGTGGATTCGAAACTGTAGGAGCCGACGGCGCGGGTGCTCAGTTCCGAGGACGCACCGCCGAACAGCTTGCCCGACAGGACCTCCGGCAACCATGCGTCCTTCCGCTCGGTGCGCTGCACCCGCAGCAGTTCCTCGACGAAGGCATAGTGGACGCGGATGATGTGCGGAACGTCGGGGTCGGCCTCGGCGAGGTCGATCACCAGGTCGAAGAGGTTCTGCAGGGTGTACCCGCCGCCGCCGTGCTCGAGGGGCACGCGGACGGCCCCGAGGCGGTGCTTGCGGATCAACTCGACGGCCCGGCGCGGTCCTTCGGTCCCGCCACCGGCACGCCGCCGGGCGGCGTCGTCGGCGATCTCGGCGATCACGGCCGCAAGTTCGGCGGAGCCGCGTGCGGGCGGACGGACCGCCTCCGGTGCGGGGGCCTCGGATACCGCTGTCATGGTGATTCTCCTGTCTTCGATGAAATGGTCAGCTGACCGGGAACGCGCTGCGGCCACCGGACAGCACGGTCTCCGCCGCCTGCAGACCCAGACGGTCACGCAGGGTGCGCCGCGGGTCGTGGAGGTTCGGCTCGCGCCGAACCGCGTCGAGCACGGCGGGCAGATCGGGCGCGGTGAACCCGCGGATGATCACGCCGTCGGCCCCAGTCGCAGGCGGGGCGCTGCCATGTGTCCGCTGTCGGTCGATGAGCACCACCTGATCCCGGGCGGCGTCCGCGTCGAAGTGCGCCCGGTACGGGCGCACCGACTCCTCGTCCGGGAGGATCACCGTGTCGGCGGTGCGCCGCGCCGCGACCTGTTCGGCCGCGGTCGCGGGGCGCCAGAAGACGGGCGGCTTGCGTTGCGGCGGTTCGGGAACGTTGAGCGGGCCGGAGACGGAGAAGATCCCCGAGTGATCGATGTGGACGATCCGTTCGGAGTCCGCGAAGATGCCGCGCTCGGCGTCGTCGACGATGCTGTCGCCGGGCCAGCTCTCCCACAGCTTCCGGACCACCGACACGGCATCGACCGCGATGTCCACCGGGTCCGCCGTCGCCCAGCTTCCGGCAGGACGGTCGGGCGTCTCGACCAGCCATCCGGCCCTGCCGCGGGACCCGTGGTCGAGGGAGCCGAGCCGGCGCGCGAGATTGAACGGGTGATCGCGGACGACGCCGCCGGCCACCACCAGTCCCACCGCGCTCGTGTGTCGGGCCAGAACGGTGGCGGCCACCGTCGCATCGATCGCCGTGTGGCTCGATTCCCCCGCGTCCACGCGGTCACCGCCGAGAACGAGGAAATCGATTCCCGACGCGTCGATGCTGCGCCCGAACTCTTCTCGCCGCGCCTGCTGCCTCGGGTGGAGCACGTGCGTGACGACGGCGGCATCGAGGTGCAGCCCGACGACGGAATGACGACTCATGACGGTTCCCCTCTCCGCGATTGCCCTTACCTTCCCAGAGCGTCGCGCCCGGGACGAGCATTGCGCTCAGTCTGATTGTGACGTGTGAGCAAATGAAACACAGTGCTCCACAGCAGTACTCATTTGTTCCCGGTCCACGTGTCGAATAACGGTGTTCGGCTCACGCTGCGGGGAAGGCTGTACGACCCCACCGTCGCGGCCGTAACGTCGCCCGTGTGGTCACCGTCTGGATCATCGCGGGTGCGTTCCTCCTGTTCCGTGGGGTTCCGGGCGTCGTCGCGCTGTGGCGGTCCCGGTCGTGGACCGGGTCCGAATGCTCGGTCGTCGACGTACGACCCGCGGTCACCTACGCGTACCGGGTCGGGGGCGACGAGTTCACCGGCCGGCGAACGACATTCGACCCCGGGCCGGTACTCGGCGCCGCCGTGTCCGATTCCGGAAGGAACGAATTCGTTGCCGGACAGGTCCTCTGGCTGTGGTACGACCCACAGGATCCGCGGGCCAGCGTCCTTCGGCGCAGTGCGTCCGTATTGATGCTCCTGGTCGCGCTGGGACTCGCCTCCCTAGCCCTCGCGATCGTCCCCCTCTTCTCAGGAGATACCCCTTGACACCACGACAGCCGACCCTCGAATCGAGAACGGGAGACCCCCGATGAGTGTGATCCAGCGGAGCAGGACCTTGTACGGACTCGCGCTCGGTGAGCACGTGCTCGTCGACGCCATCCGCCGCGGCCGGGTCGACGAACTTGCAGCATTCGTCGACCGAACCGGGGCGGACTTCGTCCTCGTCGGCGTCGAACGGGTGTCGCGCACCGCTCCCCGGCCGACCGCGGCCCTGTCCCCCAGCGTGTCCGCCGCGGCGCTGATCGCCGCCACCGCCGACGTCGGCGTGTTCGTCACCGCCGTCCCCCACCTCGACCACCCGTACAACCTGGCCCGCCGCCTGGCCTCGCTCGATCACACCAGCCGCGGGCGCGTCGGCTGGCTCACCGGCGTCGAGGACCGGACGGCACCGGGCAACCTGGCCCGGGAAGGGGTGTGGATCGAGCCCGGGCCCAGTTCCGCGGTGACGACCGACGCGATCCACGCCTCCCGCACACTGTGGGAGAGCTGGCCGGCCGACACGATCCGTGGCCGCCCCGGCGATGTGCGCTTCGCCGATTCCGACCGCATCGTCTACGCCGACCACCAGGGGATCTTCGACATCGCCGGCCCCCTCAACGTCCCCACACCGCCGCAGCAGAAGATCCCCGTCGCGTGGTGGGCGCAGGAGGGTGACGACATCGTCTCCGCCGCCGAAGTTTCCGACATCGTCGTGCTGGCCGGCAGCGACGTCACCCGGCACGGACCGGCCGTGCGTGAGCGCGCCCTGCTGTTCGTCGTCGACGATCCCGACGCCACC
Source organism: Rhodococcus sp. NCIMB 12038 (assembly GCF_002165735.1). NCBI lineage: Bacteria > Bacillati > Actinomycetota > Actinomycetes > Mycobacteriales > Nocardiaceae > Rhodococcus > Rhodococcus sp. NCIMB 12038. The sequence goes on from NZ_NHML01000010.1 coordinate 185,817, forward strand.
GGGGTGGACGGCCACATCGCGACCGTCACCGACCTCGACGCCGGCTTCTCCGCATGGTCGAAGCCGTCCAGGCCCCGCGGGTACCGGCAGCGGTCGCTCCGGGCGACGCTGCGGCTGCCCGATCCGGCGCCGGCACCGGCCCACCGCCGCCCGGTATATCCCGGATAGTGAGCGCACGTTCTGATCAAGTCGATTCTTAGACATGACTTTCCGTTTACCCACGCCTATCGTTTCGGGAGCCCACTGGCCTACCCACAGGCCAGGACTCCCTCCCGGCGGCCGACCCGCGGTGCCGTCATCCGATACAGGTGGTGCAGCATGATCGAAGTCCGTTCCGTCACGAAACGATTCGGGAAGAGAGCCCGTTCCGTCGAGGTGCTCCACGACATCGACTTCTCCGTCGGCACCGGGCAGATCGCGGCGGTGATCGGCCAGAGTGGGGCGGGCAAGACCACGCTGTCGCGGATCATCAGTCTGCTCGAGCGTCCGTCCGAGGGCCGTATCCTCCTCGACGGGACGGACGTCTCCGGGCTGTCCGAGCGGCGGTTGCGGGAGCAGCGCCGCGCGATCGGGACGATCTTCCAGGCGTCGAGCCTCCTCGCCCGCCGGACCGCCGCGGAGAACGTGGCGTTGCCGCTGGAATTCGCCGGCGTCGGCCGGGCCGAGCGACGGGCACGGGTGGCGGAACTCCTCGAGCGGGTGGGCCTGTCCGACAAGGCCGACCTCTACCCCCGGCAACTGTCCGGCGGGCAGCGGCAACGCGTGGGGATCGCCCGCTCGCTGGCACTGGCCCCCAAGGTCCTGGTGTCGGACGAGGCGACGTCCGGACTGGACCCCGCCACCACCCGATCCATCCTCGCGTTGCTGCGCGAACTGCGCGACGACCTCGGGCTGACGATCGTGCTGATCACCCACGAAATGGACGTCGTCCGCCAGGTCGCCGACGTGGTCACCGTCCTCGACGCGGGACGGGTCGTGGAATCGGGCCCGGTTATCGACCTCCTCCGCGACCCCCGTTCCGAACTCGGTGTCGGGCTGCTCCCGGACCGCTCCCACATCACCGCGGACGACCGGGACGTGCTGTGGCACGTCACGTACGGGTCCGACACCGTCCCCACCAACTGGATCGAACTTCTCGGCACGGCCACCGGCCGGTCGATCGGGGTGCTGTCCGGGACCGTGGAGTCGGTCGGCGGACGCCCGGCGGGCCGGGTCACCATCTCGGTCGCCGGTGACCATCCGTCCGTCGGGGAGCTTCTGGCCTCGTGGGGTCTGCACGGGACACGGGTCGACGACAACACCTCCGCCCCGGCGACCGAGGAGGCGGCAGCATGAGCGCCGGCACTGTTGTCCTGGCCATCTCGACCCCGGTCGAGGAACTTCCCGAATTGTTCCTGCCCGCCCTGCAACAGACCGTGCAGATGGTCGGGATCACGGTGATCCTGGCCATCCTGCTGGGCACTCCGCTGGCGGTCGTCCTGCACAACACCGCTCCCCGCGGGCTGTTTCCCAACCCCGCGGTCAACACGGTGGCCGGCTGGGTTGTCAATCTCGGCCGATCACTGCCGTTCCTGGTGCTGATGGCCGCCATCATCCCTTTCACCCGCTTCGTCGTCGGCACCTCGCTCGGAGTGCAGGCGGCAGCCGTACCGATGACGCTGGCCGCCACCCCGTATGTCGCGCGGCTGATCGAGAATTCGCTGCGGGACGTTCCGCCCGAGGTGGTGGAGGTGGGACGCGCGTCGGCCGGGTCGAACTTCCAGATCATCCGCAAAGTGCAACTCCACGAGGCGGTCCCGACCATCATCGGCGCCCTGACGATCGCGTTGATCGGCATCCTCGACATGTCGGCGATCGCAGGCGCGGTGGGAGCCGGCGGCATCGGCAACCTCGCCATCGCATACGGCTACAACCGTTTCGACAACACCGTGATGATCACGACGGTCATCGCGCTCGTGGTGCTGGTCCAGGTCATCCAACTCGTCGGCGATCTGGCCGCCCGCCTCACCAACCGTCGCTGAGCCTTTCACTCCCACCCAGATCAGAGGACTACACCCATGACGACTCGACCCCGCTCGGTGACGCGTGCCCGCGCTGCCGCGGCAGGCGGACTGACGGCCACACTGCTGCTCCTCCTGACCGCGTGCGGCGCGGGCGGGGGCAACGACCGCACCGAGGGCGACGGCCCGCAGACCACGTTCAAGATCGGGTACACCGCCGGATCGATCCTGGACGAGAAACTCGCCAAGGAGGTCGCGAAACTCGCCCCCGACCACGGCATCACCGTCGAACCGGTGCAGATCGAGGATTCGAAGCTCAAGAACCTCGCGGTCTCCCAGGGCGACATCGACGCCAACCACAGCCAGCACCAGGAGTGGATGCGGGTGCAGAACGAGGACGGCAACCTCGGACTGTATGCGGCCGGCGACTGGTACGTCCTGAAGTTCTCCGGCTATTCCGAGAAGTACGACAAGCTCGAGGATCTCCCCAAGGGCGCGAAGGTCGCCGTCCCCGACGACCCGTCGAACCAGGCGCAGGCCCTGCAGACGCTGCAGGACCTCGGCCAGTTGACCCTGAAGGACGGTGTCGATCCGTCCCGCGTGACCATCCGCGACGTGAAGGACAACCCGAAGTCGTTCGAGTTCACCGAGGCCGCGCTGGCGCAGTTGCCGCGCACGCTCCCCGACGTCGACCTGGCGCTGGGCTGGCGGTCCAACTTCGATCTCGCCGACGTGCCCGACGACAAGATCGTCTTCAACGCCCCCGCCTACGAACTGTATTGGATCGAAGTCGTCATCAACGAGAAGAACAAGGACAACCCGGATTTCGCGCCGCTTCTCGACACCTACCACGACCCGCGGATCGGCCAGCTGATCGACAGCGACCCGTTCTTCTCCCGGGTGGCGCAGAGCATCGAATCGGCGCGGGCCACCGACCGGACCCAGACGAACGTCGACGGCGCCGGCGCGAAGCCCGCCGGCTGATGCCCGCGCAACGAGAGGTCATCCTCAATGTCAACGTGCTGGACGTGGGTTTCCACCCGTCCGCGTGGCGGGCCCCCGATCTGCACCCGACGTCATTCATCGACCCCGACTACTACACCGAAGTCGCGAAGATTGCGGAGCGCGGCACGCTGGACGCGCTATTCCTCGCGGACGGGCCCGCGCTCCGCGAGGATCCCGCCGTCAAGCCGACCAGGGCGCTCGAACCCACCACCGTTCTCGGGGTGGTGGCGAGCGCGACGGAACACCTCGGGCTGATCGGCACGGCGTCGACGACGTTCAACGATCCCTTCGACCTCGCGGACCGGTTCCTGTCCCTCGACGTCGTGTCCGGCGGTCGGGTGGCGTGGAATGTGGTGACCACGTTCCACGCCGGGACGGCCCACAACTTCGGTCTTACCAGGATCCCCGACCGCGAGTCGCGGTACCGCCGGGCCACCGAGTTCGTGGACGTCGTCACGGCGCTGTGGGAATCGGCGGCCACCGGTGCTCCGGTGCACCACGACGGGGAGTTCTTCCACGTGCACGGCGTGCTGCCCGTGCCGCCGTCGCCGCAGGGTCACCCGCTGCTCGTGCAGGCCGGCGGTTCACCGCAGGGCCGCGCGCTGGCCGGACGCAGCGCCGACGCGGTGTTCTCGGCGGAACTCACCCTCGACGCCGGGCGGCAGCACTACCGGGAGGTGAAGGACGTCGCGCGCGCGGCCGGTCGCGACCCCCGGGCGGTGAAGATCCTGCCCGGTCTCGTCACGGTGGTGGGCAGCACGGAGGCCGAGGCCGTCGCCCGCTACGAGGACTGGGAGTCCAAGGCCGTCGGCGGCTTCTCCGCCGAACGCCTCGGCGGGATGCTCGGCGTCGATCTGACCTCGCTCGACCCCGACCGGCCGATCCCGGAGGACCTGCTGCTGGCGCCCGTCGACCCGTCGTTCTCCGGTTCCCTCGGGTTCCGGGAAGCCGTCGTGCGGCTGGCACTGGAGAGCCGGTACTCGGTGTCCGAACTGCTGCGCAAGGCCGGCGGTTTCGGGCACCGGCTCGTCGTCGGCTCCCCCGAACAGATCGCCGACACCATCGAAGAGTGGTTCGTGGCGGGCGCGGCGGACGGTTTCAATCTGATGCCGGACGGATTCCCCTCCGGTCTCACCGATTTCGTCGACCACGTCGTGCCGCTGCTCCGCGAGAAGGGGATCTTCCGGCACGAGTACGCGGAGTCCACGCTGCGCGACCGCTTCGAGGGCGCTACGCCGGTGTCCGGACGACGGTGAGGGCGGATTGCCGGCGGAGGGTGAAACCCAGGCTCTCGTACAGCCGGATCGCCGTCGTGTTCGCCTGCGCGGCGTGCAGGAACGGGGTTTCCCCGCGGGCGCGGATGCCTGCTCCGACGGCGCGGACGAGCCGGGCACCGAATCCGCGGCCCCGGAAATGCTCGTCGGTGCAGACCGCGCTGATCTCGGTCCAGCCGGGCGGATGCAGCCGCTCTCCCGCCATGGCGACGAGTTCGCCGTCGACGCGGAACCCGAGGTAGGTCCCCATTTCGATGGTTCGCGGCAGGTACGGTCCGGGCCGGGTGCGGCCGATCAGGTCGAGGATCTCGGGAACATCGTCCGCGCCGAGGACTTCGGCGTCCGGGTCGGGCGCGACGTCCAGCGCGGTGCCGTCCATCTGGACCAGGCCGAAGGTGTCCAGGACCTCCCAGCCCGGCGGCGGCGTGTGACCGAATCCGCGGAGCGCCGCTGTCGCCGACGAGCCGAGCAGTGCGGCCAGATCCGCCCAGTCCTCGTCCACCAGGGTGTCCGGGTGGCCGACGTGCGGCGCAACGTCCGGGTGGTACCGCGCCACCCTGCCCGACCACCGGGCGAAGTGCGCGTGCTCGCCGCGCAGGGATTGACGAATCGCGTCGTCCAGCGGATGGACGTCCGTCTCGGCCGGGGCCGTCAGTTCCGTGGTCATCGCAGTCGGTTACGACGCGACGGTGCGGAGCCAGCGGAACCGGCTGCGGTGGAACACGATGGGTTCGATCTCCGACTGCACCCGCAGTTCGTTGATCCGCAGGACCACGATCGCGTGATCGCCCGCGGGCACCTGCTGGGTGACGGTGGTGTCGAGCCACACCGACGCGCCGTCGATGAACAACGCACCGCCGTCGGTGGTCTCGGTGTCGAGGCCGGCGAACCGGTCACCGGTCTTCGCGGCGAGGACCCGGGCGGCCGCGTCGTGCGCCTCCCCGAGCACGCTGATCCCGACGTGCTCGAGGTCCGCGAGCTTCGGCCAGGTCGTGGACGTGTTCTGCACGCAGAACGCGACCAGCGGCGGCTCCAGCGACACGGGCACGAACGTGCTCGCCGCCATCCCGATGCGCTCACCGCCGACTTCGGCGCAGACGGCGACGACACCGCTCGGGAAATGTCCGAACGCCTCCCGCAGCGAAGCCTTGTCCACCGTGCCGTCAGCCTGTGTCATGAGAGTTCCGTCCGTGTCCGGGCCGCCGCGGTGAGGATCGAACCCCACCGCTCGGCATAGTCGGCGATGCGTGTGTCGGTCGTGTACGCGGTGTCGATGAGGTAGAGGCCCGGCGCGGGAGCCGTCGCACCCAGTTCGACGAGCACGGGCTTGAGCAGCAGGTCCGGCGCCATGGCGTGCGCGGGCCCGGCCCCGAGCATCAGCGGCACCACCACGACGTCCTTCAGGCCGTCGCCGGTCGCGAACTGGTCGAGGAACAGTTTCAGCACGCCCGTGTACGACGCCTTGAACGTGGGGCTGGCGAACACCACGAGATCCGACGACGCGACCGTGTCCACCGCCGCCGCGACCTTCTCGTCGCCCCACCCGAGCAGTCCCGCACCGAGCTCGATCACGTCGACCGTGGAATCCACGGCGGCGCCCGTCACCGCGGCCGCGACCAGACCGGCCGCGTCCAGCGTCCGTGAACCGGGCTTGGGATTGCCGGCCACTACCGTTACCTTCATTGCTTCATCACCTCTCGCATGCGTACCCCGCCACCCTAGAGCACTCCGCGGCCGTGGTCGAATAATGCAGGGCAGGAACATAAATCGGCGGCGCGTCTTCGAATCACACCGATCGAAACCCTTGCGCCTACGGCACCCGTGAGTACTTGTTAACCGCCCGACGTTAACAAGTACTCACGGGAGGCGGAGCCTCAACTCCCGGCGACGCTCGCGAGTCACGGCGCCGCCGCTCAGAGTGGGAGCCGATCCGACGAGGAGCGCGGTGTAGGGGTGCTGGGGATCGGAGATCACCTGGTGGGTCGGTCCGTCCTCGACGATGTTGCCGCGGTACAGCACGACGATCCGGTCGACCAGCGACGCGACCGCCCCCAGGTCGTGGGAGATGAACAGCTGAGCGAGTTGCCGCGAATGCCCGAGTTCGGTGAGCAGTTTCAGGATCTGGATGCGGTTGACCGAGTCGAGGGCGCTCACCGGTTCGTCGAGCAGCAGCAGCGCCGGATCCAGCACGAGGGCCCGCGCGATCGCGATCCGCTGACGCTGCCCACCCGACAGTTCCGCGGGAATCCGCACCGCGACGTCGGCGTCCAGTCCGACACTGCTCAGCACCGCCGCGACCTTCGACCGCACGACGCCACGGTCCAGCCCGCCGCGCACGATCAGCCCCTCGGCGATCGACTCGCCCACCGGGATGTCCGGGTCGAGACTCAGCAGCGGGTCCTGGAACACGTACTGGACGGTCCCCGTGCGCCGGTGGGCCCGGCGTTGCGCGGCGGGCAGGTCGTCGACGCGCTGCCCGCAGATCTCGACCGACCCGGCCGTCGGGGTGATCAGACCGAGAATCGTTCGGGCCAGTGTCGTTTTCCCGGAACCGCTTTCACCAATCAGACCGACCTTCTCGCCGGTGTCGATCGTCAGGTCGACGCCGTGCAGGATCTGCTTGCGGGCACCGCGGAGCCCCCGCTCCACCCGGACATCGGTCATGCGCAGCAACGACTCAGACACGAGCGGCCTCCTGCCCGGTGAACGACTCGAGGCCGTATGCGCGGTGGTTGTCGACGAGTTGGCGGGTGTATTCGTGCTGCGGCGCGGTGAGCAGGTCTTCCGCCCGCCCCGACTCGACGACGGCGCCGTCCCGCATGACGATCACGCTGTCGCAGACCTGGGCCACCACCGCGAGGTCGTGGGAGACCAGGACGAGGGCGAGGCCCAGTTCTTCGCGCAGGTCCTCGAGGAGGTCGAGGACCTCGGCCTGAACGGTGACGTCCAGGGCGGTGGTCGCCTCGTCCGCGATCAGGAGTTCCGGTTCCGCGGAGACCGCGATCGCGATGAGCACCCGCTGGAGCATTCCCCCGGACAGTTCGTGCGGGTACTGGCGGTACACGGTGTCCGCGTCGGTCAGGCCCATCTTCCGGAACAGTTCGAGCCCGCGCCGCTTGGCGTCGGCGCGGGACAGTCCGAGTGTCGACCGGAGTGCCTCGGCGAGCTGTTCGCCCACGCGGATGGACGGGTTCAGGTAGGACGCCGGGTCCTGGAACACCGCGGCGATGCGGGTGCCGCGCAGGGGGCGCCACTGTTTGCGCCCGAGGTCCGTGAGTTCGATGCCGTCGAAGTCGATCGAGCCTGCGGTGACGTCGATTCCGCCGGGCAGGATTCCGAGGATGGCGCGGCAGGTCAGTGATTTGCCGCTTCCCGATTCGCCGACGATCCCGAGCGCTTCGCCGGGCGCGAGGGAGAAGTCGACGCCGTGGACCAGTTCGGTTCCGTCGTCGAGGGCGATCCGCAGATCGCTGACGGTGAGCACCGGCCTGCGGGGGCGCGAAGTGTGTGGTGCCGAAGTGGCATCGAGTGTGTCAGTGGACATCCGAGGTGACCTCCTGTTTCCTGGGGGCGCGTCGTGTGGGTCGGCCGGTCGCGTCCCGCAGTGCGTCGGCGATGGCATTGAGCGCCCACACGGTCGCCACGATCAGCAGCGCGGGGACGACGGGGCCGAACGGAACCTGGTAGAGGTACTGCAGTCCGCTGGCGAGGAGTCCGCCCCAGGTGGGGTCGGGCGGGACGACGCCGATCCCGAGGAAGGTCAGCGAAGACACGATGACGAGGCTGGCCCCGGTCATGGCGGCGAACGTCACCCCGACCGCGGGCAGCACCTTGCGCACCGCGTGACGGCGGATGATCCAGGACGTGTCGGCGCCCATCAGTTCGGCGGCCTCGACGTACTGGGAGTTGGCCACGGTCAGCGCGGCGGCACGCGTGACCCGGTAGAACGCGGGCGCGATGAGAATGCCGACGGCGAACATCGCCTGCGCGAGCCCGTTTCCGAGCAGCGCGGTCATCGCGACGGCGAACACGAGGAACGGCAGCGTGATGAGAGCATCCATCAGCCGGAGCGTGAACCATTCCACGCTGCGCCCGAGATACACCGACAGGAAGCCCGGGATCACGCCGAGGAGGAAGCCGACGACGACGCACTGCAGCGCCGACAGCACCGACACGGTCGAACCCGCCAGCAACCGGCTGAACACGTCCCGCCCGACGTTGTCCGTGCCGAGCCAGTGAGTTCCGCTCGGGCCCTGCAGGATTGCCGCCGTGTCCTGCTCGAGCGGGTCGAACGGCGCAAGCGCGGGCCCGAAGACCGCGAGCACCACGATCAGCCCGAGGACGATCACCGCGGCGCGAGCGGAGTGATAGCGCAGAATTGCTGTGAGCATGGGGTGTCAGTCTCTCCGCTTGGTGGCCGGCTGCAGGACGCTCTGGGCGATGTTGACGACGATGTTGCAGAACAGCACGAACACGATCGCCACGACGAGCGTTCCTTGGACTATGGGAACGTCTCCGCGCAGCGCGGAGTCGGCGGCGAGCCGACCGAAGCCGGGCATCGAGAACATGGTCTCCATCACGACGGCGCCGCCGATGAGCGTGGGGATCTTCATGCCCAGGATCGACAGTGCGGGACCGCTGCCGTTACGCAGCGCGTGCACGAACAGGATCCGTGACGGACCGATGCCCCGCACCACCGCGCCGGTGACGTAGTTCTGATCCAGTTCCGCCACCAGTCCGGTGCGGAGTTGCCGCGCGATGTCGGCGACGACGTCCATGCTCAACGCGATGGCGGGCATGATGATCAGCGACAGCCAGCGGCCGAAGTTCTCGTCCGGTGGGACGTACCCGGCCGACGGCAGCCAGTGCAACCCGACGCTGAAGACGAGGATCAGTCCGATGGAGATGACGAACGGCGGCAGCGTCGACGCCACCGACGTGTAGGCGGTGATCGCCCGGTCGAGCAGGCTGCCCTTGTAGACGGCGGCGAGCACCCCGAGTCCGACGCCGAGGACGAGTCCGATGACCAGCGCGACACCGGCGATGGAGGCGCTGACGGCAAGCCGCTCACCGATCAACTCGCTGACCGGGATCTTGCTGAACCACGAGACACCGAGGTCGCCGCTCAGCATGCTCGACATCCAGTCGACGTACTGCTGCCAGACCGGCTTGTCCAGCCCGAACTCGGCGTTGATCCGGGCGATCGTCTCCGGGGTCGCGGCGTCACCGGCGATGCCGGCGGCCGGATTCAGCCCGCTGGCCGCACCGAGCAGGAACGTGATCAGGGTGGAGAACAGGAAAACCGGGACCACGATCAGCACGGTGCCGAGCACGACCCGCGCTGCCGTGCCGAGCGCGCCCGCAGGCACCGGGAGAGCGAATGTTCTCCCGGTGCCTGCGGCCTCGATGTCTGCGGTGGTCACGAGACCGTGACGCCTTCCCAGCGAACCTGGGACGGCAGGATGTTGAGGTTCTTCAGATCCGGGTTGGACACGATGATCCACGGGTTGCTGAAGAGGTAGTTCGTCGGCGACTGCTCGACACCGACCTTGACGGCCTGCCACAACCGCGGCTTGTATTCCGGGTCCTCGAGCGGGGTGCGGCGCACGGCGTCGAGTGCGGCGGTGAACTCCGGCGACGCGTGCGGGCCGCTGAGGTTCATGATGCCTTCCGGACCGTAGACGGCGAGCAGGTTCTGCACCGGGGATTCACGTCCGATGGTGCCGTCCGTGGCCAGTTGCGGGTTCTTCGCGATGTAGACCTCGCTCTGCCACGTCGACGAACCGGGCGGGACCACCTTGATCGTGGACTCGACGCCGATCTTCTTCAACTGCGACTGCACGAGTTCCGCGCGGTTGGTGGCCGCCGACTGCGCCGTGATCTCGATCGACAACTGCCCGGGCGCGTATCCCGCCTCGGTGAGGAGACGAGATGCCTTGTCGGGGTCGTAGTTCCAGAGCTTCTCGATCTCCGGGTTGAACGCGAGGTACCCGTCGGGGAACGGCTGGCTGGTGGTGCTCCCCAGCCCGTTCGTGACGACGTCGACGAACGCCTGGCGGTCGAATGCGTAGCGGAACGCCTCGACGATCTTCGGGTTGTCGAACGGCGCCTTGTTGAGGTTGATGGACACGTCGTTCGCGGCGAGCGACGGCTTCACGGTCACGTCGAGACCGGCGGCCTCGGCTTCCTTGGACTGCAACGCAGGCAGCGTCGCGAAGTCGATGGAGCCGGACTGGACACCGGCGACGAGGGTGGCCGGGTCCGGGGCGACGCTGAGTTCGAAGTGGTCGATGTGGATGTTCTCGGCGTCCCAGTAGTTCGGGTTCTTCTCGAAGTACGCGTGATCCTCGGCGACGAAATCGGTGATCGTGAACGGACCGGCCCCGACCGGCCACACGCTGAGCTTCTGCGGGTCGGCGGCCGCCGTCGGGCTGGCGATCGCGCCGGTGCGCCCGGCGACCAGGTACGGGATCTGGTAGTCGGCGTCGGCCAGGTGCAGCGTGACGTCGGTGGCGCTGTCCGCCGTGACCTCGGTGACGCCGGCGAGCTGATCGCGCAGGAACGAATCGTCCTGGGTCTTGCCCCGATCGAAGAACGCCTTCACGGCCTGCGAGTCGAGGCTGGTCCCGTCGGAGAACGTCAGACCGTCACGCAGGCTGAATGTCACCGCGGTGCCGTCGGCGTTGTACTTCCAGCTCTCGGCGAGCGACGGTTCGACGTTGCCCTCGGCGTCGAGCCGGGTCAGCGACGCATACGCGAGGCTGATGGTGTTGATGTCGTTTCCGGTCCGGCTCGTCACCGGGTCCCAGGATGTGGGGAGGTTGAACGCCCACTTGACCTCGGCGCCGTTCGAGCTGCTGCCACCGCCGCATGCGGTGGCGACGAGACCGACGATCACTCCGAGTATTACGGCGCCGGCGATCCGCCGGCTCTTCTTGCTCACTGGGTGCTCCTGACCATGCAGAGGGGGGTGGTGATTCAGACGCTCGCGGACAGCGACGTTGTGGTGCCGGGCAGCGGGGCGGGGTCGATTCCCTCGCGCCGCGCACGGGTGTAGCGGTTCTCCGCGAAGGGCAGACCGAGGTTGCCGCGCAGGGTGTCCTGCTCGTAGTCCTCCCGGACCACCCCGCGCTCACGCAGGATCGGCAGCACCTCGTCGACGAAGCGGCGGAACTGCGCCGGGTGCCCGATGTGGATGTTGATGCCGTCGAGGGCGTGACCGTCCAGCCAGCGCTGCAGTTCGTTCGCGACGGTCTCGGCGCTGCCGGTGAACGGCGACGTCTTCGGCGCGCTGAGCGCCTCGACGGTCTGCCGCAGTGTCAGCCCGCGGCCGACGGCGAGGTCGGTGATCTTCTTCGCCTGCGTGTAGAAACTCCGCTCGGCGTGCTGCAAGGCCTCGGTGGGGAACGGCGCGTCGAGGTCGTACTGCTGGAAGTCGTGCCAGCCGAAGGGGCGGCCGAGTTCCCGCAGGGACCTGCCGAAGTCGTTGTCCGCCAGCTGGGTCGTGAGTTCGATCTCACGGGCGTCGGCGTCGGTGTCGCCCACGGTGACGGTGACGCCCGGCAGGACCACGATGTCCTCAGGGGCGCGCCCGTACGCCGCGGCGCGGGTCTTGATGTCCGCGTAGAACGCCGCTCCCGCCTCGAAACTGGGTGCGTGGGTGAAGATCCCGTCGGCGATGCGCGCTCCGAGGTCGCGGCCCTGGTCGGAGTCACCGGCCTGGAAGATCACCGGCTGTCCCTGCCGTGAGCGTTCGATGTTGAGCGGGCCCACCACCGAGAAGTGCTCGCCCCGGTGGTCGAGGGTGTGCAGCTTGTCCGAATCGAGGAAGCGGCGGGCGTCCCGGTCACGCGGAAACGCGTCGTCCTCGTACGAATCCCACAGCGCCTTGACGACCTCGACGTGTTCGAGTGCCCGGCCGTAGCGGGTGGCGTAGTCGTAATGCTCCTCGAGGCCGTAATTTCCGGCGGTGCCGGAGTCGCCACTGGTGACCACGTTCCAGCCGGCGCGGCCGCGGCTGATCAGGTCGAGGGACGCGAACCGTCGCGCGAGGTTGAACGGCTGGTTGAACGACGTGGTGAGGGTGCCGACGAGTCCGATGTGCTCGGTGGCTACGGCGAGCGCCGACAGCAGCGTCAGCGGCTCGAGCCGGTTCAGATAGTGCGGGGGCGAGTCGGGGGTGATGAACTGGCTGTCGACGATGAACACGAGGTCGAACCGCGCCTGCTCGGCCAGACGCGCGTACTTGATGTACCAGTCGATGTCGACGCTGGCGTCGCCGGGGATCTCCGGGTCCAGCCAGGTGTACGGGTGCCCGGGACCACCCGTGGGGGTGAGGACAGCTCCCAATTTCAGTTGCCGTCTCGTCATGTTCTCGCTCCTTCGTCGTCCGCCGTCAGGCACCTGCCTCGGCACGCCGCGTTGAAGTGTATGGAGCAAACAGACGCGTGCAGAGTATTAAATTCTCGATGTTTCAAAACATATTTCGTATGTCCCGCAGTGCTGCCGAACAAAGTCCGATCAGTCGAAGAACTCCCGCGACGACTCCGCGACAGCCACCGCGACGACGTCGGCGAGCTGCCCGATCAGCTCGCCGTCGTCGGGCAGTTGGGTGGCAGACAGGCGCAGGAGCTGGCGTGCGGGTGACCGCACGAACGACCGCGATCCCGCCCCCACGGAGATGCCCTGCCGCGCCAACGCGACAAGCGCCGCGGTCTCGTCCGACACCGTCACCCACACGACCAGACTGTGCGGGCCGGCGAAAGCCTCGATGCCGCGGTCGATCAGGGCCTCGAGCAGCGTCGCGCGCCTGGCCGCGTAGCGTTCGTGCGCCGCCGTGACCGCGTGTTCGGCGTCGGCGCTGCCGATCAGGTGGGCGAGGGTGTTCTGCAGGATCCGGCTGTTCGAGCCGACGCCGTGGCTGCGCACCTTCATGGCCTTCTCGATCAATTCGCGGGAGCCGCCGAGGACGGAGGTCCGCACGTCGATCCCGTATGCCTTGCAGTAGCTGCGGATCCGGACGACACGCTGCGGCAGTTCGCATCCCAGCGACGGTGGCTGGTCCGGTTCGAGCGGTCCGATCGAATCGTCCTCGACCACCCACACCGCCGGATGCCGTCGCAGCACGTCGGCGAGTTCGCGGGTGCGCCGCGCGCTGACCGCGTGGTCGACGGCGAACGGCGCCCCGGGCTGGAACACGAACGCGACCGCACCGGCCGTCAGGGCCTCGTCGAGCGCGTCCGGCCGGGGACCGTCGTGGTCGGCGCCGACGCCCACCGCGTCCAGACCCAGGTCGCGGAGGGTGTCGAGCACCCCCGGGCCGAGGGGCTCGTCGACCGCCACCCGGGACCCGGGCGGCGCCGCCGCCTCCACCGCCAGCAGCAACGCTTCGGTGCCACCGCCCGCGGTCGCCCAGGCCTCCGGTTCGAACGGCCACCCCGGAGCGACGGCGTTGCGCAGACGCTCGGTCATCAGTTCCCGGCCGAACACATTCAACGTCTCGGCGTCCAGGCTGGACAGCAGAGCGTCGGACAGGGACGGCTGCAACGCCAGGTCGGGTGCGTTCTGCGCCAGGTCGACGCCGCGCCAGTCGGGGATGCCACGCTCGGGCACACTGTCGAGCGGCGGAAGTACGACGGTGCCGCCGCGGCGGCGGGTCTGCACGAAACCCTGCTCCTGCAGCCGGCCCCACGCGGTGACGATCGCACCGACACTGAGATCGGTCGCCTTCGCGAGTGCGCGGACGGTCGGCAAGCGGTCGCCGGGGCTCAGCTCACCCGACCGGATCAGGTCGGCGACGGCATCGGCGAGTTCCGCGGTGCGGCCGTCGATTCGTTCGAGCAACCACTCCGGAGCAATCGTCTCCGACTCCAGCACCGCTGACATCCACACCCCTTCGATCGACAATCCCTACCGGCCCCGCCCCGGTCATTGCGCGAGTGCGCCCGCCGGGTCGCGGAGGAGGATGTCGGGCGTGCCGGGCAGTCGCAGACGCTCGAGGAACTGCACGATCTCGGCGGCGACGGACCGGTGGGACACGTCGTTGAGAATGTCGTGCCGTCCGTCGTCGACGACGACCACGCGGGCGCCCGGCAACGCGGACGTGACCGCAAGGACGTTCGCCACGGGGCTCAGGACGTCGGCGCCGCCGTGGACGACGAGGACGGGAACCTGCACGTGGGTCAGCGAATCCGCCGTGGCGACCGGCGCCTCCGCGCCGAGCGTGCCGCGGTCGAGAGCGCCGTCCGCGGACAGGACACTCCGGTGCACCGGACACGCGGAGCGGATCTCGAGTTCGCCTTCCCACCCTCCGGTGACGGCGTCGGTGCCCGAAACGAGAAGCCCGGCGGCCACGACCCCGGACACGGCCGGATGGGTGGCGGCGAGGTCGAGCGCGGTGAGCGCGCCAGTGTCCGACCCGACGACGGTGAGCGGGAGACCGGACTCGGCGTCGGCGATCACCCGAGCGGCCGCGGCGGGATCGTTCTCCACCACCGCGACGCGGTAACCGTCGAACGCGATCCGCCGGGCGAACCTGCGGTACACGTGAGCATGCTCACCTCGGCCGGCGACGACGATCACCGAGCCACGTGCGGTCGCTTCGGGTTCCAGCCAGTCGATGTCCACTGATTACCTCACTCGGGGTGGTTGTTCGCAGGATTGACTGCGTCACCCTGACTCACCCGTGCGCGGTGGAACAAGAGTAATGCTCGAGCAGAACAAAACGCGTGTCTTCTCGTCGCACTTCGTGTTTTGTTCCGAACATATTCGTTTTGTGATCGACCCCGGCCAAACAAGAGTATCGACGAAGGGACAGGCACACCGATGCCCGAGACCACAGGGTTCGCGACCCGGCAGGTACGCACCGGCTATCAGCCCGGCACGCCGCAGAACACCGCGATCCCCCCGATCTACCAATCGGTTGCCTACGACTTCGGCAGCTTCGACCAGGCGCGGGACATCTTTTCCCTGCGCCGCAAGGGAAACCTGTACAGCCGCACCGGGAACCCCACCCAAGCCGTGTTCGAGCAGCGTCTCGCCGACCTCGATGGCGGTGTCGCCGCGCTGGCCACCGGATCCGGGCAGTCCGCCGTCGCGGTCGCACTCCTCACGCTCGCCAAGTCGGGGCAGCACATCGTCGCGGCGCGGCAACTGTACGGCGGAACGGTCGACCTGCTCACCGACACGTTCGCGGACTTCGGGATCGACGTCACCCTCGTCGACCAGGACGACCTCGACGCCTGGCGTGCGGCCGCGCGCCCCGAGACCCGGGCCTTCTTCGCAGAGACGATCGGCAACCCCGTCGCCTCCGTCCTCGACGTCCGGGCCGTCGCCGACATCGCGCACCAGGCCGGGGTCCCGCTGATCGTCGACAACACGATCGCCACCCCGTACCTGCTCCGCCCCAAGGACTTCGGCGCCGACATCGCCGTGTACTCGGCCACCAAGTTCATCGGCGGGCACGGAACGTCGCTGGGCGGGGTGATCGTCGACCTCGGCACGTTCGACTTCGGCGCGGAACCGCGGCGGTGGACCCAGTTCACCGAGCCGTACCCGCGGATCGGCGACCTCGTGCTGTGGGACGAATTCGGTCGCGACCGGAGCGCGTACCTGGTGTACGCGAAGACGAAGATCGTCCACGACCTCGGACCCGCACTGTCCCCGTTCAATTCGTTCCAACTGCTGCAGGGGCTGGAGACGCTCGACCTGCGGCTGGAACGGCACGTCGGCTCCGCGCTGGCCATCGCCCAATTCCTCGACGGTCATCCCGCGGTCGCGAAGGTCAACTACCCGGGCCTGCCGCACAACCGGTGGCACGACGCCGCCCGGAAGTACCTGC
This sequence comes from Rhodococcus sp. NCIMB 12038, assembly GCF_002165735.1. Classification (NCBI taxonomy): domain Bacteria; kingdom Bacillati; phylum Actinomycetota; class Actinomycetes; order Mycobacteriales; family Nocardiaceae; genus Rhodococcus; species Rhodococcus sp. NCIMB 12038. Next base: position 201,935 of record NZ_NHML01000010.1, read on the forward strand.
CGCGGGGCGCCGGCTCGGTGTTCTCCTTCGATCTCGCCGTCGACGACTCGAAGGTCGCGAAGTTCGTCGACTCGCTACAACTGTTCGCCATCGTCGCCAACATCGGCGACGCCCGCTCGCTGGTGGTGCACCCCGCCACCACCACGCACAGCCACCTCGACGACACGCAACTCCGCGACGCCGGATTCGGCTACCGCACCGTCCGATTGTCCGTCGGACTGGAAAACCTGGAAGACCTCGTCGACGATCTGCGCGCGTCGCTCGACGCCATCACGGAGGAATGACATGCATTTCGGCTACTGGACGCCCATCTACGGCGGCTTCCTGCGCAACCTCGGCGACGAAGGCATGCCCGCCACCTGGGACTACGTCAAACAGCTGTCGCAACTGGCCGACCGGCTCGGGTACCACACCACCCTCGTCCCCGAGCTCTACCTCAACGACCGCAAGGGCGTCGACGCGCCCAGCCTCGAGGCCTGGTCGCTGTCGTCGGCGATCCTCGCGGTCACCGAACAGCTCCGGGTGATGACGGCGGTGCGACCCGGATTCCACCTGCCGGCGGTCACCGCGAAGGAATCGGCCACCATCACCGACATCGCCGGCACCACCGACGCCGGTGCGGCACGGTTCGCACTCAACGTCGTCGCCGCCTGGTGGGAGGAAGAAGCCCGGCAGTACGGCGGCGCGTTCACCCGGCACGACGAGCGCTACCGGCAGGCCACCGAATTCGTCGACGTGCTCCGCGGACTCTGGGAAGACACCCCGTTCACCTACCAGGGCGAGCACTTCAGCGTGCGCGACTCGATCCTGTCGCCGAAACCCGGAATCCATCCCCCGGTCTTCGCGGGCGGGGAGAGCGAGAGCGGCCGCGAATCCATCGCGACGTTCGCCGACTCGTACGTTCTGCACGGCGGCACCGTCGACGAGGTGCGCGCGAAGATCGCCGACATGAACGCGCGGTCGCAGCGAATCCACCAGCGGGACATGGCCGAATTCGGCATGTCCACCTACATCATCGTGCGCGACACCGAAGCCGAGGCCCGCGCCGAACTCGAACGCATCACCACCGTCGACCCGCACTCGCCCGGGTACGCGTCGTTCGAGGAGTTCGTGAAGAACTCCGAACTCGACGTCGAACTGTCCCGGCGCGAATACTCCGTCGGCACCCGTGGACTGCGCCCCGATCTGGTCGGCACACCGGAACAGGTCGCCGAGAAGATCCGCGCCTACCAGGACGCCGGCCTCACCCTGCTGCTCATCCAGTGCTCCCCCGCGCACGAGGAACTCGAGCGAATCGCCGAGCAGGTGTTCCCGCTGGTCCCGACCCGTGAGTACTTGTTAACCGCCGGCGGTTAACAAGTACTCACGGGTGCTGCCCTTGACCGGACCCCTCGCCGCGAGTAAGGATCGAAGAACGCGAGGGGATTCGTCATGGCAAACATCGAAGTCGACTATTGCGTCGTAGGAGCCGGATTCGCCGGACTGACGGCGGCGCTGCGTCTGAAACAGGCCGGGCACACGGTCGCGCTGATGGAGGCCCGTGACCGGATCGGCGGGCGCACGTTCACCGAGGCCCGCGACGACGGTTCGTGGATCGATCGGGGTGGCGCGTGGATCGGGCCGGGGCAGGACCGGATCTACGCCCTGATCGACGAATTCGGCGTCGAGACCTACAAGCAGTACACCGACGGCGAAGCCATGATGGTCGTCGACGGCAAGCAGTATCGGTACAAGGGCACGATTCCCCTGACGATGAGTCCCTGGGTCACGGCGAATCTCGGCGCCGTATTCTTCGAACTCGGCCAGATGTGCAAGACGATCCCGCTCGAGGCGCCGTGGGAGGCGAAGAATGCCGCGAAGTGGGACGCGATCAGTCTCGCGAAATGGCTCGGCGGCAACACATTGTCCAGGCCCGCCCACGACCTTCTCGAGACCGCGGTCGCCGGCTGCTACACGTCCGCCGCGTCCGAGGTGTCGATGCTGTTCGTGCTGTATCAGATGGCGTCCGGCGGCGGTCCCGGTTTCGTTCTCGGAGTGAAGGACGCCGCCGAGGATGCGCGGCCGGTCGGCGGGATGGGGGCGATCTACCGCCCGATGGCAGCCGAGATCGGCGACGCACTCCACCTGTCGCAACCCGTCCGGGACATCGCGCAGGACGGCGACGGCGTGACCGTCCGATCCGCGGACCTGGCCGTGCGCGCCCGGCGAGCAATCGTCGCGGTCCCCCTCGCCATCGCGAGTCAGATCCTCTACGAGCCTCTGCTTCCGATGGATCGGTCCTTCCTGCACCAGCGGATGCCGAGCGGTGCCGTCATGAAGATCGCCGTCGTATACGACGAACCCTTCTGGCGCGCCGACGGATTGTCGGGGCAGTCGGCCGCACCCGACTCTCCCGCGACGATCACCATCGACGCGTGCACCGACACCGGAAGTCCCGGAGTTCTGTGCGTGATCGTCGAGGGGCCGATCGCCCGCACGCTGGGGACACTGCCGGAAGCGGAGCGGAAAGAGGCGGTGCTCGGGGAGTTGACCGCGAGGTTCGGAGCCCGGGCTGCCTCCCCCGTCGACTACGTCGAACAGAACTGGAGCGTCGAGCGGTACTCCGGCGGCGGCATGCTCAGTCACGCGCCGACGGGAGTACTCACCCAGTTCGGCCACGCCCTCCGCGAACCTTGCGGTCGCATCCACTGGGCGGGCACGGAAAGTTCGTCCGTGATGTGCGGCTGGGTCGACGGCGCCGTCCGCTCCGGCGAACGCGCCGCGCTGGAAGTGACCCAGCGCGACGGCGTGCTGTCACCCGCCCGAGCTCAGTAGTAGACGGCGCCCGGCGCTCCTCCGCCGACGGCAACCGCGTCGCCGGTGATCCCGACGCTGCGCGGCGACGCCAGGAACGTGACGACGTCCGCGACCTCACTCGCATCGATCAGCCGGTGGATCGAGTTGGTCGCCAGCCGCGACTCCAGTTCGGCGACGGGCACCCCTTCCGCCTCGGACTGCTCCGTCAGCCGGTCGACGAGTCGTTCCGTCCGCGTCAGCCCCGGGTGGACCACGGTGACGTTGACGCCGTGCGGTCCGAGTTCGTCGGCGAGGTTCTTCGTCAGCGCCGACACCCCGACGTTCCGGACGGTCTGCGCGATCGAGTTGGCCTGGCGTGCACCGAGCCCGCTGATATTGATGATCCGTCCCCACCCCTGCTCGACGAGGTGCGGTGCCACCGCGCGGGCGGTGCGCAGGTAACCGAGCACCTTGATCTCGAACTCGCCGCGGACCACGTCGTCGGTGGTCGACGCGAAGTCGCTCGGCTTGCCCGCACTCCACGGTGTGGCCGCGGCGTTCACGAGAATGTCGACGCCGCCGAGTTCGTCGACGGTTCGCTGGACGAGGGCGCGCACCGACTCGTCGTCGCCGGTGTCGGTGGGTACCCCGATGACCCGACGGCCGGTCTCCTGCGACAGCGTCTTCGCCGCCAGTTCCAGTGCCTCGGCACCCCTGGCCGCGAGCACCACGTCGACCCCCTCCGACGCGAGGCTGCGCGCGATCGCGAGACCGATTCCGCGGCTGCCGCCGGTGACGACGGCCCGCTTGCCGCTCAGACCGAGATCCATTGTGTTCTCCTCATCTCCGCTGTCCACCCCTCGATTCGAGGGTAGGACCACGACGCTACAGAGTCACGGATTCGGTTCAGCGTGAGGCCAATTGCGCTCCGCGCCCGTGCGCCTTTTTGGTAGCTGGAACAACCAGAAAGGCGCACGGGTGGCGAAGCCGCCTACCGCTGGATCGACTTGATCTCCAGGAACTCCTCGAAGCCGAGGACTCCGGCCTCGCGACCGATGCCCGACTGCTTGTACCCGCCGAACGGGGCGTTGGTGTTGAACGCGCCGCCGTTCACCTCGACCTGGCCTGCGCGCAGCTGCCTCGCGACGCGGTCGGCCCGGTCCTGGTCACCGGACCAGACGCCGGCGGCGAGCCCGTATTCCGTGGCGTTGGCGATTCGCACCGCGTCCTCCTCGTCGCGGTATCCGATGATGGACAGGACGGGACCGAAGATCTCCTCCTTGGCGATGGTCATGTCCTCGGTGACCCCGGCGAACACGGTGGGGCCGACGAAGTAGCCGGAGTCCTGTCCGGTCTCCCGGCCGTCGAGGACGGCGCGTGCGCCTTCCGCGATGCCCTGTTCGATGTAGCCGCGCACCCGCTTCAGCTGGTTCGAGTTCACCAGCGGCCCGAGTACCGACGTCGCGGCCGTCGGGTCGCCGACGGAGTAGTTCTGCGCGACCTTCGCCGCGATGGCGGAGGCCTCGTCCACCTTGTCCGCGGGGACCAGCATCCGGGTGAGCGCCGAACAGGTCTGGCCGGAGTTGAGGAAACACTTGGCCACTCCGTCGGTGACCGCCTTCGTCAGGTCGGCGTCGTCGAGGATGACGTTGGCGGATTTGCCGCCGAGTTCGAGTGCCACCTTCTTCACCGTCTCGGCCGCGACCACCGCGACCCTCTTACCCGCGCGGGTGGAGCCGGTGAACGAGACCATGTCCACCTCGGGGTGGCCGGCGATCGCCTCGCCCACGACGGGCCCGAATCCGCTGACGAGGTTGAACACGCCTGCGGGCAGGCCGATTTCGTCGAAGATGTCGGCGAGCGCGTAGGTGGCGAGCGGCGCGACCTCGGTCGGCTTGAGCACCACGGTGCATCCCGCGGCCAGCGCACCGCCGACCTTGAGCACCACCTGGTGGAGCGGGAAGTTCCACGGGGTGATCGCACCGACGACACCGATGGGTTCGCGCACGATCAGCGAATTGCCGACCTCGTGGGCGTCGAAGTCGTAGGTGGCGGCCAGTTCGGCGAACGCGGCGAGGTTCGTGAGGGGCATGCCGATCTGGATGGGCTTCGCGAATCCGAGCGGCATGCCCATGTCGCGGGACACGAGGGCGGTGAAGTCGTCGAGGCGCTCCTTGATCAGGGCGGCCGCCTTCCGGAGGTACTCGCCGCGTTCCGTGCCGCTGAGCGCGGACCATGCGGGGAAGGCAGCCCGCGCGGCCTTCGCGGCGCGGTCGACGTCGTCGGGGGTGCCCTCGGCGACCACCGCGATGACGTCCTCGGTGGCTGGGTTGACCACGTCGATCCGGCCCGTCCCCTGCGAATCGACCCAGGATCCGTCGATGTAGATCTTGGTCCGGTCCAGAACTTCGCTCATCGGTCTGCCTCCAGTGAAAGTGTCGCGGAAACCTTGCGACCCGCAGCCTACGACCGGAGCCCGCCGGTTCGGGGCGAATGCGATCTCCCCGAACCACCCACCGGGACGGCGCCGATCGCAGACCATCGACGTACGCCGCACAGTCAGCAGGAGGAGCGATCAGATGCGCACGCAGTCACCGGCACGCACCCTTCTCGGAGTACTCGGGATCGCCGCCGCACTCACCGTCTCGGCGTGTGGCTCGACGGACGAGTCGGGGACCGCCGAACCCTCGCCCGGCGCCGTCACCGTCACGACGTCGGACGCGACCACCACCGCCGACGTGCCGACGTCGTCCGCCGCCGCCACGTCGCCGACCGGGACGACCGCTCCGCACCCCGACCGCTGCCTGATTGGCGAACTGCAGGTGACGCTCGGCCAGCCCAGCGGGGCCGCCGGATCGCAGGAGATCCCGCTCGTCTTCACCAACACCGGCACCCGCGACTGCATCCTCCACGGATACCCCGGGGTGTCGTACGTCGCGGCACCGGACGGTCCTCAGGTGGGTGCGGCGGCCGAGAGGGACGGCGGAACGGAGACTCCCGTGACGGTCGCTCCCGGCGCGCGGGCCACCGCCGCGGTGCGTGCCACGGTCGTGCAGAACTATCCCGCCGACACGTGCGGCCCCACGCCGGTCGCGGGTTTCCGGGTGTACCCGCCGAACGACACCGGTTCGGTGTTCCTCCCCTACCCCACCACCGGTTGCTCGCAGACCGGCGTGAAGCAACTGTCGGTGCAGCCCGTCACGGGGTGACCTTGTTCACCCGCACCGGGTGAATCGGCTCACCCCGGGCCCGACCTACGGTCGGGAGAGACGTGGTCGCGCAGGAGGAGGGCGGAGGCATGTTCGAGATCATCCGCGAAGTGCATTCCGAGGTTCGGCACCGCCGCGGCCCGCGGCATCACCATCATCTCCTCACTCGGCCGGGGCGCCGGGTGCGGATCATGAGACACCTCCTCACGTGATGATCGGGAGCCGGAAACCCTCCCACCAGGGCTAATCCTTTCCTTCGCTAACCATCGGCGCAGATGGGTACTATCCGACGTCGTGACTGACAGCAGGCTGGAATCGGCGAATGTGTCCAGAGACGACTCGGACGAGTCGCCGATCGGGAGCTCGCCCCAGTCGTCTCCTCTCGGCCGGTCGGTCCGCTCCGCCCGTCTCCTCGCCATCGTCGCGTCCCTCTTCGGGGCGCTGCTCACGCTGTCGCTCCCGTTCCTTCCGGTCGAGCAGGACAGCGCGACCCTCACCTGGCCGCAGAACGGCAGCACCGGAAGCGTCGAGGCACCGCTCGTCTCCTACGCGCCGCTGAGCCTCGACGTGCGAATTCCCTGTTCGACGGTCGGCAGTCTCGCCGACCGCGGCGGGCTGCTGACCTCCACCGCCCCCGCGGGTGCCGCCGACGCCGCGAGGTACGGACTGGTCGCGAAGGTGAATCCGGCGACCGCGGACGGTCCTGCCGGCGTCGAGGTGGTGCTACGAAACAAGGTGTTGCTGTCGTCACCGCTCGACCGATTACCCGCCGACTGCACGCTCGTGGTGTCCTCGGATCCGACGCGGACCGCCGCCGGATTGGTGACGGCAGGCCAGGACGCACCGACCGTCGTCGACGGCGACCTCCGCCCGCAGATGGTGGGCATCTTCAGCGACCTCGACGGTCCGGTGCCCGACGGCCTGCAGGTGACCGCGCAGATCGACAGCCGGTTCTCGTCGACGCCGTCGACGATCAAGTTCGTGGCCATGGTGGTGGGTGCGCTGGCCACCATTCTGGCGCTGGTGGCGCTGCACCGTCTCGACAACGTGGACGGTCGCCGGGCCCGCCGATTCCTGCCCACCCGCTGGTGGTCGTTCGGGGCCGTCGACGCCGTCGTCCTCGGCACGCTGGTGCTGTGGCATTTCATCGGCGCCTCCACCTCCGACGACGGCTACCAGTTCAACATGGCCCGCACGTCCGAGGCCGCGGGCTACATGGCCAACTACTTCCGCTGGTACGGCGTCCCCGAGGCGCCGTTCGGGTCGCCCTATTACGACGTCCTCGCGGTGCTGGCGAACATCACCCCCGCCAGCCCGTTCGTGCGCCTGCCCGCGTTGCTCGCCGGCATCGTCGCGTGGCTGGTGATCAGCCGCGAGGTCGCGCCGCGACTCGGTGCCGCCGTCCGGGGCAACCGGCTCGCGCTGTGGACGGGCGGGCTGGTGTTCCTCGCGTTCTGGCTCCCCTACAACAACGGTCTGCGGCCCGAACCGATCGTCGCGGTGGGTGTGCTGCTGACGTGGTGTTCGGTGGAACGCGCCGTCGCGACCCGGCGGCTGCTGCCCGCCGCGGTGGCGATCCTGGTCGGTGCGGCCACGCTGACCGCGGGCCCGTCCGGGTTGATCTGCTTCGGCGCCCTCGTCGCCGGCGCCCGGCCGATCCTGCAGATCGTGATCGCGCGGGCCAAGACCGTCGGCTATCTGGCACTGCTCGCGCCGCTCGTCGCGTCGGGCACCGTGATCCTGGTGGCGGTGTTCGCCGATCAGACCCTCGCCGCCGTGATGGAGATGCAGCACGTGCACGCCATCGGCCCCAACGTCCCCTGGTTCGACGAGTACCTCCGCTACCAGTACCTGCTGAACATCTCCGTCGACGGTTCGCTGTCGCGCCGGTTCGGTGTGTTCGTGATGGTGCTGTGCCTGGCGGTGACGGTGCTCGTGATGCTGCGCAAGGGTGGCCGGATTCCCGGAACCGCGACGGGACCGTCGCGGCGGCTCATCGGCATCACGCTCGCCGCGATGGGGCTGATGATGTTCACGCCCACCAAGTGGACGCACCACTTCGGCATCTATGCGGGTCTCGCGGGGTCGCTCGCCGTCCTGGCGTCCGTGGCGGTGAGCACCGCGGTCGTGCGCTCGCCGCGCAACCGCGCCCTGTTCGCGGCCGCCGTGCTGTTCCTGCTGGCGATGTGTTTCACCAGCACCAACGGGTGGTGGTACGTGTCCAGTTACAGCGTCCCGTGGTGGGACAAGCCGGTGTCGATCGGCGGCCTCGGAGCGGGCACGATCCTGCTCGGCGCCACCCTGGTGATGCTGCTGATCGCGGCGTGGTGCTACTTCCGCGAGCCCTACACGCGCAACGAAGCCGTGCGACGACGCCGGGTGTGGGCGCTCCCGCCGCTGACGGTCGCGGCCGCCGCGATGGTGCTGTTCGAGGTGCTGTCGATGGCGAAGGGCGCCGTCGCGCAGTACCCGGCGTTCTCCCTCGCCCGCTCCAACGTCGACGCCGTCACCGGCGCGCCGTGCGGCCTGGCCAACGACGTCCTGCTCGAAACCGATCCCAACGCGTCACTGCTGCAACCACTGTCCGGTGACGCGGCGACCACCCTCGCGGGCACCGGCAGCGTCGGCTTCAGCCCGAACGGTGTCGCCGGAGACCTGAGCGCCGACGAGGAATCGTCGGATGCGGGTGTCGCCAACTCCGTCAAGACCGACAACACCGAGCAGACGGCGTCGAGCAACGCCGCGGGCACCGGCGGCGGCGCCGGCGCGGTGGGGGTCAACGGCAGCGCCGTGGCATTGCCGTTCGGACTCGACCCCGCGCGCACCCCGGTCCTCGGCAGCGACGGCAGCGACGGCGACGCGTCGCTGACCACCGGCTGGTACCGACTGCCCGGTGCCGAATCGGACACCGGTGCGGGTGACCTCGTCTCCATCGCCGCGGCGGGTCGCATCCGCTCCGTCGACGCGGACGGCGTCGTCACCTACGGCCAGAACCTCGAGGTGGAGTACGGCACCGCGCAGCAGGACGGCACGGTCGCGGTGGGAGGACGGGTGACGCCGATCGACATCGGCCCGGCGCCGTCGTGGCGCAATCTGCGTGTTCCGCTCGATTCCCTGCCGGGCGATACGGACGTCATCCGGCTGGTGGCCTCGGACACGGACAGCGATCCGCAGCAGTGGCTGGCGGTGACACCGCCGCGGGTTCCGCGGACGCAGACACTGAACGCCGTGATCGGATCCGAATCGCCCGTCATGATCGACTGGGCTGTGGGCCTTGCGTTTCCGTGCCAGCGGCCGTTCGATCACCGGGCCGGTGTCGCGGAGGCGCCCGAGTACCGGATTCTCCCGGACCGTCCCGGCGCGATCATGACCAGCCTGTGGCAGGACCGGTACGGCGGCGGCCCTCTCGGCTGGATCGAGATGACCTGGGCGAGCCGAACCATACCGTCGTATCTGAAAAACGACTGGGACCGCGACTGGGGCGGAGTGGAGCAGTACTCCCCCCTCGACACCGGTGCGACGGCCGCGGAGATCGACACCACCCAGACTCAGCGTTCGGGACTGTGGAATCCGGCGCCGATCATCACCGCCTACTGAGCGTCGGTGACGCGCCCGCACCGGGCGCGTCACCACTCACCTCAGAGTTCGAATTCGGCCGGCGCGATACCGACCGCGAAACAGGCGTCGCGCACCACGTTTCGCTCGTTCTGGTCGAAGTTGCCGTCGGCGCCGCCGATGACGATGCCGATCTGGATGACGGCCCGAGCCTGATCCTGCTTGGTCTTCAGTTTGGCGATAGTGGCGGTGGCCTCGATCTTGCCGAACTCGAAATCAGACTGCAGCTTGCTGCAGTACCAGTCGAACTTCTGGCTCAGCTCGTCCGACGGGAACACACTGAGCGCCTCATTGCTGGTGATCAGCCCCGCAGTCTTCTGCCGCTCGGACGGGTCGATGGTGCCGTCCGCTGCGGCGATGAGAGCGCACATGGCCATGGAGGCGTTGGCGAACTCCTTGTTCTGGAACTGCGCAGTCTTGGTCTTGAGCTGGCCGTTCATCTCGAACGCCTTTGCCTTCAGCTGATCCCAGAAAGCCATTGGACTCCTTCTTCACGTGCCCACGCACGGTGCGTGTGGTGTCCAATTTGCCAGGTTTCGCGCGCGGACGTCGCCGCGGTCGGTCTACCAGCGCAGTCGCACGCGGTTAGTTCTGCGTCTGGCGGCGGACGATCTCGTTGATCCAGATCGGCGCGTACGGGGACGTGCAATTGGGCGGGGTCGGGTAGTCCTTCAGGACTTCGAGGCGTTCGCCGATGCCGATCGCGCGGGCCCGAAGGTCGGGGTGATGGATGCCGATGTTGGCGAGGCATTCGTTCATGGCCCACTGCAGGCGGTCCGGCGCGTCCTTCATGTGCGCCTCGATCAGGTCGAGGAGTTCGGGCAGATCGAGGTCGCCGGAATCCTTCGCCACGCGGTCGCTGGTCAGCGCCCACCCCGCGCTCGCGACAACCGGGTCGGCGTCGGCGAACCACGCGACGCGCAGTTCCTCGACGTGCGGGCTCTTCTTGACGACGTAGCTGACGAGCCAGACGTGCACCTTGGGGACGCGGGCGTCGCGGAGCATGGCGTCCAACTCGGACGCGGCGTACGCCTTGGGGCGGCAGATCAGGATCGCGACGAGACGGGCCGCGGTGTCGCCCGTCCCCCACAGTTCGCCGGCGAGGTCGTGCTGGGTCTCGAGACTCTTGGCGACCGCGCGCAGCTTGGTGAGGTTGACCCCGTGATCGTCGCCGTGGCGTTCGTTCACCGCGCGGATCTTCGGATCTTCCAGGGCCGCCAGTTCCGCCATCACGTCGCCGACACTGGCCTGCGGTACCGCACGAGTCGCCACAACGATCTCCTCTCCTTCTCCGCCCGACGTCGCGCCCAGCTTACGTCGGGCCCCTGTCGTGACCCTTTCACGGCCGCAGCGACTGCAGGTCCGCCGTCGGCACGTGAATCCACCCCTCCCGCTCGGCGACGTCGCGGTCGCCGCCTTCGGGTAGCGCCGTGCGGCCGAGGGCCGCGGCCCGCGCGATGACGGCGGCCAGCACGGCATCGAGGGCGTCGTCCGATTCCCGGCAGATCGTCTGGAATGCACCGAGATCCATCCAGTCCGCGGCCGCGAGGAACGCGTCGACCAACTCCCCCAGCGTCACCCGGTTCTGCACGCTCTTGTATCCGCGCGACACCAGCCCCCAGGTGCGCAGCGCCGCCGCCGGATACGCCTCCACCACCCGGCCGTCGACGCGGCCGACGTCGGCGCCCAGGTCGCCGAGTTCGGCGAGGATGCCGGCGCAGCGCAAGGCGACGTGCGCGATGAGGTCCGCCGACACGCTGAGCGGTGCGATTCCCGTCGCGGCCTGCACCACGAGGTCGGTGCGCCGCTTGGTCAGCGGACGACGTCCCTCGCGGTTCGCGAGACCGCCGGTCGCCGGCAGTCGGCCGGCGTGGTGCTCGGACACCATCCGGACGAACGCGTCGGGCCAGCCGAACGGTGCGTCGATGCCGGCCCTGTCGCACGCCAGGACGGCCTCGGCGACGGCATCGTTCCCGACTCCCAGCCGGATGGACTCGACGCGGGCCACCCCGTCGGACCAGTCGACGACGGCCATAGCCGTCTTCTTCGGCTCGGCCGCCAGGTCGACTCCCACGGTGCGCACCGGACCAGGCTAGACCGCGGCCGGGAATCGGTGCTGACCTGGCGTTACGGTTACATTCGGGTTACCGCTCGCGGCGGTTTCCGCTCCGACCTGCCGAATCTGCGGAAGTGATGCAACGCATCAGTTAGTTGTTCTGTACAGATTCAATACCTCCGACCATTGTGGTCTGCACTACTCGACCACAGGGCGCACATGCGCACCGTTCGGAGGATTGATGCCCGACAACCACATCGCCCCGATGCTGGAGAAGCACACCATCGGGTTCGTCCCGGAATCCGATCGCCACGGCAAGGTCCGTGACCTGTTCACGTTGTGGTTCGGCGGCAACCTCGCGCCGCTCCCGATCGTCACCGGCGCCCTCGGGCCCAGCCTGTTCGGACTCTCGCTGTGGTGGAGTCTCGTCGCGTTCGTCGTCGGACACCTCGCCGGCGGCGCGCTGATGGCGCTGCATTCGGCGCAGGGACCCCAGATGGGGATCCCCCAGATGATCCAGAGCCGCGGACAGTTCGGCACCTTCGGCGCGCTCATCATCGTGGTGATCGCCGCCGTCATGTACCTCGGTTTCTTCTCGTCGAACATCGTCCTGGCAGGCCAGTCGATGCACGGGATCGTCGACGGCATCCCCGTCGACGTCGGGATCGTGGCCGGCGCCCTCGGCTCCGCCGTCATCTGCATCATCGGCTACCGGTTGATCCACATCCTCAACCGCATCGGCACCTGGGTTCTCGGAATCGGGATCCTCGTGGGGTTCTTCGCCATCCTGACCGGCGACCTGCCGTCGGACTTCCTCACGCGCGGCGACTTCAACTTCGCCGGGTGGCTGGCCACCGTGTCGCTCGGTGCGCTCTGGCAGATCGCGTTCGCGCCCTACGTCTCCGACTACTCGCGGTACCTCCCCAAGAACGTGGGCGTCCCGTCGACGTTCTGGGCGACGTACCTCGGCTGCACCCTCGGCTCGTTCCTCGCGTTCGCGTTCGGCGCGGTCGTCACCCTCGCCGCACCCGTCGGCATGGGCACAATGGACGGCGTCAAGGCCACCACCGGAAGCCTCGGCAGTGTCATGCTGGTGCTGTTCCTGCTCAGCGTGATCAGCCACAACGCGCTGAACCTCTACGGCGCCGTCCTCGCCATCATCACGTCGATCCAGACGTTCCGAGCGCGCTGGATTCCGACCGCCCGCGCCCGGGTGATCCTCTCGACAATCATCCTCGTCGCGGCGTCCGTCGTCGCCATCGCGCTGTCGGCCGACTTCGTCTCGCACTTCGTCGATCTGGTGGTCGTGCTCCTGGTGGTCCTGGTGCCGTGGACGGCGATCAACCTCATCGACTTCTACATCATCCACAAAGGTGTCTACGACCTCGACTCGATCTTCCGTTTCGACGGCGGCATCTACGGCCGGTTCAACTGGACGGCCATCACCGCGTACCTGCTCGGCATCCTCGTCCAGATCCCGTTCATGGCTACGTCCCTCTACACCGGGCCGGTGTCGGCGTTCCTCGGTGGCGCCGACCTGTCCTGGGTGGCCGGGCTGGTGGTGACCGGACCCATCTACCTGCTCCTGGCGCGTCGCGGTCCCGGCCGCTCCGCCCGCGCGTACGCCCCCGGCACGCGTGAGCCCGCACGGCTCTAGGACATGTCTCCCAATAGTTTGAGCCATTCGACGATGCCGGCGAGGAGGAATCCTGCCCGGTAAGTCAGGGCAAGCTTGTCGTACCGGGTTGCCACCGCTCGCCACTGTTTTACCTTGTTGAAGGCCCTTTCCACCACGTTGCGGCCCTTGTACGACTCGGCATCGAAGTTCGGTGGCCGCCCGCCCGCGCTGCCCTTGTTCTTGCGGTTGGCCACCTGATCGGACTTCTCGGGAATGACCGCCTTGATGCCCTTGCTGCGTAGCAGTTCTCGATTGGCCTTGGATGTGTACGCCTTGTCGGCACGGACCTCGTCCGGGCGCGTGCGGGGTGCGCCGCCACCGATGCGCGGCACGCAGATGCCGTCGAGGAGTGGGCCGAACATCGGGCTGTCGCCGGCCTGGCCAGGACCCACCAGCACCGACAACGGACGTCCGTCGCCATCGCACGCCAGGTGAACTTTGCAGGTCAACCCGCCGCGGGACCGGCCGATGCCGTGATCGACCGGTTCGTCAAGCAGATTTGTGTAATTCGGCAGATCCCCCTGTGTCACGCGCGGCGTTGGCGCCGTGCTGGTGCACCCGCACCACGGTGGAATCCACCGACACCGCCCAATCCAGGTCGCCACCGGCATCGGCCATCGCGGCCAGGGCCATGAGTACCCGATCCCATGTTCCATCCCCGGCGTAGCGTCGATGCCGCTTCCACACCGTCTTCCAGGGGCCGAAATGCGCAGGTAGATCCCGCCACGGGAGCCCGGTACGCAGCCGGTAGAGCATCCCCTCCACCACGAGCCGGTTATTCTGGAACTTCCGCCCCCGCAGCCCATCCGAACTGGGTAACAGCATCGCAAGCAACGCCCACTGCTTCTCGGTCAACACTTGATATCGATCCGTCACCTCTGTCACAGCAAACATGCTGCCGCACAACATCCCAAATCATTGGGAGACACGCCCTAGCCGGTCACTGCCAGCGCGTCGATCTCGACGAGCATGACCTCGTGCGGGAGATCGACGAAAACCGTGGTGCGGCACGGCAGCTGACCACTCGGGACGTTCTCCGCGATGAACTCGCCGTACACGTCGTTCATCGCCGCGAAGTCGTCCCGGGTGGTGAGGTAGACCCGGAACATCAGCACGTCCTCCACACTCGCACCGCCGGCCTCGAGGATCGCCTTGACGTTCTCGAGAGTACGGCGGGTCTGCTCGCGCACGTCGCCTTCGGCGATGTACTTGTTCGTGACGGGGTCCATCGGGCCCTGCCCCGACACCTGGAGCATGTTGCCCTTCTTGATGCCCTGGCTGAACGTGTGCGCGGGGGCGGGGGCGCCTTCGGTGCGGATGACGGTGGTGTCGGACATATCGATTCTCCTGTGTGTCGTTACTTTTCGGGTGGACGGGGGACGGTCAGGGCTGGGCGCGGTATCCGCAGTCGCGGGAGATCCGCGCCCCCACGGCCTGGAGGGGTTCGAGCAGGTCGAGGACGCGTTCGTAGCTGAGGACGACGTCGGGCACCGAGACCGAGACAGCGGCGACGACGCGACCGGACGCGCCGCGGATGGGCACTCCGATGCAGTTGACGGACGGCTCGTTCTCCTCCTGGTCGTGCGCCCAGCCCTGCTCGCGGACCAGGCGGATCTCCTCGAGGTAGCGTTCGGGCGTCGTGATCGTGTTGGCCGTGCGCGACGAGAAGTCCATCGAGTCGACGACGGTCCGCAGTTCCGAATCCGGCAGGTCGGCGAGGATCACCTTCGCGACCGCGGTCGAATTGAGATTGGCGCGCAGCCCGATTCGCGAATACATCCGGATCTGATCGTGCGATTCGAGTTTGTCGATGTACACCACGTCGCCGCCTTCCATCGCCGCGAGGTGCGTGGTGCGCCCGTATTCGCGGTTGAACGCGACGAGGTGCGGTGACGCGATGCGCCGCACCTCCCGCTGATCGGTGGCCTGTGCGGCGAGTTCGAAGATGCGGGATCCGAGGTGGTACTGGTTGCTGTTGTCGCGGAACGTGAACCGCTCGTCTGATAGCGTTCGCAGCAGCCGGAGCACCGTGGTCTTGTGGACTCCGGTCGATTCGGCCAACTGGTCGAGGTTGGCGGGGCCGTTGCCGAGTTGCACCAGCAGGTGCAGGGCGCGGGAGACACTCTGACTCATCCGTTCACTCCACTTCCTCGGAGGGCGAAGCCGTCGGCGGTGACGCTCGTTGCCGCCCAGTCCGATTCGGAACAGTGCAGCAGCGCGTCGAGCAGAGCGGCGGGCGGCGGGGGCGCCGAGTCGGCGGCGACGGTCAGGGTCGCGGCGGCACCGATGTGCCCGCGGCGCAGGCAGCGCGCCTGATCCTCGCCGCGCACGACACCGCTGAGATATCCGGCGGCGAACGCGTCGCCCGCGCCGACGGGTTCGACGACGTCGACGCGGAGCGCGGGAACGGCGATGCTGCGACCACTGCGGTCGACGGCGAGGGCCCGGTGCGCGCCGTCCTTGACGACGACGGTGGCGGGCGCCGGCAGGATCAACCGCAACTCGTGCGGATCCGCGGTGCCCAGCACGCGCAGGGCCTCATCCGCGCCGACGAGCACCAGATCGGCGAGATTCGCCAGTTCCACGACCATCCGCGGGTCGCCGTCCGGCCACAGTTGTTCACGCCAGTTGACGTCGAAGCTGACGACTCCGGAGATCCCCGGCCTGTCGCGGAGCAGTCTCCGCATCAGCGCGAGGCACGAATCGGACAGGGCCGGTGTGATTCCGCTGCAATGGACCACGGCGGCGCGGCCGAACAGTTCCGCGACCGCCGGCCGGTCGAGGAATCCGGGGTCCATGGCCGACGCCGCCGAACCCGCCCGGGAATACAGGCTGTCGGTGCGCGGCTCGCCGTGCTCGTCGAGGGCGGTGGTCTTCGAGTAGTGACCGGTGGGCCGCGCGGGATCGACCTCGATCGCACGGCCGTCGACACCCCGCGCCTGCAGTTCGGTGCGGATGAGGGTGCCGAAGTCGTCGTCGCCGAGTCGTCCGACCCAGGCGGCCGGGACACCGAGTGCGGCGAGTCCCGCGGCGACGTTCGCCTCCGCGCCTGCGAGGTGGAGTGTCGAGTCCGGGGCCACCAGGACCATCGCCTCACCGAGGCACGCGACACCGGACTCGGGGGTGGGGGTCGATTCCTGCACTTCTTACCTCTGCGACTGCTCGGACCGGCACGGCGGTTGGGTTTCGAGAGCCCTCGCCGCGGTGATGCGTGCCGCATCGGACCGTTGACGATGACCCAGCCCAATGCTAGACATAGGAGACGCAAAAACGCAATCACCGTTGCATAGAGCGCAACGTAGCACTTCACGGCCCTTCTTTTGAAGCCGGCCAGCCCCACAGAACCCCGAACGACAGGATCGACCATGACGATCAGCGGAACGGACGCACTCGATTCCGGCGCCTTGGCGGAGCTCGACGAGCTGCGCCTGTCCGACGTGGACAAGGCCCTCCCCTCCGCGGCGAACGGCCAGACCAAGGCCGAGTTCCTCGCCACCCGGCCGAGGCTGTCCGCGTTCAGCACCCCGGTGATGGTGCTCGACGAGACGGCCATCGCCGGCAATCTCGACACCATGGCGGCGTGGTGCCGGGCGCACGGAGTCGACCTCGCTCCACACGGGAAGACGACCATGTCCCCGGTGCTGTGGGACCGGCAGATCCGCGGCGGCGCGTGGGGGATCACGCTCGCGAACTTCGGGCAGCTCCGGGTGGCGGTGCGATTCGGGGCGCGCCGGGTGCAGATCGCGAACTCGCTCGTGGACCCGACCGCCCTGCGGTGGCTGGCCGAGCAGATGGAAGCGGACCCCGAACTCGAAGTCCTGATGTGGGCCGACTCCCCGCAGACGGTCGACGCGATGACCGCGGCACTGGCGGACGTCACGGTGGTCCGGCCGCTGCCCGTGCTCGTCGAACTCGGCGGAGAGGGAGGGCGCACCGGTGCACGATCGGTGGACGAGGCCGTGGCGGTCGCCGAACGAATCGGGGAGAGCCCCGCACTGCAATTGGCCGGCGTCTCCGGCTACGAGGGGGCACTCGCCCACGACGCGTCCGAGGAGTCCCTCGCCCGGGTCCGGGCGTACCTCCGGTCGATGGCCGAACTGCACCGCCGGCTCGAGGCCGAGGGGCGCTACCCGGAAGGTCGGGACGTCTACGTGACCGCAGGCGGCAGTGCCTATTTCGACGTCGTCGCGGAGGTGCTCGCCGAACTCGCGGGTGGCAGAACCAAAGTGGTGGTCCGCGCCGGCGCGTACATCATCCACGACGACGGCTTCTACACCGGGATCACCCCGTTCGGCCGCGGCGGAGACGAGCAGGAGCGTCACCTCACGTCGGCGATGCACACGTGGGCCCGGGTGGTGTCCCGCCCCGAGCCGGGCCTGGCCCTGCTCGACGCAGGCAAGCGCGACGTCCCGTTCGACGAGGGACTGCCCACCGCGCAGGCCGTCGCCGGCGCGCTCGGGGCGGCGCCGCAGCCCCTCGTCGGCGCCGAAGTGACCGCCGTCAACGACCAGCACGCGTTCCTCCGGCTCGATCCCGCACGGCCCGAACACGATCTGCGCGTCGGAGACGTCGTCCGGCTCGGTCTCTCCCACCCGTGCACCGCCTTCGACAAATGGCGGTGGATACCCGTCGTCGGTGACGACTCCGACGATCCCGTCGTCGTCGACCTGATCCGCACCTTCTTCTGATCCCCCGCCGAGGACTCACACCATGACCACTCTGATCCGTTCCGCCACCGTCGTCGACGGGTCGGAGGCGCCGAGGTACCGCGCCGACGTGCTCGTCGACGGAGACCGGATCGCCGATATCCGGCCCGAGGCAGATCACTCCGCGACCGAACTCCCCGCCGCGGATCGTGTGATCGACGCCGACGGCCTGGTGCTCGCGCCCGGATTCATCGACATGCACGCCCACTCGGACCTGCAGATCCTGCTGAACCCCGAGCACCCGTCGCGGATCACGCAGGGAGTCACCACCGAGGTACTCGGTCAGGACGGACTGTCCTACGCACCGGTCACCGACGACGTCCTCGCCGTGGTCCGGCGCAAGATCGCGGGATGGAACACCGATCCCGAGGGCTTCGACTTCTCCTGGCGGAGCGTGGGTGAGTACCTCGACAGGCTCGATCGCGGGATCGCCACCAACGTCGCGTATCTCGTCCCGCACGGGGTGGTCCGGGCGCTGGTAGTGGGCTGGGACGATCGCCCGGCGACGCCGCCGGAGATCGCAGAGATGCAGCGGATCGTGGCGCAGTCCATGGTGGAGGGCGCCGTCGGGTTGTCCGCGGGGCTGACCTACACGCCGGGGATGTACGCGGACAACGAGGAATTGCTGGCACTGTGCCGGACCGTCGCCGAGTACGGCGGCTACTTCTCCCCGCACCACCGGTCGTATGGCGCCGGCGCCATGGAGGCCTACGCCGAGATGGTGGACCTGACGTCGCGGGCCGGGTGCGCGCTGCATCTCGCGCACGCCACCCTGAACTTCGGACCCAACAAGGGCCGCGCCCCGGAACTGCTGGCCCTGCTCGACTCGGCCGTATCCGACGGTGCGGACATCAGTCTCGACACCTACCCGTATCTTCCCGGCGCCACCACGCTGTCGGCGATCCTGCCGAGTTGGGCGTCGGCGGGCAGCATGGAGCAGACCCTCGACCGGCTCCGGGATCCCGTTGCCCTCGAACGCATCCGGGAGCATCTCGAGGTCACCGGATCCGACGGCTGCCACGGCGTGATCGCCGAGTGGCACACCCTCGAGATCAGCGGCGTGCAGAACCCGGAACTCGACGCCTACGTCGGGAAGACGGTCGCGGACATCGCCGCCGAGGAGAACCGCGACCCCTTCGACGTGTGCATCGACATCCTGCTCCGCGACCAACTCGGCAGCGGCATTCTGCAGCACGTCGGGCACGAGGAGAACGTGCGCGCGATCATGCAGCACCCCCGGCACACCGGCGGCAGCGACGGACTGCTGGTCGGCGCGAAACCGCACCCCCGCGGCTGGGGAACGTTCGCACGCTACCTCGGACACTACTGCCGCGACCTCGGCCTGATGTCCCTCGAGGAGTGCGTCGGTCACCTCAGCGGCCGCGCCGCGACCCGGTTGCGGCTCGTCGACCGCGGATTCGTCCGGCCCGGATACGCCGCCGATCTGGTGCTGTTCGATCCGGACACGGTCGGCGACACCGCGACCTACGCCCGGCCACGTCAGGCTGCGGCCGGTTTCTCACACGTATTCGTCCGCGGCCGCCTCGCCCTCGAGGACGGCCGCCTCACCGGCGCGACCGCCGGAAGAGCGTTGCGCCGCGAAGAAGGAGGAGCAGTCCGATGACCGAGATCGACATTCTGCGGGCCGACCGGGTCCTGACGGTGGTGCGCGCGGAGACCATCCCCGACGCCGCCGACCTGTGTCACGCGCTCGCCGAGGGCGGGATCCGGACGGTCGAGTTGACGTTCACCACCCCCGACGTGCTCCATCACCTCGGCCGCGCCGCCGACGCCGCCGCCGCGGCGGGCAGCATCCTCGGCGTCGGAACCGTGTTGACCGGCGACCAGGCCGCGGCCGCGATCGACGCCGGCGCCCGCTTCCTCGTCACCCCCGGCATCCGCCCGGACGTCGCGAAAGTCGCCACGGGACGGTCGATTCCCGTCTTCCTCGGCGCGTTCACCCCCACCGAGGTGGCGATGGCCGTCGACCTCGGATCCGCCGCGGTCAAGATCTTCCCCGCCAAGCGACTCGGCCCCGGCTACCTGTCCGACCTGCACGGCCCGTATCCCGGCGTGGAACTCCTGCCGTCGGGCGGGATCAACGATGCCAACGCCCGCGAGTTCCTCGATGCCGGCGCACTCGCCGTGTGCGCGGGCACCAGCGTAGTCCCACCGTCCAGCGTCGCGGCAGGCAACTGGACCGACATCACCGACCGCGCCCGCGCGTTCGTCACCGCGCTCTCGGCCTGAGCACCCTTCCCCTTCTCCCTGGAGACGCAATGACGTCGTTCGTCGACTGGCTGCAGCACGACACAGCCGGACTCCTCACTCTTGCAGCGATATCCATCGCCGTGCTGCTGGTCCTCATCATCAAACTCAAGCTCGAGCCGTTCATCGCCCTGATCGTCGTCGGCGTCGGCGTCGCTCTGATCGCGGGAGTGTCGGTGGTCGAACTGGTCGGCACCCCGACGTCGGCGGCCGACTCCATACTGGAGAAGGGCTTCGGCGGGATCCTGGGGCACATCACCCCGATCATCGGCCTCGGCACCGTCCTCGGCGCGATGATGGAACGCTCGGGCGGCGCCGACGTGCTGACCGAGCGTCTGCTGAAGTTGTTCGGGCCCAAGGGCGCACCGCTGGCGATGGGTGTCACCGGTCTCGTGCTCGGCATCCCCGTCTTCTTCGACATCGGCATCTTCATCCTCGCCCCGCTCGTGTACGTGGCGGCCAAGCGCGGCGGCAAGTCGCTGGTGATGTACGCGATGCCGATGCTCGCCGGCCTGTCCATGACGCACGCGTTCCTGCCCCCGCACCCGGGCCCCGTCGCCGCGGCCGGTCTGCTGCACGTCGACATGGGCTGGATCATCATCATGGGTCTCGCGTGCGGTATCCCCGCCTGGTTCGTCAGTGGCGTCGTCTGGGGTACCTGGATCGGCAAGCGCGTGATCATCGAGGTGCCGGACGAGTTCATCCCGGAGGAGCCGGACGAGTTCAACCCGGAGGAGAAGGAAGCGGACAGGAACCGGCCGCCGCTCTGGCTGATCTCGTTCATCATCCTCGTGCCGATGGTGCTGATCCTCGGCGCGACGGTCGGCAACGTGGTGCTCGACGAGGGCACCGCCCTGTCGGTCCTGATCTTCCTCGGCACCCCCACGATCGCGTTGACCATCGCCGTCCTGCTGGCGCTGTACCTGCTCGGCATCCGCCGCGGAATCTCCGCGCAGGAGATCGGCGGCATGTCCGCGGCCGCACTGAAACCGGTCGGCATGATCCTGCTCGTCGTCGGCGCAGGCGCGTTCTTCGGTGCGGTCCTGCGCGCCACCGGAGTCGGGCAGGCCCTCGCCGATTCGATGGACGCCCTCGGGCTTCCGGTCATCCTGTCCGCGTACCTGATCAGCTGTGCACTGCGCATCGCCCAGGGTTCGGCGACCGTCGCCATCGTCACCACCGCAGGCGTCATCGAACCGTCCATCGCCGCGGGGAACTACACCTCCGCGCAGATCGCCCTGATCGTCATCGCCGTGTCGGCCGGATCCATCATCGCCAGCCACGTCAACGACGGCGGATTCTGGATCGTGTCACGGTATTTCAACATGTCGGTGAAAGACACCCTGAAGACGTGGACGGTGCTCGAAACCATCCTCTCGATCGTCGGCTTCGCGATGGCCTCGCTGATCTGGGTGCTCGTCTAACTGCCGGACTCCGCGTCGCGCAGCACCCGCGCCGCCCCGGCGAACGTCCGCACCTGCCCGTCGTCCCACACATGCGCGGGCACACCGCCGCCCAGCAGTGTGCGGACGAGGGCGGGGTCGTCGCCGATCGGCACGTCGCTGCCCGCGATCACGATGTTGCCGTACCGGCGGCCCTTCAGCATCGCGGGATCGGCGATCACCGTCGTGTGCGGGAACACGCTGCCGATGGTCGCCGCCTCCCGGCGTGCGAGGACGAGGTCGCGGGTGTCGCCGCAGTTCACCACGTAGATCCCGCCGGGTGCCAGCACCCGCCGCACGTGCCCGGTGAACTCCGTCGTCGTCAACGATGCCGGAGTCGTGTTGCCGGCGAACACGTCGCGAACGATCAGGTCGCGGCTCGACTCCGTCAACGTCTCGGTGACCGCCCGCGCCTCCCCCACCCGCAGTCGCAGCAGCGGGGCCCGCGGCAGGTCGAACCAGTCGCGGACCAGTTCGGCAAGCTTGCCGTCGAGTTCGACCACCACCTGCCGGGCGTCCGGATAGCGGGCGGCGAGATGTCGGGCGAGCGAGCAGGCGCCGCCCCCGAGGTGCAGGGCACGCACCCGCCGATCCGTGCTCCAGTGTGAGGCGACCAGTTCGGCGATCCACCGCATGTACTCGAAATCGAGATACGTGGGGTCCGACAGGTCGATGTGCGAACTCTCGACGCCGTTCACCTTCAGCACCCAGCCGTGCGGGTTGACGTTGTCCACGGCGAGTTCGCACGTCCCCGTGTCGATCGGGTACACGCCGGGCACCGGACCCCCGTCGGATGTCCGGGCAGCCCGACCGCCGCGCTGCCTGCCCATCGTCCGTCGTCCCTACTGCTCGCGCCGCCCACTCGCGTCTGCTGCGAGAATCGTCCTCCCACGATACCGGTCGCCGTGCGGGTGCCCTACCGTGGAGATGCGCACGAGAAGGGAAGACGATGGAACCTCAGGAAGTCGACTTCGCGCACACCGAGGGCGCGGCGAAGCGGCGACGCGAGAAGGCGATGGGACTCGCACGGTACGTGTGGGATCGCGGGATCAGCGGTCAGGAACTGCTCGACCTCACCGACAGCACGCTGCGCAAACTCGCCCGGGCGGCCGGGTCCAACCCGCCGAGCACCATGGAAACCTGGCTCACCGTCGTCGAACTGCTCGAGCAGAAGACGGACTGGGCGCAGCGCCACCCCGACCATCCCGCCGCCACCCCGGCGCACCGCGACGAGAAGATCATGTGGGTCACGCCGCCGGTCCAGCCCTGGACGTGACCGCCCCCGTGAGTACTTGTTAACCGCCGGCGGTTAAGAAGTACTCACGAGATCTCTAGTATCTGGTCGTCGGACTCCCCCGGATCGCCGCGGCCGTCGCGGTTGCTGGTGCTGAACCAGACGGCGCCGTCCGGTGTCGCGACGACGGTCCGCAGCCGCCCGTATTCGCCCTCGAACAGCGACTGCGGTTCACCGAGCGCACCGTCTGCGCCGACCGGGATCCGCCACAGTCGTTCGCCGCGCAGCGCCGCGACCCACAGCGCGCCGTCGTGGAAGGCGAGACCGGACGGGGACGCCTCGCCGGTGGACCATTGGATCACCGGGTCGACGAAGCCCGCCTCGCCTGCCCGTCCCTCGACCTCCGGCCATCCGTAGTTGCCGCCGGGTTCGATCAGGTTCAGCTCGTCCCAGGTGTTCGCGCCGAACTCGGTGGCCCACAGCCTGCCGGCGGCGTCCCACGCGAGGCCCTGCACGTTGCGGTGCCCGAGCGACCACACGGGTGATCCGGGAGTCGGATTGTCGGCCGGGATCGATCCATCGGGGTCGATGCGCAGGATCTTGCCGCCGAGCGAGGACGGGTCCTGGGCGCGCGGCCGGTCGCCGGCTTCACCGGTGGCGACGTACAGCTTGCCGTCCGGGCCGAACGCGATGCGGCCGCCGTCGTGGATCGATCCGGCGGGGATGCCAGTGAGGATCGGGGCCGGCTCGCCGAGGCCACGACCGTCGAAGCTGAGGGAGACCACCCGGTTGTCGTCGCCGGTGGTCAGGTATGCGTAGATCGTCCGATCCGTCGCGTAGTCGGGCGAGACGGCCAGGCCCAGCAGTCCCGATTCGCCCTGCGCCGACACACCGGGCACCTCGCCGATCACGGTGGTGCTCCCGTCCGCCTGCAGGTGCCGGATGGCGCCGCTGTCCCGTTCCGCGATCAGCGCCGTCCCGTCCGGCAGAAACGCTATCCCCCACGGCACGTCGAGATCGGACGCGACCACGGCCGGCTCGCCTGCGGACGGCGCGGCGGCCGCGCCGGTCGGCGACACCTGCGCCGAACTCCCCTCGGACTGGCAGGCCGCGCACGCGACGACCACCAGTGCCGCGGTGGCCGCGCAAAGTCGCTGTCCCATGGATGTCCTCCCGTCACGCGACCTCACCCTGTCCATACTCCCCCAGGTGAGTGGCAAAGTGTCTTCGAGCACGCAATGCCACTCACATGGGGAGGTGACGGCCGGCAGCCCTCGCCCTCGAATATTGCGCAGCAGGCGGCGGCCGGTGCCTAGACTCGAACCATGGCCACGTCTTCCCGAGCCGGTAGGACCACGGTGATCGATGCCCGACGTTCGGCCGGTAAGGCCGCACGCGAATCGCTTTCCCGCAAAGCGCAGGGCGCATTCGCCCTTCCGGAGCGCGACCCGGTGGCGGTGATCGAAGAGCAGAACACCACCCGGCTGCAGTCCCTCGTGCCGATCCGGGTCGGACGGATGCTCGAGTCACCGTTCGCGCTGTACCGCGGGTCGGCCGCGATGATGGCGCACGATCTCGCCGACTCACCGGTCACCGGGTGTCAGGTCATCGCCTCGGGCGACGCGCACCTCGCGAACTTCGGGCTGTTCGCCTCACCGGAACGCCGGATGCTGTTCGACCTCAACGACTTCGACGAGGCATATCCGGCACCGTGGGAGTGGGATGTGCGCCGGCTCGCCGCGAGCGTCTGGATCCACGGGCGCGCCAACTCGTACACCGAGCCGCAGTGCGCCGACGCCACGGGCGCCGCCGTCCGCTCGTACCGCAACACCCTGAGGACACTGTTCCGGCTGACCGCCACGGAGCGGTACTACTTCCAGGAGGAGACGGACGTCCTCGAGCACGACGCGGGCGCGCAGCAGCAACAGATCCGGGCGGTCACCGAGAAGGCCCGCAAGCGGACATCCGACCAGGTCCTCCGGAAGCTGACCACCATGGAAGCGGACGGCAAGCCGTACATCGTCGACCAGTTCCCCGTCATCCGACATTCGACGAAATACGACCTGGACCGCATCACCGAGTTGTACCGCTTGTATCTCGACACCCTGCGCGCGGACGTTCGACTGTTGCTGACGCAGTACGAGGTGGTCGATTACGCGATGCGCATCGTGGGTGTGGGCAGCGTCGGAACCCGCTGCTGGTTGCTGCTGTTGCAGGGACCGGCAGGCGAGCCGCTCTTCCTGCAGGCCAAGGAGGCACCGCGGTCGGTTCTGGAGACGCACGGGAAGGTCGCGACCGCACCGGACTCGATCATTCGCGCGGTCGCGGAGAAGGGCCAGGGCTCCCGCGTCGTCGGCGCGCAGCGAATTCTCCAGGCGCAGTCCGACCCGTTTCTGGGGTGGGTTCGCGACGTCGAGGGCGACGACGGACACCGGCGCGACTTCTACCTGCGGCAGTTCCGCGACATGAAGGGGTCCGTCGACCTGCAGACCCTGGAACCGGCGCAGTCGGTGAGGTATGCGGCACTGTGCGGGACGATGCTCGCCCGCGCGCACAGTCAAAGCCCCGGATCAGCGTTCGTCGCCGGATATCTCGGCAACGGGGACACGTTCGACCTGGCGATCACCGCCTGGGCCCGCCTGTATGCGGACCAGTCCGAGAAGGATCACGACGCGCTGCGGGCGGCGGTGAAGTCGGGGCGGCTTCCCGCGGAGACCGGTCTGTAGACCGGTACCATGACGGCGTGTGCGAAACAGGTGGCTGCTGAGGTGGCCGAGCAGCCGGCATCGGGTGAACGGTACTTCCTCGAGTCCCTGGACCGCGGTCTGAGCGTCCTCGAATGCTTCGACGAGGAGCACCGGGAGCGCACCCTCAGTGAGGTGGCGCAGAGCGTCGGGATCACCCGCTCCACGGCGCGCCGCATTCTGCTCACTTTGGTGGACAAGGGTTTCCTGCGTCTCGACGGCCGCAACTTCTCGCTCACACCCCGGGTGCTGCGGTTCGGTTTCTCGTATCTCGCCGCGCTGCGACTGCCGCAGGTCGCCGATCCGCACATCGAGGCTCTCGCGAAGGAACTGGGCGAGACCATCTCCGTCACCATCCTCGACGGCCCCGACGTGGTGTACGTGGCGCGGGTCCGCTCACCCCGGATCATCCGCATCTCCATCACAGTGGGCATGCGCTTCCCCGCGTACGCGACGTCCACGGGGCGGGTGCTGCTGGCGGGTCTGTCGGCCGACGCCTTCGACGACTACCTGAAGACCACCACGTTCCAGTCGTTCACCCCGCAGACGATCTCGGACGCCGACCAACTGCGCACCGCGGTCGGGGAGGTCGCCGCGGACGGCTGGTCGATGTCGGAGAACGAACTGGAGGTCGGCATCCGCGGTGCGGCCGTTCCCATCCGCGACCGGACGGGCGCCGTCGTCGCCGCCCTCAACTCCTCGCTGCAGGGCACGCAGTACACGCGCGACGACGTCGAGGCGACGGTCGTGCCGAAACTCGTCGCGACGGCGGAGCGGATCGGTTCCGACCTGTCGTTGGGCTGACCGCCTACGCGGCGCGCAGGGACTGCTGCTCGACGAGCGTCAGCACGTGCGCGTACATGCGCTCGAAATCCGGTGTGACACCGGTGAACAGCTGGAACGCGTCGGCGGCCTGGAAGACGTTCATGCCTGCGCCGCCGAGGGTGGGTGCACCGAGCGCGCGGGCCGCCCGGATCAGTGGCGTCTCGATCGGCCGGTAGACCACGTCGGCGACCCACAGGTCGGGGCGCAGCAGTTCCACGGGGACGGGGGTGCCGGGGAATCCGACCATGCCGATGGGGGTGGCGTTGATCAGACCGGACGCCTCCGCGAGCGGCCCGGCGATCTCCGATGCCGGGACCGCGTCGACGACACTGCCGGGAAACAGTTTTCGCATCGTGTCCCGGCAGTGTTCGGCACGGTCGAGGTCGACATCGGTCACGGTGAGGTGCCCGGCGCCCCGGGTGAGCGCCGAGTAGGCGACGGCGACCCCGGCGCCGCCGGCCCCGATCTGCACGACCCGGTCGAGGCTCGCACTCGGCAGTTCGCGGCCCAGGCTGCTGCCGAATCCGGTCCAGTCCGTGTTGTGTCCGACGGCCCTGCCCCCGGTGAACACGACGGTGTTGACGGCCTCGAGTCGGGCTGCGTCCGGCGACAATTCGTCGAGGTACGCCATCACCTGCTGCTTGTAGGGGTGGGTGACGTTGAGCCCGTCGAACCCCCACTGCCGTGCGAGGTCGATGATGCCCTCGACGGTGGCGGCCGCTCCGTGCAGACGCTCGAGGTCGAGGAGGCGGTACACGTAGTTCATGCCCTGCGCGTGCCCTTCGGCCTCGTGCAGTGCGGGCGAGAACGAACCGTCGATCCCGTCTCCGATGAGTCCGCAGAGCACCGACTGTGCTGCCATGACCGTCGCCTCCTCGTCTACCGGCTCAGTGCGCGTTCTCGAGCTTCGCGGCCGTGGCGGCGTCCGCCGCGTCGGCACTCGAATCGGGTTGAAGTCGCCACGCGATCAGGGCGCTGACGACGCAGCCGCCTGCCAGGTACACGGCCACGAGGTGCCAGGACCCGCCGCTCGCGGTGACCAGGGCCGCTGCGATGAACGGGGTGAAGCCGCCGCCGATCGCGCTGGCCACCTGGTATCCGACGCCTGCACCGCTGTACCGGTATTCCGCCCCGAACATCTCGGTGAACAGCGGCTGCTGCACGCTGACGACCATGTCGTGCGAGATGTTGACGAGGAGCACGGCCAGGATGACGGTGCCGATCATCGATCCGTGCTCGAGGAAGATGAAGAACGGGAACGCGCACACCGCGCCGATCAGTGCGCCGAGGATGTAGACGCGGCGACGGCCGTGCTTGTCGGACAGCCAGGCGAACAGCGGGATGGTGCCGATGCCGACGGCGCCGACGAGCAGACCGACGTTGAGCATGAAGTTGCGCTCCATCCCCAGTTCCTGGGTGGAGTAGCTGAGCGCGAACGTGGTCACGATGTACATGGAGAACAGTTCGGCGAAACGCAGGCCGATGATCTGGAGGAACGCCTTCGGGTGGTTGCGCAGTGCCTCGACGAGCGGGATCCGCTTCTTCTCCTCCGGGTTCGCCTCTTCGACCTTCTCTACCTTCTCGACGAAATCGGGGCTCTCCTGGACTCCGGCGCGGATCCACAGACCGATTCCGACCAGGACGACGCTGGCGATGAACGGAACACGCCAACCCCACTGGCTGAACGCGTCCTCGGTGGTCAGGTTGCTCATGAGCATGACGAATCCGGTGGCGAGGATGAGTCCGACCGAGTATCCGACCTGCACGCCGCTGCTGTAGAACGCCTTCTTCTTCGGCGGCGCACTCTCGACGGCCATCAGCGCGGCCCCACCCCACTCGCCACCGACGGCGAAGCCTTGGATGGCGCGCAACGCGACGAGCAGGGCCGGCGCCCACCAGCCGATCGACGCGAAGGACGGCAACAATCCGATCAGGGCCGTGCTCGTGCCCATGATCAGCACGGTGAGGATCAGCATCCGCTTGCGTCCGATGCGGTCGCCGTAGTGGCCGAACACCACGCCGCCGAGCGGGCGGAACAGGAATCCGACGCCGAACGTCGCGAACGCGGCGAGCGTTCCGATCGCCGGGCTGACGTTCGGGAAGAACTCCGAGTTGAAGACCAGTGCCGCTACCAGGCCGTAGAGCAGGAAGTCGTACCAATCGATGACCGCGCCGACGAAGCTGCTCAGCGCTGCTCTGCGCGCCTGCTTCTCGGCCGCCGGGGTGAAGGCGTGATCGCTCATTCCGATGTCCCGTCCAGGTTGGTGCCGGACCTAGCCGTTCGTATGCCGAACGCGTGTCCGCTGATTGAATAATGTGACGGTAGCCATAGCGTTTCCGCGTTGTCAAGGCCGCGCAGATGCGTGGGTACTGCCGTTTCGTCTATCCCACCCGCCCGAAATTCACCGAATCGGCAGTTCCGCGGCCGCACTGACTCGTCCACACTTTCTCGAATCAGCGACGCACATCACATCCGGAGTAGCGCCGAAGGGATTTCTCCATGTCAGGAACCACCGATCCACAGCTTCAGCACACGCTGAAGAAGCGGCACCTCTCGATGATCGCTATCGCGGGGGTGATCGGAGCAGGCCTCTTCGTGGGCTCCGGGGTCGCGATCCGCGAGACGGGCCCCGGCGTTCTGGTCGCCTACGCACTCGCCGGCATCGTCGTCATCCTCGTGATGCGCATGCTCGGCGAGATGTCGACCGCCAACCCCGAGACCGGTTCGTTCTCCGCGTACGCGGACCAGGCGATCGGCCGCTGGGCGGGATTCAGCATCGGCTGGCTCTACGCGTGGTTCTGGATCATCGTCCTCGGCATCGAGGCGACGGCGGGCGCCGTCATCATGAACCGCTGGGTCCCCGACGTCCCGCAGTGGAGTTGGGCACTGATCCTGATGGTGCTGCTCACGCTGACGAACATCGCGTCCGTGAAGTCGTTCGGCGAGTTCGAGTTCTGGTTCGCGTCGATCAAGGTCGCGGCGATCGTCATCTTCCTGGGGCTCGGCATCCTCGCGATCTGCGGGTTCCTGCCCGGTGTCGAAGCACCCGGACTCACCAACCTCACCGGGCACGGCGGGTTCTTCCCCAACGGGGCCGGTGCCGTGTTTGCGGCAGTGCTCGTGGTCGTGTTCTCCTTCTTCGGCGCCGAGATCGCCACCATCGCGGCCGGTGAATCCGCGAACCCCGTCGCCGCGGTGCGCAACGCCGTGCGGTCCGTCGTGTGGCGCATCCTCATCTTCTACATCGGGTCGATCGCCATCGTCGTGACGCTTCTCCCCTGGGACGACGCCTCCGTCGCGCTGAGCCCGTACGTCGCGGTCATGGACTCGTTCGGCATCCCGGCGGCAGGCAACATCATGGACGTCGTCGTGCTCACGTCCGTGCTGTCCTGCCTGAACTCCGGCCTGTACACGGCGAGCCGCATGATCTTCTCGCTCTCCCGTCGCGGCGACGCCCCGGCCTCGCTGGCGAAGATCGGGTCGTCGGGCGTTCCGCGCCAGGCCGTGCTCGTCTCGACGGTCGTCGGATTTTTGACCGTGGGTCTGAACTTCCTGTACCCGGACACCGTGTTCCTGTTCCTCGTCAACTCGTCGGGCGCGATCGCCCTGTTCGTGTGGCTGGCGATCTCGGTGTCGCAGCTGCGCATGCGGCGCCGCCTCGAGGCGGAGGGCAAGGACCTCACGCTGAAGATGTGGCTGTTCCCATATCTGACGTGGTGCACCATCGCCGCCATCATCGTGCTCTGCATCGGCATGCTCGTGCTGCCGGAGACCAGGAGTCAGATGTACGTCTCAATGGGACTCGCCGCCGTCGTGGTCGGAATCGGGATCTACCGTCAGCGGACCCGCCAGGTCACCGACGAGGCGCCGGATCCCACGACTTCCGACGAAGAGACGGTCGACGTCCGCCTCTGAACGCG
This sequence comes from Rhodococcus sp. NCIMB 12038, assembly GCF_002165735.1. Taxonomy (NCBI): domain Bacteria; kingdom Bacillati; phylum Actinomycetota; class Actinomycetes; order Mycobacteriales; family Nocardiaceae; genus Rhodococcus; species Rhodococcus sp. NCIMB 12038. Next base: position 232,408 of record NZ_NHML01000010.1, read on the forward strand.
GGTCGCTACACGATCAGCCCGCTGGGCCGACGCCGCAGCGGCGACGGTTCCTGCACCGGCATCTGATTCGGCGGAACCGGGTAGGGCGCACCGGCGTTGAGCGTTCCCGCGGCCACGTTGGGCCCGCACTGGGCGATCGCCGCCTGCAGGCGTGGCCCGGGATCGGTCATCGCGGGAACGCCGGCGTTCGGTGCCGACGAGAAGTCGAACGCGGACGTCATGTCGCCGACCGCGCCGCGACGCCAATCGGTGAGGTTGGGGACGGGAACACCGAACCGCTTCTCGAGCAGTCTCAGTTGCGACGTGTGGTCGAACGTGTCGGACGCGACGAGTCCGCCGCGGCTGTACGGGGAGATGATCAGCGACGGCACCCGGAAACCGAGGCCGATCGGACCCGGATTGTTCTCGCTCTCCGACACCGTGTTCAACGGGACCGTCAGGTACTCGCCCGGCGTGCCCGGCGGCGGTGTGGGCGGGGTGACGTGGTCGAAGAAGCCGCCGTTCTCGTCGTAACTGATGATCAGCGCCGTCTTCTCCCAGATCGCCGGGTTGGACGTGAGGATGTCGAGCACCTCGACGATCCCGACCGCGCCCGCGGCCGGGGGCAGCGCCGGGTGCTCGCACGTGAAGATGTTGGGGACGATCCAGGACACCGCGGGCAGGGTGTCGTTCGCGACATCGGCGCGGAAGTCGTTCGGGTACGTCGGATCGAGGCCGCGGTGGGCGAGTTCCGAATTCGGGTCGCTGTACTGCGTGAAGCAGCCGAGCATCCCGTCGAGCGCGACACTCGACACCGGTCCGAGGTCCTTGTTGGCGTACACCTTCCAGCTGACGCCGGCCTCCTGCAGGTTCTCCGGATAGGTGCGCCAGGAGTAGGCGAACCTCGGGATCACCGTCGGTGTCTCGACGAGCGGACCGCCCGCCAGCCCGTCCGGGTCGATGGTTCCCGTCATCCAGTACAGCCGGTTCGGGTCCGTCGGCCCGAGCACCGAGCAGAAGTAGTGGTCGCAGATCGTGAAGGCGTCGGCGAGGTCGTAGTGCACGGGAATGTCGGCTCGCGTGTAGTAGCCCATCGTGGCGGGACCGTTGAGCGGCCCCTCGTGCGCGATGTGCACCGGCATCCACCGGTCCATCGCGCCGCCGTTCCACGCGTCGTGCTGCGGACCCCACGCATGGGTGGGGTCGTTGATGCACTCGCCGTCGAGGTGTGTGCCCTGCGTGGTGTCGAGCCGGAATGGGTTGAGGAACCCGGTCGGGGTGGGCCCGGCGCCCGGCGTCCAGCCGTACTGCTGCCACGCCGGTGACGGGTCGTCGAACCCGCGCACCCCGGACAGCGTGCCGTAGTAGTGGTCGAACGAGCGGTTCTCCTGCATGAGGTAGACGAAGTGCTCGATGTCGCTGAGCGACCCGCTGCCACCCGGATCCTGCGCGTACGCCCGGTCGATCACCGGGCCCGCCCACGAACTGAGGAATGCGGCGCCGCCTGCCGCTGCGGCGGAGGCGAGGAACTTGCGTCGTGAGATGTCCGATGCCGGGGTCACGGATCGTGACGCTAGTCGCTGCGGACACCGCCCGCCCGGTGAATGCGCACGTTGCCCTACTGCGGGCCCACCGGCACATCGCCTTCCAGCGTGATGCGGTGCATGACGCGGTGCTGGGTTCCGTAGTCGCGGTTGGCGTAGTGCGCGGTGCTCCGGTTGTCCCACAGCACGAGGTCGCCGAGACGCCAGCGGTGCCGCACCACGTGCTCCGGTTTGGTGAGGTGGGCGTACAGGAAGTCGAGGATGCCCCGGCTCTCCGCCTCGGACACTCCGGCGATGTGGGACGTGAAGCCCGGGTTCACGAAGATGCCCTTGCGGCCCGTCTCCGGGTGCACCCGCACGACGGGATGCTCGACGGGCACGAGTGCCGTGACTTCCTCACCGTCCCAGATGTTTCCCTTGCCGCCGCGCTTCTGCGCGAGGTAGTACCCGAATTCGCGGTTGCCGTCGTGGACCGCGGTCAACTGGTCGATCATCTGCCGGATCGGCAGCGACAGCGACTCGTACGCCAGTTGGCTGTCGGCCCAGTTGGTGTCGCCGCCGTGCGGTGGGAGGACGACGGGACGGAGGATCGACCCGAGCGGCGGCCGCTTCATGAACGTGACGTCGGTGTGCCACACGTCGGCGAAACCGTTGTCCTGGCTGTCGAGCGCGTACACCTCCCGGGCGACGTTGCCGCTGTCGTGGACGGGGTGGCCCGCGGTCAGCCGGCCGAGCCGGCGACCGAACTCGATGTGGCCCGAGTCGTCGAGCGACTGACCCCGCAGGACCAGCACCTTGTGCTCGGTCAACGCCGACCGGATCGCGGCCACCTCGGCGTCGGTGGCGGACGCGACGTCCAGTCCGATGATCTCGGCCCCGAACGACGGGCCGAACTTGTCGAGCGTCAGCGACGCAGTCCTGGTTTCGAATGCAGTGCTCATGATGTCTTTCCGCGAAAGGTGGGTCGTGCCTGGGTACGGGAGGACCGGCCCGGACCTGCGAACGCAGAGGATGCGTGAGGAATTACCGGATGCCGGAGGCTACCGAGGAGTGGACAGCACGCGGTACGCGCGCCGGGGCCATCAGCAACAACAGATGTTGGCGCACGTACGGCACAGGTCGACGGTCAGGCGTCGCACCAGGTGAGTCGTATGCACGAAGCAATTCCTACCGGATAGGAGGGAAATGAGCAAGCGCGGGGCAATCGCGCGCGATCAGCTCCAACGCGCCTGACCGCCGTCCAGCGGGATGGTGGCCCCCGACAGGTAACCGGCGTCGGGACCCACGAGGAACACGACGGCGCGCCCGATGTCACGTTCGCAATCACCGATCCGGCCGAGCGGAATCGACTTCACGAACTCCGCGGCCTCCTCCGGATTGGTCTCCGTCCACCACTTCAGGCCCGGGGACAGTGCGTGCGGCGCAATCGCGTTGACGCGGATGCCGTCCGGACCCCATTCGCTGGCCGCGGTCCGGGTGAGCGAACGCATCGCCTCCTTGGTGGCCGCGTACAGCCCGTAGCCGCTCGTGTCCCAGCGCACCGCCGACGAGCTGACGAGATTGATGATCGAGCCGCCGCCGCGCGCCTTGAGCTGCGGGTAGCACAGCTGCATGAGGAACAGGGTGGCCACCGGTCCGACGGCCATCGCGCGGTCGAGAAGCTTCGGAGTGATCTCCAGGAGCGGTCCGAGCGCGCTCGCGTTCGCATTGTTGACCAGGATGTCGATCCCGCCGAAGACCTCCACGACGCGGTCGACCATCGGACCCAGCTGATCGCGTTTGCTGACGTCGCAGACGATCGGCTCGGCCACGCCGCCGAAGTCGGCGATGGCGGCGCACGTGTCGACGAGTTTCGCCTCCGTGCGCCCGACCACCGCGATCCGCGCACCCTCCTTGGCCAGCGCGAACGCCATCCCGGCACCCACGCCCTGACCGGCGCCGGTGATCAGCGCGACCTTGCCGTCCAGCGTCCCCATCACGCGTCCCCTCTCGCTGATTCCGTGTCGGCTGCCCACCGGTTGGCCGTCAGCCGGAAGCTGGGAATGTCGGCCAGCGACATCACCGCCTCATATGTGCGTTCGTAGCCGGTGTGGGCGATCCGCCATTGCCCGTCCGGCCCGCGGACGTAGCGGTCGGAGTAGAATGCCGCCCCGCGCAGCACCATGTCGTGTTCCGGGATCAGCACGGTGTCGGACAGGAACCACCGCCCTGTCGCCGTGTCGCCGTCGACGTCGATCTCCGGGTGGCCGCAGTGATGCTCGGTGATGGTCTGCGGCCCCAGATTCGACTTCATGAACTCGACCAGCGCGTCCCGCGACTCGAACGCGAGATGCTCGCCGTAGTTCGCGGTCGCGTCGGGAAGGAGGGCGTCGGCGAACTCGTCCCAGCTTTTCGTGTCCAGGGCCCGCAGATACGTGTACTTGAGCCTACTGATCGCGACGACGGCCTCGAGATCCACGGCATTCACCCTTCGTCCGCCCCCAAAACTGACACCTGTTCTACCACGGATCGGCAGGTGTCGGGGCGGACTCGGGGATTTGCTATCTACTGACGCTGCCCGCGTCGACCGGCAGAGCGACCGCCGTGATGTACCGCGCCTCGTCCGAGGCCAGGAACAGCGCGGCGTTGGCCACGTCTACCGGTTCGATCCACGGAATCGGCAGCATGTTCATCGTCACCGCGGCCGCCGCGAACTCCTCCCGGGTGGGGTGCTCGAGGTCGGGCCGGAACGCCCGCCGCACCATGTCGTTCTGGATCATGTCCGTGTCCACGTTGGTGGGATGCACGCTGTTGACCCGCACCCGGTGCGGCGCGAGTTCCTTGGCCAGCGACCGCATCAGGCCCACCACGCCGTGCTTGGCCGCGGTGTAGTGCGCGACGCCGACGAGTCCGCGCAGACCGGCGATGGAACTCGTCAGGATCATCGCCCCGCCGCCCCGCTCGATCAGGTGCGGGGCCGCCGCCTTGCACGTCTGCCACACCCCCGTCAGATTGACGTCGAGCATCGTCTGCCACGTCTGCACATCGAGTTCGAGCGCAGCACCCGAGGACGTGATGCCCGCCGTGGCGCACACGAAGTCCAGCCCGCCCAGTTCCCCGGCCGCGGCCGTCACCGCGTCGGCGAGCGCCGTTCCGTCGCGTACGTCCACCTGCGCCGTCACGATCCGGCGGCCCGTGTCCCGGACCAGTTTCGCGGTCACCTCGAGATCCTCCGGGCTCGCCGGGGGCGTCACCACCGTGCCGACCGGCCCGCACAGGTCGACGGCCACGACGTCCGCGCCCTCCTGCGCGAACCGCAGTGCCTGCGCCCGGCCGATCCCGCGCGCGGCACCGGTGACCAGGACGACTCTTCCGTTCACTCGACCTGTCATCTCTACACCTTCTGGGTCAGTCCGGCGTCGACCACGAGTTGTGTGCCGGTGATGTATCGCGATTCGTCCGAGGCGAGGAACAGCAGCGCATTGCTGACGTCCCGCGAGTCCAGCCACGGAACTGGCAGGACGTGGTTGGCCGCGAGGACGGGGACGACGTCGTCGCGGGTGGGGTTCTCGAGGTCCGGCCGCAGCCGTGCCATCGTCTCCGGGTTCAAGGTCATGCGGGTGCCGACGGCACCGGGGTGCAGCACGTTGACCCGGATGAACTGCGGTCCGAGTTCGTTGGCGAGGGTCCGGGCCAACCCGACCACGGCGGTCTTGGACGCCGAATAGTGGGCGGCCCCGGCCACCGCCTTGATGCCTGCGGTCGAACTGACGATCACGACGGATCCGCCGCCGTCGCGCATCGCCGGGACCGCGGCGGTCGCCGTGTTCCAGACGCCGGTGAGGTTGACGTCCAGCGACCGGTTCCAGATCTCGTCGTCGATCGTCCAGGCCGGGCCGGGGTTGTCGCAGACACCGGCGTTCGCGACGACGACGTCGAGGGGCCCCAGTTCGGCGACTCCGGCGTCGACGGCCGCCCGCAGCGCCGACGGGTCCCGCACGTCGGCGTGGGCCACGACCGCCCGGCGGCCGAGTTCGACCACCAGCCTTCGGGTTTCGTCGAGATCGGTTGCGGCCGAAGGAAGGTCGACGGTGACGACGTCGGCGCCCTCCTCCGCGAGCCGGACCGCATGACTGCGTCCCATGCCGTTTCCGGCACCGGTGATGAAGGCGACCTTGCCTGCCATCCGTGACATCGGTTGTCCCCTCTAGTCCAGGCGGCCGGGGGTCGGGTAGCTGCGCAGGGAGAGCCCCACCCGCCCGTCCTCCACCGCGTCGTCGATCGATCGGCGCAGTGCGCCGCAGGTGGGGACGAACATCGAGTGCTCCCCCTCCTGCGCACGCAGCGCGAACTCCGGGCAGGTCTGCTCGGCGTCACCCAGCCACTGCACGCTCGTGTGCGCCTCGCTGTATTTCTCCACGAGCACCGCGTTACCGCAGCGCCGGCATTCGACGGGAAGCACTCAGCTCACCGCCTCTGCAGTGGCTGCCGCGTGCCGTGCACCGACCCAGCCGAACACCATGGCGGGGCCGATCGTCGCGCCGGCGCCCGCGTAGTCGTTGCCCATCACGGACGCCGACGTGTTTCCGGTGGCGTACAGCCCGGGGATCGGTTCGCCGCTGCCGGTCAGTACCTGGCTGTGCTCGTTGCACACGAGTCCGCCCTTGGTGCCGAGGTCGCCTGCCTCCATCCGCACCGCGTAGTACGGGGCCTTATCCACCTCGTCCAGGGTCGGGTTGGGCAGCCCCGGGTCGCCGTAGTACCGGTCGTACGCGCTGTCGCCGCGACCGAAGTCGGCGTCGACTCCTGCCCGGGCGAACCCGTTGAACCGGGTGATCTCGGCGGACAGCGCGTCGGCGGGCACGCTCATCTTCTGCGCCAGTTCGCCGAGGGTCTCCGCGCGCAGCATCAGTCCCGTGGAGAACCATTCGGCCGGGAACTTCTGCCCGGGCATCACACCACCGAATTGGTAACGACTCTTGGCCTTCGAGTCGAACACGAACCACACCGGATCGTGCCCGCCGGCGATCTGGTCGTGGACGAACGACACGTACGGGGACGCCTCGTTGGTGAACCGCTTGCCGTTTTGGTCGACGATCAGCGACGGCGGGATCGACCGCTCCGACACCAGGACGTGCATGATGCCGTCCGGGCGCCGGAACGACGGCATCCACCAGGCGTCGTCCATCAGGTCGACGGCGGCACCGACCTGCTCGCCGGCCACGATTCCGTCGCCGGTGTTGTCGGGCGATCCGGCGCTGTAGTTGTCCTTGCCGCCCTCCCGGAGGTACCGCTTCCGCATCTCCTCGCTCTGCTCGAATCCGCCGGTGGCCATCATGACGCCGCGGCGGGCGCGGATGCGCAACTCCCGCTCTCCTGACTCGACGACCGCGCCCGTGACGGCCCCGGACTCGTCCGTGATCAGCCTCTTCAGCGGGGAGTTCAGCCACAGCGGGACGCCGGCTTCCTGGAGACTGAGCCGCAGCCGGCCGACGAGGGCCTGCCCGAGGGTCTCCATCCGCCTGCGCCGCACCATCGCGACCACCGAACGCCAGCCGACACCGAGTGCGGTCCTGCGGCCGGCCCAGGTGCGGAAGAACATGTTGAGGTGCCGGAACTCGGTGGACGTCATGTAGAGCCCGCCCGGCATGGCGAGGGAGTTCGGGCGCTGCTGTTCGCCGTCGGCGCCGAGTTGGTTCATGTCGAACGGCAGCGGTTCGACCGTCCGCCCCTTCGACCGTCCGCCCACGTTCTCGGGGTGATAGTCGGAATAGTCCTCGCACCAGGAGAAGCGGAGATGCGGGCAGTGCTGTTCGAAGAACCGCATCATCGCCGGGCCCTGCTCGATGTACGCGTCGAGGCGTTCGCCGGGCACACTGTCGCCTACGATCGACTCCAGGTACTTCCGGACGTCGGCGGGGTCGTCGGCGCGGCCTTCACGGACGAGGATCGGCGAGTTGGGAATCCACAGGGCGCCGCCCGACAGCGCCGTCGAACCGCCGTACACGCCGGACTTTTCGACGACGAGGGTGTCGAGTCCCCGCTCGGCCCCGGCGAGGGCGGCGGTCATGCCGCCCGCACCGCTGCCGATCACCAGGAGATCGACCTCCCGGTCCCAGTTCTGCTCGTCTACGCTCATCGTGCACACCTTCCGAAGTGGTCTCGATCACATCCTGCCGGTGTCAATTGCTCTTTCCCACAGCCCTTCCCGCGGAGCGGGAGACGGCGGAACCGACGCGGAGCGGGAGACAACGGCACCGACGCCGAGCGGGAGAAGGATCGGCTACGTGGCGGCGGTGAAGATGCCGAGCCCGCCGCGGTACACCAGGAGCGGCGGCACGTCCCGCAGCACGTCCAGTCCGGTCACGCGCGCGACGACGATGGTGTGGTCGCCGGCGTCGTGCTCGAATTCGACGGTCGCCTGCACCCGGGCCAGCACTCCGTCCAGCGCGGGGGCGCCGTTGCCGGCGTGCGACCACCCGACGCCGGCGAACTTGTCGGCGCCGCTCGTCGCGAACGCCCCGCACACGTCCCGCTGGTCGTGGGCGAGGACGTTGATGCACACGTGCTCGCTCGCCCGCAGCCGTGGCCAGCTGGTCGACGTCCGTGCGGGGCTGAACGACACGTACGGCGGGTCCAGCGACAGCGACACGAAAGACTGGCACGTGAAGCCGTGCGGGGTCTCGCCGTCGTGCGCGGTGATCACCGTGACGCCGGTGCAGAAGTGCCCGAGCACCGACTTGAGGTCGGCGGGGTCGATGCGGCGCACCACCGGCGGCGCGGGTTCTTCGGTTCGGGTCATCGTGTCTCCTCGGATCGACGGGTTGCGTTCAGCGTGGCCGCGGCACGTGCGGGCGGGAAATGCCCCGTCCCGCCCAGCGGCAGGGTTTCGCGCCGACCGGCCGGCGGCGCACGGTTGATAGGCTCGGGAAATGCCTTCGTCCGACCCCACCCAGAGCTCCGGGTTCGCCGGCCTCCGATCCACGAGCTGGCCGGTACTCGGCATCCTGTCGTTCGGCGAGGAACTGTCCGGCTACGACCTCAAGAAATGGGCCTCGTACAGTGTGCGTTTCTTCTACTGGAGCCCGTCGTTCAGTCAGGTGTACTCGGAGCTGAAGAAGCTGGAAGACCTGGGATACGTGACGTCGCGGACCGTCGTCGACGACGAGGCGCGGGTGAAACCCAAGCGGCTGTACAAGATCACCGACGCCGGTATGGCCGTCATGCGCAGCTGGGCGCGGGAGGCGCCGATCGATCCGCCCGTCCTCAAGCACGGGGTGATGCTGCGCATGTGGCTCGGCCACCTGACGGAGCCGGAGCAGCTCAAAGAGGCTCTCGAAGAACACATCTCGTATGTGGAGGGGATGAGCAGGCAGGCCGCGCTCGACGCCCGCGATTCCGCCGTCGAACCCGAGTGGGCGTTCGCGCACATGGTCAACAAATGGTCCGAGCGCTACTACGCCGCCGAGAGCGAACTCGCGAAGCAGATGCTCGCCGACATCGACGAGGCCGTCGAGCGGATGCACGGCGAAGGGACGCCGGAACATCCCGGTGTGCCGAAACCGACCGGATCGCATTCGATCCGGCGTTCCCGGGCGGCGCAGCAGGAGTACCAGGCCGCCATGAAGGCGGCGCAGGATTCGGGCGACGAGACCGAGACCTAGTCGGACGGGGTGTGCACCCGTTCGGCCACCAGATTCCGAAGCTGCGGCCACAGCTGTTCCCGCACCCGCTGCGCCGCGGTCATCGCGTCGATCGTCAGGAAGCCGTGGAACATTCCCGGGACCCGCTCGAGCTGCACGGGAACGCCGGCGTCGGCAAGCGCCGCGGCGTACTTCTCCCCCTCGTATCGGAGCGGGTCGCGTTCGGCGGTGATCACGACCGCGGGCGGGAGACCGCCGAGGTCTTCGGCCCGGACCGGGGCCGCGTAGGTGGGCACCGTCTCGCGGTGGGCAGGCAGGTACTGGTCCCAATACCATTGCATCGCAGCGCGGGTGAGAAAGTGGTCTTCCGCGAACTCCACGTAGGACTCGGTGTCGAAGTCCGGTTCCACGACCGGGTAGATCAGCACCTGTCCGGCGACGGCGGGACCGCCCCGATCCCGGGACATCAGCGCCGCGACGGCCGCGAGGTTGCCCCCGCTGCTGTCACCGGCGACGAGCAGACGGTCCGGATCGCCGCCGAACTCGGGCGCATGCTGCGCCACCCAGCACGTCGCGGCGTAGGCGTCGTCCGCCGCGGCCGGCCACGGCGATTCCGGGGCCAGGCGGTAGTCGACGGAGACGACGACGGCGCCGATCCCGTTGCACATCGCGCGACAGAAGCCGTCGTGGCTGTCGAGGTCGCAGATCACGAACCCGCCGCCGTGGAAGAAGACGACGACGGGGCAGGGTCCGGCGGAGGTCCCGGCGGGCGAATAGATCCGTACCGCAATCGATCCGGACCCACCGGGGATCTCTCGGTCGCGCACCTCACCGACCGGCTCGGGGTCGGCGACGGCCTTGCGTCCCGCCTTCGTCGCCGCCCGAGCCTGGGCGCCGGTCATGGTCTCGACCCGGGGAAAGTTCTCGTTGAGTCCCCGGAGGATGGTCTCGGCCTGCTCGTCCAGCGGCATCTGCGCTCCTCGGTCCCGTCTCAGGCGGAGTACCGGTCGGCGCGGCCGCCGGCGGGGGTCGCGGTCGACATGTAGTTGCGCCAGGTGCCCTTGGCGGACATGCGAATCGGCGCGGTCAGACGGTGATCGAGCTTGATCTGACTGCTCGGACCGCACACGGAGATGGCGGCCACGACGTTGTCGTCGGTGCCCACGGGCACCGCGACGCAGCTGACGCCCACGAGATCCTCTTCGCGGTCGTATGCCGCCCCGCGTTCGCGGGTCTTCTGCAGTTCGGCGCGGAACGCGGCCGGTGAGTCGATGCTGAATCGTGTGCTGCGCGGCAGACCGGCCTCGACGACACGGTCGACCACGGATTCGGGTGCGTGGGCCAGCAGCACCTTGCCGACGCTCGTGCAGTGCGCGGGCTGGCGGCCGCCGACGCGGGACGGCAGCCCGACGCCGAACCGTCCGGCGATCTTCTCCAGGTAGACGACGTCGATCCCCTCCAGCACCGCGAGGTGCACGGCGTGCCCGGTGAGGCGGTGCAGTTCATGCAGGAAGGGCAGCGCGGCCCGGTGCAGGCGGTCCTGGTGCACGGCGAGGGACCCGAGTTCGAACAGCCGCATGCCGAGTTCGTAGTCCCGGCCCTCCCGGCGGAGCCACCGCAGCTGGACGAGACGCTCGAGCATCCGGTGCGCGGAGGATCGCGGAAGCCCCGTGCGGCGCACGATCTGCGCGAGCGTGAGCCTGCCCGGGCCGTCGAAGGCGTCGAGGAGAAGGGCGGCGCGATCGAGGCCGGCGGTGGGGGTGGGGCTGAGTGTCGTCGTCATGGGGACCTCCGTAGCGGCGTTGCTCGGTGCGGCGCCGCGCTGTGTGACTGGCGACACTTACTATAAATAGGCATATACCTATTTGCAATAGTGCTTCGTGGCACAGCCCCCGAACAGCCGAAAGGCCCGGTGCGCGCATCGAGTGGATACGCACACCGGGCCCGGACACCCCTTACATCGCCGCCAGCGGCTCACTCCCCGACCAGTCGTGGCCCCAGTAGCTGTCGGCGGTGATCTCTTCCGCGGAGTAGTACTTCTCGTCGACCTTCATGCCCTCGGTGCCGAACTCGACGTCCCAGCCACCGGGCGCGCGCACGTAGAACGACACCATCTTGTCGTTGGTGTGCCGGCCGAGCGTCGAGGAGACGGAGAACCCGTCCTTGACGACGCGGTCGAGCGCCTGCCCGACGGCGTCGAGCGTGTCGACCTCCACCATGATGTGCACCAGACCCGGCGCACCACCGTGCGGTGCGGGGCACAGCGCCAGGCTGTGGTGCCGCTCGTTGACGCCGAGGAAGCGCACCCGCATCGGCCCGAACTCCGGTGGCGCCGGGATGCGGAACGCGCCGCGGGGAAGGAAGCCGAGCACCTCGGTGTAGAAGTCGAACGCTCCGCCGAAGTCCATCACCGGCAGCACGACGTGGCCGAGGCCCTGCGCCCCGGTCACGAACTTCGCCCCGAACGGGGTGACCACCGGGCTGTGGTCGAGGACGGCGCCGTGGAAGATCTCGATCGTCGCGCCCGTCGGGTCCTGGAACGTGACGACCTCCTCGACGCGCCGCGCGTCGGCCTCCTCCACCGACAGCGGCTTGACGGCGATGCCTGCGCCCTCGACCGCCTCCTGGACGCGGACCAGGCCCGCATGATCACGGACCTCCCACCCGATGGTCACGACCTCGTCGGTCTCCCCCGGCACGATCACGATGCGCGCCGCCCGCTCGTCCATGCGGAGGTAGAGGGCGTCCTCGTCCGGTCCCGACCCCTCGGCGAATCCGAGGACGTCGAATGCGAACGTGCGCCAGCGCTCCAGGTCGTTGGTCTGGATCTTGACGTAGCCCAGGCCCTTGATGTCTGTCATGTGTTGTCCTTCTGCTGTTTTCGAGATCGGTCGGCGGTCAGATCATCGACTTGAGGTTGCCGGCCGGGTCGAGGCCGAGCGAACTGAGCGCCGATGCGTGGTACACGGTGCTCGGCACGTGGATCGCGTGCGCCAGGCCGGCGTGCGCGTCCCGCCAGTACCGCTGCAGGGGCTTGTCCATGCGCAGCGCGTTGCCGCCCGAGCGGGCGAAGATCTGGTCGACAGCGGTGACCGCCCGCCACGCCGCCCGCACCTGGGTGCGGCGTCCCGCCGCGCGGTCCTCGAACGTGACCTCCTTGCCCGATTCGACGAGGTCCCAGATCCTGTCGACGTTGGCGAGCAGTTCCTGCCGGGCGGCGTTGATGTCGGCCGCCGCCTCACCCACCGCGAACAGCACGTAGGGGTCGTCCTTGATCGCGGTGCCCTGCGCACCGACACGGTCGCGCTGGTAGTCGAGGTGGGCAGCCAGGGCGCCCTCCGCGATTCCCACCACGGCGGAGGAGATTCCGAGCGGGAACATCGTCGACCACGGCATGTTGTACAGGGTCTCGGTGCGCCCGAACTTCTGCACCGCCGTGCCGTTCATGACCTCGTCGGCGTCCATCACCCGGTAGTCGGGGACGAAGGCGTCCCGGACGATGATGTCCTTGGACCCGGTGCCCTTGAGCCCGACGACGTTCCACGAGTCCTCGACGATCTCGTAGTCACTGCGCGGCAGGATCATGTGCAGCATCTTCGGCGGCAGCGCCATGGCGCCGTCCTTGTCGCCGAGCATCGCGCCGAGGAAGATCCAGTCGCAGTGATCGGTGCCCGAGGAGAACTGCCAGCGTCCGCTGAACAGGTAGCCGCCGTCGACGGGGGTCGCGATCCCGGTCGGTGCGTACGGCGAGGCCATCCAGGTGTCGGAATCGGCCGCCCACACCTCCTCCTGCACCTTCGGATCGGCGAACGCCAGCTGCCAGGGGTGCACCCCAACGATGCCGCACACCCATCCCGTGGCCGGGTCGAGCGACGCCGCGGCCATCACCGTCTCCGCGAACTCCCGCGGATGCGCCTCGAATCCGCCGTACGTGCCCGGCTGGAGGAGCTTGATCGGGCCGGCCTCGCGGAGCTTCTTCGCCGTCTCGTCGGGCAGCCGGCCGATCCGCTCGGCCTCGGGCGCCTGATCGCGGAGCTGGTCCGCGATCGCCATGATGTTGTCGAGAACCTCGTGGGTCATCTGTCGTGTCCTTCTTCTCTGAGCCGGCTCAGGCGTTGGTGTCGAGCGGGACGACGCCGTTGGCGAGGTTGTCGGCAACCTCCGCCTCCCAGCTCTGCACCGCCCTGGTGGTGTCGATCTCGAATTCGAAGCGCTTGGTCATGTCCTCGGTGATGTCCTCGACGTCCACGTAGAACTGCTGGTACCAGCGGCGCAGCTGATACACCGGCCCGTCCTCCTCCGACAGCAGCGGGTTGTCGATGCGCGACTTGTTCAGCCAGATGTCGACGTCCTGCTTGAACCCGAGCTCCACGCCCTCCGCGAACTGGGCCGCCATGCCGTTCGCCATCTCGTCCGACAGCCCCTCGGGCTTCTTCACCATGGCGCCCCACTGCAGGACGAACGAATCGGCGCTGACTGGGTAGTGGCAGTTGATCAGCACCGTCTCGATCATCATGCCGTTCGCCTCGCTCCACAGCTTGTCGATCATGTAGGACGGGCCGAAGTACGACGCGTCCGAGCGCAGCGTGGAATTGGGGTCGTCGTAGCTGGTGCCCACCGAGATGTCGTGGCGGGGCGTCGACTGCATGTACTGGGTGGCCACATGCCCTTCGAAGACGTTCTTGAAGTAGCGCGGGAACGAGAAGTGGACGTAGTAGAAGTGCGCCATGTCGACCACGTTGTCGACGATCTCGCGGCAGTGCGAACCCTCGACGAGCAGTGAATTCCAAGTCCAGTCGGTCCATTCCGACGAGCCGAATCCCTCGATCTCGGGAATCGTCACGTCGGCGGGCGGCGGGTTGCCCTGCGGGTCGTTCCAGACGTAGAGCTGCCCGTTGCGCTCGATGGTCGTCCACGCCCGGGTCCGTGCCAGCGGCGGGACGCGGCGCGCATACGGGATTCCGGTGCACTTCCCGTTGCCGCCCCAGCGCCAGTCGTGGAACGGACAGGCGATGGAGTCGCCCTTCACGGTGCCGTGCGCCAGATTGCCGCCCATGTGGCGGCAGTAGGCGTCGAGCACGCTGAGGGTGCCGTCGGACGTCTCGAACACCACCAACGACGTGCCGAACGCGTCGATCTGGTGCGGGGTGCCGTCCCTGAAGGTCTTCGCCAGACCCAGGCAGTGCCACCCTCGCGCGAAACGCGTTGGTGCCGACCCCACTTCGATCATCCGGACTTCGTCGCCGTCAACGGCACTGTTGCGCGCCATGTCTACCTCCGCCTCGCTGTACGTCAAGAACACCCTCGGGGTGTGGTGTAGCTCATAGTCGGCGCACACGGTCCGTTCCGGTACCCGACTCTCCCACTGAGCGAGAGGCTTTCGTATCGAGTGGCCACGGCGGTTTTTCTGCGTCCCGATCACAGGGACCACGGCCCCCGTTTCCCGGCCGCGGCGACTACCGTGCGGATTACAGACCCCGTGATTTGGGAGGAACGATGGCCGCACTCATCTCTTCGCAGCCTCAGGCGCACACAGCGGAGATCCGCCGGCTCTGTGCCGACGCCGTCCCGGACGGGATGGTCGTCGCCCCCGAACCAGGTGCCGCCGTCGAGCAGGACTTCCTGCTGCTCCGACCGCACCCGACCGCGGACGACGCCCTGTTCGCGCAGGTTTGCAGGGCGGACGATCACGACCTGCTGATCCGCTTCCGCAACCGCGACGAGCAGTTGGTCTTCGAGTTCTGGACGAACAGCTTCACCGGTGCCGCGACACCGGACGACCGGTCGGCCGACCTGCTCGAACGCCACTGCGCCGAGCAGTTCCCCGGCGACCTCCGCAGGTTCCGCACCCGCATCCGGCGGGCCGTGCCGGCCGAGGCGGACTTCACGTCTTCGCTGCAGCAGACGTACGTCCAGGACGGTGTGCGCATGACCGACGTCACCGTCACGTGCACGCTCGACGGGGACGTGCTCGCCCGGGCCTGGGCCACGTACGCGCTGCCCTTGTCCCACGAATGACCTGTTTCCTACAAATTGGTCAGCCGCGCAGGCAATTGCCTGCGCGGCTGACCAATGTCTGGGCGACTACCCCACCGGGTCGGCGAGCCTCGTGCGGGACCGGCTGAACTCGAACCCGCGGAATCCCTCCTCCGCGACGTCGGCGCAGATCCGCCCGTACACGCCGAAGCCCCCGATGTACGGCATGAACACGCGGGGTTTGCCCGGAATGTTGGCGCCCATGTACCAGGAGTTCGCCAGCGGGAACAGGGTCTGCGCGGCAAGCTCGCGGCAGTGCTCCACCCACTGCTCGGTGGCCGGGACCGACGCCTCGACCGCGTCGTAGTCCTTCTCCCACAGGTGCGCGATGCAGTCCGCGATCCAGTCGACGTGCTGCTCGGCGCCGAGCACCATGTTCGCCAGCACCGACGGGCTGCCCGGCCCCGTCACGACGAACAGGTTCGGGAACCCCGGAACACCCAGACCCAGATAGGTTTTCGGTCCCTCACTCCAGTACTCGGCGAGGGACACGCCGTTCCGGCCCACGATCCGCATGCGGTCGAGGGCTCCGGTCATGGCGTCGAACCCGGTGGCGAACACCAGCGTGTCGAGTCCGTAATCGGCGTCGGCGGTGGTGATCCCCGACGGGGTGATCGACTCGATCGGCGCCGCCTTCAGATCCACCAGGGTGACGTTCGGCCGGTTGTACGTTTCGAAATAGTGGGTGTCGGTGACGATCCGCTTGGTCCCGATGGGGTGATCGTTCGGGATCAGCTTGTCCGCGACCGCGGGGTCGTCGACGAGGCGGCGGATCTTCTCCTCCGCGAACGCCCGCGCGGTCGCGTTGGCGGCCTCGGTCTTCGTCTGGTCCGGAAAGGTTTTCGCGAACAGCACCCCGCCGAGCTTCCAGCGCGTCTCGTAGGCGTCGCGGCGTTCCTCCTCGGACACCTCCAGCGCCGACTTGGGGTACGCGTTGTACGGCGACCCGCCGCCGCTCTCCCGGGACAGCCGCCTGCGCTCGTCGTACCCGGCCTTGATCGCGCGCCGCATCTCGTCGTCCCACGTCTCGTTGCCCGCCGGGACGCTGTAGTTGGCGCTGCGCTGGAACACGTACAGGTGATCCGCCTGCTCGGCGATGACGGGAATCGACTGGATGCCCGAGGATCCGGTGCCGATGATCCCGACCCGCCGGCCCGTGAAGTCGACACCCTCGTGCGGCCAGTGCCCGGTGTGATGCGTATCGCCCGTGAAGGATTCGCGCCCCGGGATGTTCGGCATGTTCGCGGTGGACAACGCCCCGGTCGCGAAGACGCAGTACCGCGCGGACAGGACGTCGCCGCGGTCGGTGCGCACCTCCCACCGCAGCGTGTCCTCGTCCAGTTCCGCGGAGATCACGCGGGTGCCGAACAGGAAACGGTCGCGGAGGTCGAACCGGTCCGCGACGTGATCGATGTACGCCAGAATCTCCGGCTGGGTGGCGTACTTCTCGCTCCAGTCCCACTCCTGCTCGAGTTCCCGCGAGAACGAGTACGAGTAGTCGACGCTTTCCACGTCGCACCGGGCGCCGGGATAGCGGTTCCAGTACCACGTTCCGCCGACGCCGCCCGCGGCCTCGACACCCTGGACCGTCAGGCCCAGGCTCCGCAGTTTGTGGACGGCGTACAGCCCCGCGAATCCCGCGCCGACGACGACCGCGTCCACGTCGCCGATCCGATTCGCCCGAGCATCAACTTCGGTGCGTGCACTCACGGGCGCGCTCCTCTCCCATTCGACAGACACATTTCGGCAGCAAAGGCCTGTCTGGGACGGTAGGTCGGAGCACCCGGGCAGCTACAGGTTCGTTCCCGGTGAGCGGTCGGGCAGCGCGGACGCATCTCCTCCACCGAACTAGCCGACGCCCACGCCGTGAATGCCGTCCACACGAGCCGTCCGCGGGGAACGCCAGACCCTCACCACCGTGCCGCCGAACCGCGGGCGTCTTCTCCGCCCTGTAGGGGCGTACGTCAGTCTACGATCCCGATCCTTTTCAGACAACGGTCGTTATAAGAATCTCCCGCAATTCTCACAACAACCGTTGTGTTAATCGCGCCGATCCCCTACCGTGACGCTCGTCACCACATCAACCACGGGTTGGAGCAACCATGATCGACGAGGCAACCAAGCAGCAGTTCCGCGAAGACGGAGCGACCCTGATCAAGAACTGGCTGAACCCAGAGCAGATGGGCGAACTCCACGACGCATTTCTGTGGAACGTCGCGAACCCCGGTCCACACGTGTTCAACCGGCTCGACGGCACCGAGTTGCAGACGCACATCGACAATGCGAACCCCCACGCCAAGGACAAGTTCGACCAGCTGGTGTCCCAGATGCCGTTCGCGGACCTGTATGCCGAACTCTGGGGTTCCGAGCACGTCTGGTACTACGCCGAAGAGGTGTTCCTCAAGGACGGCGGCGCCAGCGGTCGCGGTCCCTGGCACCAGGACACCTCCGTGATGCCCCTGGCGGGCGAGCATTGGGGCAACGCCTGGATCAGCTTTCAGAATCTCCCGAAGAAGAACTCCCTGGAGATCATTCGTGGGAGCCATCACGGCGTCAGGTACGACGGCGCGAGCTTCTCGAACCCGGACGATCCGACCGACCCGGCATTCGGCGACGGCACGCTGCCACGCCTGCCGCACATCGACCGCGACCTCGTCCAGGACCCCAATTCCTGGGATGTCATGTCGTGGACGGTAGAACCAGGCGACATCGTCGCATTGCACCCCTCGTCGCTGCACGGCGGCGCGGGCGTCGATCACGAGACCCCGACGCGCCACACCCTGGTCCTCCGATTTTTCGGTGACGACGCAACGTTCCGTGTTCTGCCCGAATCGAACCCGCACTACGCCCGTAACGGGGCGCTGTTCAAGGAGGAGATGGCCAAGCTCAACGACGGCGACCCGTTCCGCTCGCCGATCTTCCGCCAGCTCCGATGACCACCCGCGAGCAGAGGACGACACGAAAGACCATGAAGCGCGAAGCGATCAATCTCGACACCACCGTGGCCACTTACGAGCGGCTGCACTTTTCGCAGGCGACCCGGGCCGGAAACCTCATCTGGGTGTCCGGGCAAGTAGGTCTCGACCGTGCCACCGGCGAGATTCCCGAAGATCCGCAGGCTCAGGCACGACTGGCGTTCGAAGGTGTCAAACAGGTTCTGGAAGAGGCGGGTTCATCTCTGGACGACATCGTCGAGTTGACGACCTTCCACACCGATCTGCACGGGGACGGCCCGGGCTTCGGGGAGGTGAAGGATCAGTACATCGGCGAACCGTACCCGTCGTGGACCGGAGTCGGCGTCACTCAGCTCGCCCGGCCGGAGTTCGTCGTCGAGATCCGCGTCGTCGCCGTCGCGGCCCGGCAGCAGCACGAATTGGGCAGAACGCACGGAACGCGATGAAGACTCTCACATCGCCGATGCAGTACTACCCGCACACGGGCTGGGTCGACCGTCCCACGGGTCTCGAGGCGCCCGTTCAGGGCGAGCACCATTGTGACATCGCCGTGGTCGGTGGTGGCGTGGGCGGGATGCTCACGGCGCTACGACTGGCCGAACATGGTCGTGACGTCGCCCTACTGGAATCCGACCTTTGCGGCTGGGGCGCGAGCGCACGCAATGCGGGCTACCTGTCGAGCGCCGTGGGAAGCGACCCACGCATCCTCGCGAAGTACTACCGGAATCGTTTCCGCGGCTTGGTGCGCTTCGCCGACTCTGCGGTTCGCTTCACCGAAGACCTGATGGACCACCATTCGATCGACTGTGACTACGAGCAAACCGGCATTCTCGCTTCTGCCGTGACACCGTCCCAGTTCGAGGCGGTGAAAGCCGGCGCCCGGCTACTCATCGACGCCGGCATGGACTCGGTGATTGTCGACGGTCGTGACATGAGCGTTCCGGATGCCTTCCTGGGCGGCATCTACGCGCGCATCGGTGGGATCATGAATCCGGGCACGTTCGCTCTCGGGATCCGCGATGCGGTCCTGGCATCGGATGTCACGACGTTCGAGCAGAGTCGGGTCCTCGACGTCACAGACACGGGCAACTCGGTCACGCTCGACACGTCCGATGGTCTCGTCCACGCCGAGAAGGTGGTGCTGACGAACAACGCTCACGCGAACGAATTGTCGATCACCCCACGATGGCTCTCCACCCCCGTGCGGGTGACCGCCATCGAGACCGAGCAGGTGGCGCCCAGTCTCCTCGATGCGGCCGGCTGGACGAGCCGTACCCCGATGGTGACCAGGCACATGGTGATGGAGAGCTATCGAACCACAGCCCGCGGCACGATTGTCGTCACCACCCGAAAGCTGCAGACGACGCGTGGAAAGATCGACGACCGCCAACCTGATCAAGCGATCGTCGCCGACCTGGTACGGGCGTTCCGCACACGGTTTCCCACATTGCACGATGTCCAGCCGGCGAAGGCGTGGGCCGGATGGATCGGCATGACTCCGTCGATCCTGCCGGTAGCCGGATATGCGTCTCCGCGGGTCGTCTACAACAGCGCGTGCAACGGCCACGGTTTGGCTCAAGCACCGTATCTCGGAAGTCTTGTGGCCGATTACATCTGCGGCAAGGACATGCACGACGACCTGAGAGCTGTGTGGCGGGCGAAACCGAAATTCGCTCCCGGACTGGTTAACTCGCACACAATCAAGCTGGCATGGCTGGCAGATCGGTTCACCGACCGTCGCGGCTGAGTCCGCTCATCCCGTCACCATCTGGTGCCTGAACCCTGAGAGGTTTCTCGTGAAGGAAATTTTCGACGTTGCAGTAGTCGGTGCCGGCTTTGCCGGTGTGACCGCGGCCAGGGATCTCAGCCTCGAGGACCACTCGGTCGTGTTGCTCGAGGCGCGCGACAGAATCGGCGGCCGAACGTTTCTCGGTGATGCGTTCGGCCGGTCGGTGGAATTCGGTGGCACCTATGTGCACTGGACTCAGGCGCACGTCTGGCACGAACTCAGGCGCTACGGCCTCGGCCTGGCCACACCCTTGGAACTCGCGAAGATCTACTGGCTCGCAGATGGAGTCGTGCACTCGGGAACCTCAGCCGAGTACGCGGGCGTCGCCGACCCGCTGACTGCTCGTTGCCTGTGGGATTCGCGGGAGTGGTTTCCGCGACCGGGCGATACTGCCGCAGATGCCGGTGTGATCGAAAAGCAGACACTCGCCGACCGAATCGACTCGTTGAACCTGTCCACCCATGATCGCGATGTGCTCGCGGGCGCGATGTCGTCGCTGGTCCACTCCGAGAGCGAGCAAGGCATTGCGCAGTTCCTGTTGTGGGCTTCGATCAGTTGCGGCCATTGGGACGCATTCAAGGAAGCGGCCGGCCACTGGCCGATCGTGGGCGGGACCAAACGGCTGCTCGACGCGATCAACGGTGAGTCGACGGCCGAGTTGCGCCTGTCCACTCCGGTGACGGCGATCGAAGATACCGAATGGGGAGTCGTGCTCACCACACGTGCGGGCGACACACTGGGCGCACGGTACGTGATTTCCGCGGTCCCGCTCAACACGCTGGGCGATGTGACCATCACCCCAGCGCTCACCGAGCAGGTCCGCATGATGGTCGATCAGAAGCACCCGATGAAGAATCTCAAGATCTGGGCGCGCGTCAAGGGTGAGATCGAAGCCTTCGCCGCCCTCGCCCCGGCCGGGCAGCATCCGATCAACACCGCCCGGGTGGAGTACCGGCACGAAGGTGACACACTGGTCGTGTGCTTCTGCTCCGACGCGTCGGCTATCGACGGCCGAGATCGCGAAGCGGTGCAACACGCGCTCCGGCTGTTCGTCCCCGACATCGAGGTGGTCGACACCGCCTGTCACGACTGGGTGGCCGACGAGTTCTCCCAGGGCGCGTGGGTTCACCACCGACCGGGGAACCTCACCCAGGCGGTGCCGCGGATGCGGGATCCCCACGGCCACATCCATTTCGCCGGCGGTGACATCGCCGAGATCGGTATCGGCGGCATCGACGGCGCGATCGAGACCGGCACCAGGACAGCCCGCGAGATCGCACGAGCACTGGCCAACGCACCACGCTGATCGGAGCCCATAGACGTCGACACCGGAAGCGCGGTATCCGGCTGGTGCGGGCGGTCACCGCACCAGCCGGGGCACCCGGCTAGCGCCGCGTGCCGGGGACCGGGGCGATCAAAGCGATGGCGGCGGCGACGAGCTCCTTGACCCGGCTCGGAGTGAACCTCTCCGGTTCGAGAGGGAACAGCAGCGCCCAGCCGTCGCCCATGGCGCTCAATTGGTCGGCGAGCAGGTCCGCGGGGATGTCGTCCCGGACGGTGCCCCGCGCTTGCCCGGCAGCGAGGATCGAGGTGTACACATCGCGGAATCGCGCGTAGCGCTGCTTGTAGACCGCAGCGAGCTTCGGGTCGTGCCGTGCGTGCGCGAGCAGTTCCGACATCACCGGCCAGAACTCCGGGTCACCGGTGGTCAGCCGCAGCCAGCGTTCGAAGAGCCCTTCGATGGCGGTGTCTGCCTGGATGTCGTCGATCATCGCGTCGTAGCGGTCGAACCGGCTCTCGACCAACGCGAGGATCAGTTCTTCCTTGTTCGCGAAGTAGTACGTCACCGCCCCGGTGGTGTACCCCGCGCGTTGGGCCACCTTGCGCAGCGATGCGCTGGCGTAGCCCTCCTGCGCGATCACCGATGTCGCCGCCTTCAGCAACTCTGCACGCTTCACCTCTGGGTCCCCCGGTGGGCGGCCCCGCCGCGACGGCAACTCGGTGTCGCCGTTGCCGCTCACCTGTCCGATCTGCTTCTTCAGCACTCTCCGATTGTGTCACAGATTTTACAGAACATCCGTTGTGCAAAACATCCTCCGGGGATACGGTGATCCGTGTCACTCTGACGTGACGGCCTCGAACCGAGTCGATCGGATACAACGCTTCCCGCGCCACGAGGCACGTGTCACCTCCTCCTCCTTCTCCTCCTTCTCCTCGTCCGCAAGGGCGAAATGCCGTCGCACGAAAGGCAGAACAATGGATCTGTTGGATTCTGCGGACAAAAATGTCCCAACGAGGAAATCTCTGGACGTGCCTGCCCGGCTCGACCACCTGCCGGTCATGGCGCCACACATCGTCTGGATTTCGATACTCGCCGTCAATCTGGCACTCGAGTACTACGACAACGCCCTGTTCGCCTACACCATGCCGGCAATCGCGGACAGCACCGGCCTGAGCCTGGGACAGCTCGGGACCGTCAGCAGCGCCTTCTTCGTCGGGATGGTAGCGGGCGCATTGGCCGGCGGGTGGCTGTCCGACCGGCTCGGCCGGCGGCAGGTCCTCGTGTGGTCCACGGTCCTCTATTCATTCGGGGCACTCGCGACCGCGTTCGCACCGAACTTCGAGGCAATGATCCTCGCGCGCTTCGTCACCGGGGTCGGTGTGCAGGCAGCGACATCGGTCCTGCTGGTGTACGTCGCCGAAATGTTCCCGAGCAAGACACGTGGCCGGTTCGTATCGATCCTGACCACGGGATTCGTGATCGTCGCCCCGCTCGTCGCGTTGCTCGCCCTGGTCACGATCCCGGGCGGCGGACCCGACACGTGGCGGCATCTGTTCATCATCGGCAGTGTCGGATTGCTGATCGCTCCCCTGGCGCGACTGGTCCTGCCGGAATCGGTCCGCTGGTACATCTCGCGCGGACAGATCGACAAGGCCGAACAGATCGTCGAGACACTCGAGGCCCGCGCCCGCCGCCGCGGACCGCTCAGTGACCCGCCGGTGGTCGTCGGCACCGACACCGAGCAGCAGTCCCTCCGCCAGATCCTCGGGAACCGGCGGGTGCTCCGCGTCATCACCGTCGTATCCCTGGGCTACTTCGGTGCCACCCTGGGCTACTACCTGTTCGGCAATTGGGCGCTCTACGCGCTCATCAACGGTCTCGGCTACTCCGAAACCCGCGCGTACGAAGTCCAGTTGATCTGGAACGTGGTCTACTGCGTCACCCCCCTGGTGGCACTCCTGGTCATGGACAAGGTGGAACGCAAAACCCTGATCCTCGTCACCTCCCTCGTCAGCGCACTTCCGTTCATGCTGCTGGGCATATCGACCAGCAGCTGGATCGTCACGGCAGCGGGCGGCGCCGCAGCCATCACCACCGGGCTCGTCCTCACCGTGTTCTACGCCTACATCCCCGAAGCGATTCCCACGGGAGCGCGCGGCATCGGAAGCGGGATCATCATCGGCGTCGGACGGTTCGGCGGCGCCGTCTCGGGCGTCCTGGGTGCGGCACTCTACGGCGCATGGGGTCTCGGCGGCGTCATGATCACAGCCGCGGCCTGCTACATCGCGTTCGCACTCGTCGTCTCGGCATTCGGACCCCGCACCACCAACCGTTCACTCGAAGGCGTTGCCGCCGAAGAGCTCAGCACGAACACGTAGCGACGCAAGACCGCGGCGGAGCGTATCCGCAGCTCCGCCGCGGGTATCCCACTGCCGGCACCCATTCGTCTGAACAAATCCCGAGCATCGATTCGAAACTCTCTGCTGCCCAACCGCTTCAAAGTTCAGCGTCGTGGCCGTCCGATCCCCACGGCAGCATCGGACGCAAGCCGCGATCGAAGCCGAAGACGCGTCACACCGCACTCATCGAGGCGGACGAACTGCGCCCAGATGAGTCCGAGCACAAAAGCTGCGACCGATACAGTGGCGTGCCCACGAGGTCCCCCGCTCCGCCGACGTGCAACCACGTGTAGCGCCACCTGCAACACACTGCACCACGTGGCCGTGCGATCGGCATCTCGAAGGGCGCGGGCAGTGCACTGTGCACCACGTCACGCTGAAGGACGGGGCACCGCGGCGTAGAGCGCGGGTCGCCGTGGCGGGCACCGTGGAATCACACACCGACGTGACCCCCACTGAAAGGCCCGACGATGAACGCATCGAAGCAGCGACCCGAGGAATTCGACATCGTCATCATCGGCGCCGGCGTCTCCGGCATCGGCGCCGCGCGCTACATTGTCGAGGCTTTTCCCGGCAAGCGCGTCGTCGTGCTCGAGGGGCGCGACAATATCGGCGGCACCTGGGATCTGTTCAAGTACCCCGGCATTCGATCCGACTCCGACCTACACACCTTCGGCTACGAGTTCAAGCCTTGGAAGGACCGCGCCGCCATTGCGGAAGGCCCCCAGATCCTGAACTACCTGTGTGAGACGGTCGAGGAGAACAATCTGGGCGGGCGCATCCGCCTCGGGCACAGCGTGCAGCGCGCGGAATGGTCGAGCGCCGACGCGCGCTGGACGATCGACGTGCACACCGCCGACGGCGACAAGACAATCACCGCCAACTGGATTTTCGCGGGCACCGGGTACTACCGCTACGACGAGGGCTATACACCGCACTTCGAGGGTCGCGAGGACTTCGCCGGCGACATCATCCACCCGCAGCAGTGGCCCGAGGGCTATGACTACGCGGGCAAGAAGGTCGTGGTGATCGGGAGCGGCGCGACCGCGGTGACGCTGGTCCCGTCGATGCTGACCGGTGCGCGCGCCGCCGCCCATGTGACCATGCTCCAGCGCACCCCCACCTACGTGATGCCCTGGCCGAAGGTCGATTCCCTCGCGCTCCTGTTCAACCGGCTCTTCGGCGAACGACGCGGCTACGCGATCACCCGGTTCAACAACATCTGGATCGATCGTGGCGTGGTGAAGTCGCTGCGCACGTTCCCTCGCCTGGGTCGCGCGCTGATCCGGCGCATCAACAAGAAGTTGCTGCCCGAGGGCTATGACGTGGACACTCACTTCAACCCGCCCTACGACCCGTGGGATCAGCGCTTGTGTCTGTCGCCCGACGGCGACTTCTTCGCCGCACTGCGTGACGGCGGCGCCTCGATCGTCACCGACCGGATCTCGCGTTTCACCGAGTCGGGGATCCGGCTCGAATCGGGCGATCACCTCGACGCCGATGTGATCATCACCGCGACCGGCCTGAACGTGCGGCTGGTCGGCGGCATCGACCTGGCGGTCGACGGCGTGCCGGTGAACGTCGCCGACTCCGTCGTCTACCGCGGCACCCTGCTCTCGGGGATCCCCAACCTGGCCATCGCCATCGGCTACACGACCTCGTCGTGGACGCTGAAGGTCGGCATCCTGTGCCGCTACTTCTGCAACCTGGTGAAGCACATGGATGCCTTCGGCTATGACCGTGTCGTCGTCGAGGCCGATCCCGGTATGGAGACGCGCCCGGTCATGGACCTCAGCGCGGGCTACGCGCAACGGGCCCGCGAGAGCACTCCGAAGCAGGGCACCGGCATGTGGCAGATGTCGATGTCGTACCCGCAGGACGCCAAGCTGCTCCGCGGCCCGCTGCTCGATGACGCGCTGCAGTTCGGCTCCAGCACCGACGACAGTGCCCGCTCGACCGCAGGGGAGGCGCTCCATGCGTGACGACGCCCAGGACCGCCTCGTCACCCTTGCGGGCGGCACGCGTGTCTGCTACCGAATCGACGGCGACCCCGCCGACCCGCCGGTCCTGCTCCTCGCCGGCCTCGCCGAGGACTTGACGACGTGGTCCGAGCGATTCGTCTCCGCGCTCTTCGCGACCGGTTTTCAGGTGATCCGGATGGACAACCGGGACTGCGGCCGCTCGACCTACGCGAGCACTCCGCCACCAAGCACGCTGCGGCAACTGCTCGCCCGACCCCGTCCGGACGCGTACACGCTGGCCGACATGGCGGCCGATGCCGCGCAGCTCATCGAGCACCTCGGACTGGGACCGGCGCACCTCGTCGGGCGCTCGATGGGCGGGATGATCGCGCAGACCGTCGCGGCGCGGTACCCCGAACTCACCCCGTCGCTGACCTGTCTGTACTCCACCACGGGCGATCCGAAGGTCGGGCAGCCTGCCGCGTCGACCATCGCGCTGATCGCCGCCCCGCCGCCGCGGAACCGGGTGCAGGCCGTCCGCGCGCACCTCCGCATGACAGCGCACCTCGCGGGCACCGGGTTCCCGATCGACGAGGTCGAAGAAGCGGGTCACGCCGTCGAAACGTGGAACCGCACCGCCGGCGACGGTGCGGCGGGGACCGCCCGGCAGGTGCAGGCCATCCAGGCCTCGGGCGACCGAACGGCCGAGATCGCCCGCATCACGGCCCCGACCCTGGTGATCAACGGCGACCGCGACCTCATCGTCGCGCCGTCCGGGGGCGACGCCATCGCGGCCGCGATTCCCGGTACGCGGCACGTCGTGATTCCCGGCATGGGCCATCACCTGCCCGACGCGCTCGCGCTGCGCGTCGCCGACCACGTCGTCGCACACCTCGAAAGGGCATCAGTATGACCGAGTTACGCACCACAGACGTCGTCGTCATCGGCGCCGGGGTCTCCGGGTTGACCGCGGCGCGGCGGCTGGCGCAGGCCGGGCAGTCGGTCGTGGTCATCGAGGCCGGTGACCGGGTCGGCGGCCGCACGATGAACCTCGACGTCGCCGACGGTGTGATCACCGAAGGCGGCGGCCAATGGGTCGGACCAGGCCAGGACCGGATCCTCGCAATGCTCGACGAGCTGAGGCTGGACACCTTCAAGACCCACGTCGACGGCAAATCGATCTACCACCGGCGCGGCCGCTCGAAACGGTACGACGGCACCGTCCCGCCGCTGAGCCCGCTCGCTCTCATCGACTTCGCCCAGGTGCAGCTGCGGCTGGAACGGATGGCGAGGACCGTGCCGCTCGACGCCCCGTGGACCGCGCGCCGCGCCCGCACCTGGGACGCCACGACCTTCGGACACTGGCTCGACGCGAACGCGATGACCGAGGAGGCCAGGGAAATGTTCACTGCCGCCTTCTCGGTGACCAACGCCGAGAGCCTGCACTCCACGTCGCTGCTCGTGCAGCTGGCGCGGATCCGGGGCGCAGGCGGGATCGACCACACCGTCAACATCACCGACGGGGCGCAGGAGTCGCGGGTGGTCGGCGGCACGGTCCGGATCGCGGAGCGCCTGGCCGAGGATCTGGGCGACGCCGTGGTGGTCGACTCGCCCGTCGTCGAGGTCGCGCAGGACGCCGACGGGGTCTCGGTCCGGTCGGTGCGCGTCGACGTCCGCGCGGACCGGGTGATCGTCGCGATGTCGCCGGCGGATGCCGCCCGGATCCGCGTCACGCCCGACCTGCCCACCCGCCGTTCGATGCTGCAGCGGCGCTGGAGCATCGGCGCGGAGAGCAAGCTCTTCGCCGTCTACGACCGCCCGTTCTGGCGGGAGCAGGGTCTCAGCGGCCAGGCGGTCACCGACCTGCCGGTGGCCAAATACGTCGTCGACAACTCCCCGCCCGACGGCAGCGTCGGGATCCTGCTGACCTTCCTCGGCACCGCCGGAGCCGGGTGCGGCGAACACTGGCCCGACGCGATCCTCGACGACCCCGCGGCGAGACGCGCCGCCTTCCTCGGCGACCTGACCGTGCTGTTCGGGGCGCAAGCGGCGAACCCGACCGGGTACCTGGAGAAGGACTGGGCACACGAGCCATGGATCAGCGGCTGCGTCGGCTCCCGCGCCCCGGGCTCGCTGACCCAGTACACGGATGCCGACCGTCGGCCGGTCGGGCGGATCCACTGGGCAGGCACCGAGACCGCGACGATCAACCAGGGCTACCTCGACGGTGCCGTCCGCGCCGCGGAGCGCGCGGTCCAGGAGGTGCTGAATTGCGGGTCCGTCGCGGGCGAACCCAGCGACCACGCTGACCGATCCGGGCGTCGGTCCGTCACCGCCCCATGAGCATTCGTTTCCGTTTTCACAGAATGGAGTGGTTGACATGAGTCAACAGAGCGACGACCGGGCCCAGGAGGTCCCGGCCGGCCTTGACCGGACGCTCGGCGTCCCGCAGATCGTCTTCATGGTGGTGGCGATGGCCGCGCCCCTGACGGTGTTCGCCGGACTCATCCCGTTGATGCTCGGTTCGGGGAACGGCATCGGGACCCCGGTCGACTTCGTGCTCGTCGGAATCGTGCTCATGCTGTTCACCGTCGGGTACTCGGCGATGACTCCCGAAGTGCGCAACGCGGGTGCCTTCTACTCCTACGTCCAGCGCGGCCTCGGCACCGGTGCCGGGCTGGGCGCCGCGGCGCTCGCCCTGGTCACCTATGTGCTCCTCATGGTCGCCGTCTCGGCCTACCTCGGGGCTGCCGCGCGCAACGTGCTCGTGACGTTCTCCGGCGTGTCGGTGCCGTGGTGGTGCCTCGCGGCCGTCGGGCTCGCGGCCATCGGGTACCTGGGCTACCGCAACGTCGAGGTCAGCGCGCGGGTGCTCGGCGCGTTGCTCATCGCGGAGGTCGGGATCGTCGCCCTCGTCGACCTCGCCATCGTGCTGCGCGGCGGCGACAACGGCCTCTCGGCGCAGCCGCTGACCTGGGACGCGTTCACCACCGGCGCCGCAGGTACCGGGGTCATGTTCGCCGTCTTCGGGTTCGTCGGTTTCGAGACCACCGCCGTCTTCCGATCCGAGGCGAAGGACCCCGATCGCACGATCCCGAAGGCCACCTCCATCGCGGTCGTCCTGATCGCACTGATCTACGCCTTCTCGTCCTGGGCCATGATCAACGATCTCGGTGTCGCGCGTGCCGTCGACCTCGCCGCCGACGACCCCGAAGGACTCGCACCCGGGCTCGCCACCCGCTACCTGTCGCACGCCGCCCACGATGTCATGCAGGTTCTGCTCGTCAGCAGCTTCTTCGCCTGCGTGCTCACCGCTCACAACGTGGTGGCCCGCTACCTGTTCGCCCTCGGCCGCCAGGGCGCTCTGCCGGTCTCGCTCGGCTCGGCGCACCCCACGCACCGGTCGCCGCACGTGGCCTCGCTGCTGACCTCCGGGGTGATCGGCACACTGCTCGCGGCCACGGCGATCACCGGACTCGACCCCGTCGTCGAGATCTACGCCTGGTTCGGCGGCGCCGGAACCCTCGGGCTGATCGTGCTGCTGGCCCTGACCTCCGCGGCGATCGTCGTGCACTTCCGCAGGACCGGCACGGCCGCGGCGTGGACGGGCACCGTCGCCCCCGTCCTGTCGCTGGCCGCGCTCGGGGCGATCCTCGTGCTCGTCATCGGCAACTTCGAGCTCCTCATCGGGTCGCGCACCGGGGCTTACGTCTTCCTCGCGGTCATCGCCGGGGCGTTCGCCAGCGGCCTCGCATGGGCGCCGCTCCTGCGTCGGCGTCGGCGGCAGACCTACTCCGCCCTCGAATGACCGTCGCGTCCGCAGCCCCGAAATCACCGCACCCGCCACCGAAGAAAGGTATGACCATGACCGAAACCCCGACGATCGCACCGGGCCCGGCGGCGCAGCGCGCGCCTGCCCGGATCCAGATCGACGAAGACGCCACTCCCATCGTCCGGCTGCTCGGCCGGACCCTGCGCGACGCGGTCCGGCTCGGCCATCTGCCCGAGGTGTTCGATCGCGGCATCGGGACGGTCGCCGTCCGCTCGCACAACACCCCGCAGGCCGCCGGCGTCACGCTGTGCGACGGCGCCGTCACCGTGACCGGTGGCGTCTTCGCGCCGGCCGACGCGACGCTGGTCGTCGATCTCGAGGCCCGTTTCGCGCTCACCGAGGACCCCGACGGTGACGCGGAACTGGCCGACGGGGTACTGCGCGCCCTGCAGCACCCACTGCCTTCGTGGCAGGAGGGCGCCGAGCGCTTCTGGGAGGTGACCCGCGGCATCCGCGGAATCCCCGACGTCCTCGTCGCGGTCGCGCAGGGGCCGGACGGCCCCCAGGAGGCCCGGTTCGGGTCGGGCCCGACGACCTACCGAATGGTCGGCACGCCCGACGCGCTCGCAGGGGTGTTCACGGGTGCCGACTATCTCCTCACCTCCCTGGACTCCGGCCTGCGGGTCCAAGGGACGCTCTCGCAGGTGTCGGTCATGACGGCCGCCTCGTGGAAGGTTCGTTTCGATGTCTGAGCTCACGAAGGCGATCCGCCTGGAGGCCACCGGTCACGACGGGAGCTTCCTGGGAAAGACCGTCACGCCGGCGAAGTTCGCGTCCGGCAAGGAGTCGGGCTTCGCCTTCGCCGACATCCTGTTCGCGATCGACCTGGGCGAGGGGCTCGTGTTCGGCGACGCCTTCCCGGACTGGCGCGGCAACCTCTACGACATCTCGATGATCCCCGACATGGACACGCTGGTGCGGTGGAAGCCCGGCCTCGACGCCGTCATCGGTGACTACTGGCTCCGGGACGGGCGGCCGGTGCCGATCTGTCCGCGGAACATGGTGCGCCGGCTGGTCGAGCGCCTGCGGACGCTCGGCTACACCGCCACGGTCGCGGTGGAGATCGAAACGACGCTGTTCGAGGAGTCCGTCCAGCAGGCGCGGGCGCGCGGCTACCGCGAACTCACCCCCCTCGGCGGCGACACCGGCGCCACCTACCACCTGGCGAGGTCGAAGGACTGGGTCGACTACATGGACGCCGTCACCGACCGGCTCGACGAGCTCGGCATCACCTGGGAGGCGTGGACCGACGAGGCCGCTCCGGGTCAGACCGAACTGAACCTCGCGCCCACCGATCCGGTGGCGCTCGGCGACTCCTGGGTGCGCACCAAACAGGTGTTGCGGGAAGTCGCGTTCGAACAGGACCGGACGGTGACGTTCATGGCCAAGCCGACCGCCGGGTTCGGTCAAGGCGCCCACATCAACCTCTCGCTGCACCGAGACGGCGAGAACCAGTTCTTCGCCCCCGACGGACCGTCCGAGGTGATGCTGCAGGCCGTCGGCGGGCTGCTGGCCACGATGGCGGGAAACACCCTGCTTGCGCTGCCACAGATCACCTCGTACCGGCGCCTCGTCGACATCAGCGGCCCACCGACGACCATCTCCTGGGGCGTCAACAACAAGACCGCGGCGGTACGAGCCATCGTCGGGCACCCCAAGTACTCGCGGCTCGAATACCGGCTGCCCGGCTCGGACGTCAACCCGTACTACGCCCTGGCCGGGGTGCTGGCCGGGGTCGTCGCCGGTATCGAACGGCGGATGCAGGCCCCGCCACAGGTCGACGACATGGCGTGGTGCCTGCCCGACGACACCGGGGTCGAACGGATCCCGGACTCGATCACCAAGGCCATCGCGGCGCTGGACGCCGACGAGGTGTTACGCGAGTACCTGGGCGAGGAGTTCGTCGACTTCTGGGTTGCCTCGCGTCGGTGGGAATGGATGGAGTTCCACACCAAGGGCGGCGACCCGTACGCCGAACTCTCCGCGTGGGAGTCCCGTCGCTACTTCGAGTTCCCGTGAGCGGCAAGCCACTGGTCGGGATCACCGGCCGCCGGTTCCGGCTGAGCCTGATCGCCGGGGCGGACGCCCGCTACGGCGCGGCGTGCATGGATTCGTTCATGTCCGCCTTCGCCACTCGCGTCGCGAAGGCGGGCGGCGTGCCCGTGCACCTGCCGTACGACGCCGATCCGCTGGACACCTGCGCGTGGTTGTCCGGCGTGGTGATCACCGGCGGGCAGGACGTGCACCCGGCCCGGTGGGGCGGCGACACCTCCGTGGTCCGCGGCGTCGACCCACGGCTCGATCCCCAGGCGCACGACCCCGAACGCGACGACTACGAGTTCGCCCTGGCCCGCGCCGCCATCGACCGCGGCCTGCCCGTGCTCGCGGTGTGCCGCGGGATGCAGCTGCTCAACGTTGCACTGGGCGGAACACTCGTCGCGGACCTGCCGCCCGGCCCGGTGCCGCACTTGTCGGCGCTGGCCGCGCCCACCGACGGCGACGCCGAGCACCGCGTGAGCTTCGAACCCGGCTCGACGGCCGCGCGGATCTTCGGCGACAGCGCCGTCACCAACTCGTGGCACCACCAGGCCGTCGACCGGTGCGGCGTGGGCCTTGTCGTCACGGGCCGCACGCCCGACGGGGTCGTCGAGGCCGTGGAGGTGCCCGGCGCGCCGATCCTCGGTGTGCAGTGGCACCCCGAGTGGATGGAACGCGACGACCCGGCCATGGCCTGGATCGTCGATGAATCGAGAAAACGACAGGAGATCGAGTATGTCCACTGACGCAACAACCGCGACAACGATCTGGGACGAAACACCGCGGCGCCCCGCCGTCACCCACGACCAGATGGGGGCAACGCCCCGGGTGCGCACGGTCACCGGCCTGCTGGCAGACGGCGCCGCCCGCACCCCCGGCGCCGAGCTGCTGCGCTTCGGCGACGCTTCGTGGACCCACGCGCAGGCCGACGCATCGTCGTCGCGGCTGGCACACCGCCTGATCGAGGCCAACGGCGTGGCCCCGGGCGACCGCGTCGCGATCATGCTGCCGAATGTCGCGCAGTGGCCGCTCACCTGGTTCGCGGTGCTCAAGGCCGGCGCCGTCGCCGTGCCCGTCAATTCGGCCTACCGCGCGGCCGATCTGGCGTTCGTGCTGCGCGACTCCGGCGCGCGGGTGATCGTCACCGACGCCGAGCACCTCCCGCTGGTGCGTGAGGTGGTCTCCGGCGACGACGCCCTCGCGGGCATCCGCATCCTCGACGTGGCCGACGCAGCCGACGCCAGTTTCCCGGCCACCGCCCCCGATGTCGCGATCACCCCGGACACACTGGCCAACCTGCAATACACCTCGGGCACAACGGGATTTCCGAAAGCGTGCATGCTGACCCACGACTACTGGACCCGCATCGCGTGGGGCTGCGCCGGGGCGGCCGGCCTCGGCGGCGACGACGTGCTGCTCACGGCGCAGCCCTTCTCGTACATGGACCCGCAGTGGAACACGGTGCTCGCCCTGACTGCGGGCGCACCGCTGGTGGTGCTGCCGCGGTTCTCCGCGTCGGGGTTCATGGCCGACGTGCGGCGCCACCGGGTGACCTTCTGCTACGTCCTCGGATCGATGCCCACGCTGCTGTTCAAGCAGCCGCCCGCCGCCGACGACCGGGACAACCACCTGCGCGCGGTGTTCTGCTCCGCGATCCCCGCGGCGCTGCACACCCAGCTCGAGGACCGCTGGGGTGCACCGTGGCGAGAGCTCTACGGCATGACCGAGAGCGGAATCGACCTGATCAGCCCACTCGACGACGCCGCGACCGTCGGCAGCGGCAGCATCGGACGGCCCGTGCCGACCAAGCGGGCCAGGATCGTGGACGCCGACGGCGCCGAGGTCCCCGCAGGGACCCCGGGCGAGCTGACCGTGTCCGGCACGCCGATGATGCTCGGCTACTGGAACCGGCCCGAGGAGACCGCGCGGACGCTCCGGGACGGATGGTTGCACACCGGCGACCTCGCGGTCGCCGACGACCGGGGCGAGGTCCGCCTGGTCGGCCGCATCAAAGACATGGTGCGGCGCGGCGGCGAGAACGTGGCCAGCGCCGAGGTGGAGGCAGTACTCGAAACCGATGATCGCGTCGTCGCGGCCGCGGTCGTGGCCGAGCCCGACGAGGTGCTCGGAGAAGAGGTCAAGGCCTTCGTCCAACTCGCGGCGGGCTGCACCGGCGACCGGGCGACGGCCGAGGCGATCATCGGCCGGGTTGCCGAGCGGCTCGCGCGGTTCAAAGTGCCGCGGTATGTCGAATTCGTCGCGGACTTCCCCCGAACACCGTCGGAGCGGGTGTCGAAGCCCGCGCTGAAGGCTCGGGCGGCCGAAGCTCCCGGCACTACCTTCGATCTGCGCGACCGGACCACCTCGGGTGCCTCCGCATCGACCGACACATCGCCGTCGGACATGGCGGCCGAGCACGTGCTCGTCGAGGTGATCCGCGAAATCGCCGTGATCACCCTGCGACGGCCGTCGAAGCTCAACGCGCTGACCGTCGAGATGCGCCTGCGCCTCGCCGCGCTCATCCGCGAGTACGGCACCGGCGAGCGCGCCCGGGGAATCGTGATCACGGGCACGGGCCGCGCGTTCAGCGCGGGCGAGGACCTCAGCGCGCCACCGACCACGTTCGCCGAGATGCGCGAGACCTTCGAGACCTTCCACGACGTCACCCGTGCGGTGATCGAGACCAAGGTGCCCGTCGTCGCCGCGATCAACGGGATCGCCGTCGGCGGCGCTTCGGAGATCACGCTGTGCTGCGACGCACGCCTCGGCGCACCACAAACCACGTTCTTCCAGCCGGAGAACGCCCGCGGCCTCACGATCTCCAACGCGTCGAGCGTGCTCCTCACCCGGATCGTGCGCAATCACGCGATGCGGATGGTGCTGGGCTCCGAGCGAATCGGCGCCGAGGAGGCGCTGCGGATCGGTCTGCTCGACCAGATCGTCGAGCCGGACCAGCTGCTGGACCACGCGATCGACCTCGTCCACTCCTGGACGCCGGAGGGCGGCAACAACACCGCCCTGCACCTCGCGCTGCTGCGGCCCTCGTCCGAAGAGATCGAACGCGCCTTCGTCCTGGAGGACGCCGCCGCCGACGCGTCGTGGCACAGCGGCGCATTCACCGCTGGGATCGAGGGCTTCTGGAGCGCCAAGAAACCCACCAGCTCCACCGAGGAGACCCGATGATCACCACCCGCGCGGCCGTGCTCACGAAGCTGGGCGAACCGCTGCACCTGACCGACATCCACATCGACGATCCCGAACCGCACGAAGTGCGGATCGCCGTCACCCACGTCGGGCTCTGCCACAGCGACCTGCACTACATCACCGGCACCGTCCCCACCGAGCTGCCGGTGGTAGTCGGGCACGAGGTGGCGGGCATCGTCGAATCCGTCGGCTCGGCCGTCACGGACCTGCGTCCGGGCGACCACGTCACCGGCGCGCTCACCCCGTCGTGCGGCGAGTGCGCGAACTGCAACGCCGGCCGTTCGACCCAGTGCCAGCGGCTCGACGAGATCCGGCGCCGTCCGCGGCCCGCGTACACCCTGCCCGACGGGACACCGGTCGCCCGGCTCGGCGACCTGGGCGCGTTCTCCGAGCACATCCTGTTGCGCGCGAACGCGGCTGTGAAGCTGCCCGAGGGCGTGTCCACCCGGGTCGGCTGCCTGCTGTCGTGCTGTGTCGTCACCGGTGTCGGCGCGGTGTTCCGCGGGGCGCGGGTGCGGCCAGGGGCCACGGTGGCCGTGATCGGTTGCGGTGGCGTCGGCTCGGCCATCATCCAGGGCGCGCGGCTCGCGGGCGCATCCGCGATCGTCGCGATCGACCTCGACGAGCAGCGGCTACGCGCCGCCCGCGGCTACGGCGCGACCCACACCCTCAACGGCGCCACCGACGACCTCGCCGCCGCGGTGGTCGCCCTGCTGGGCGACGGCGTCGACTACTCCTTCGAGGCCGTCGGATCCGCCCGCACCGCGGCAGCGGCCCTCGACGTGGTGCGCCCCACGGGCACGACCTGCCTC
The DNA here is from genome assembly GCF_002165735.1 of Rhodococcus sp. NCIMB 12038. Classification (NCBI taxonomy): domain Bacteria; kingdom Bacillati; phylum Actinomycetota; class Actinomycetes; order Mycobacteriales; family Nocardiaceae; genus Rhodococcus; species Rhodococcus sp. NCIMB 12038. The sequence continues at coordinate 267,859 of NZ_NHML01000010.1, forward strand.
GTCGGCATCGCTGCAGCGGGCACTGAGCTGACCCTGCCCGCGTCCGACTTCTTCTTCAGCGAGAAACATCTGATCGGCTCGTACATGGGGTCGGGGCAAGCGCGCGAGGACATCGCCCAGTTCGCCCGGCTGTACCAGCACGGCCGGTTGCTGCTCGACGAGATGGTCACCGAGGTCATCGACTTCGACCAGATCAACGAGGGGTTCGAGGCGATGAAGTCCGGCGAGGTGACCCGCATCGTCGTCGCCATGCCGATCTGTTCCGCCAACCCCACCGTGGAGGAGGCTCGATGAACGCCGCGACGCCGACAACGTCCCTCGCGCAGCCGGTGAGCTACATCGCCGGGGAGTGGGTGTCCTGCCAGACGCTCGACGGATGGAACGTCGACCCAAACACGGGCGAACCGGTCCACCGCATGGTGACCACGTCGCCCGCCGACCTGGAGCGGGCCCTGCAGCACGCCCAGCGTGCCTACGAAGCGCTCAACTGGGCCGATGACGAGTTCCGGCTCGAACGCGCCGAGGCGCTCGAACGGGCCGCCGCGAACGTCGAGGACCGGCTCGAGGAAATCGCCCGCACCGACGCGATCACCAGCGGCACAGCCATCACCGCCACCCGCAAACTCGCCGCGTTCCTCCCGGCCCGAATCCGCGGGGCCGCCGCCGAGGCCCGCAGGATCCCGCGTGTCACCGCGCTCGCCGCGGGCGGGCGAGACGTCCGGCTGCACCGCATCCCGTGGGGGCCCGCCGCGATCCTCACGCCGTGGAACGGCCCCAGCTTCATCCCGGCGGCAAAGGTAGCCAGCGCGGTGGCATCGGGATGCCCGGTGCTGCTCAAGCCGTCCGAGCACGCCCCCGCCAGCGCACAGCTGATCGTCGAGTGCTTCGTCGACGCCGGCCTACCCGACGGTGCACTGCAACTCGTCCACGGCACGGGCGACATCGGCGCCGCACTCACAGGCGACCGCCGGGTCAAGGTGGTGTCCTTCACCGGCGGCCCGGGCGCCGGGCGGGCCATCGCCCGCGACGCGGCCGAGGACTTCAAGGTTCTGCAGCTCGAGCTCGGCGGCAACAACCCCGTGCTCGTGCTCGATGACGCCGACCTCGACGTGACCGCCGACGGGATCCTCGCCGGCATGACAACCCTCAACGGCCAATGGTGCGAGGGGCCGGGCAAGGTCCTGGCACCGCACCGGCTGGTGCAGCCGCTACGCGAGGCCCTCGGTGAACGCATCGCGCGGCTACGGATCGGTCACTCGCTCGACGAGGAATCCGACATCGGCCCGATCTCCAACGAGCCGCACTTCCGGACCCTGATCGAGCGGATCGAGGGCCTGCGCGGGCTCGGCGCCGAGATCGATCAGACCGGGGACCTGCCGGGCCTGACGGGCTTCTTCCTGTCGCCGACGGTAGCCACCGGGTCCGACCCGGACCGCACGACGGCCGAGCTGTTCGGGCCGGTCGTCTCCTTGCACGGCGTGGATTCCGACGAGGACGCGCTGCACGCCGCCAACGCCCACCCGTCCGGCCTGGACGCGTATGTGTTCGGCACCGACACCGACCGCGCGATTGCGATCGGTGCCCGGGTCATGTCCGGCGAGGTGCGGGTCAACGGCGCGAAGCTCGCCGATCTCGGCGACGACTCCGCCCAGAGTTTCTGGGGCCCGTCCGGCATCGGCGGGCACGGTCCGGCGGAATCGGTGCGGGTGTTCTGCGGAGATCGGGTCGTCGGCGTCGACTCGCCGGATCTGCCGATGTAGGTCGGGTGGGAACCGAATACGCCGGAAAGGGGCCGCGGCCCGGTGGAGGTCCTGGTCGGGTGCGGTCTGCTGTGGCTGTTTCGGGTGTGGATAAGGTTTTGCGGTCCGGATGGTGATCTTGCTGGGGTGTCGGGGTGGCGTCGATCGATCGGACCGCTTACCCGCGGTTCAAGCGGGTGGTGTCCGCGCAGGAGCTGGCAGAGGCGTTCGCGCCGACTCCTGACGAGGTCGCGTGGGCACGCGAGAAGACGCAGAGCGATCCTCACCTGCTTGCCCTGGCGGTGCGGCTGAAGGCATATCAGCGGCTCGGGTACTTCCCGAAGCTCGATGACATCCCGGCCGTGGTCGTCGACACCGTGCGCGGCGTGCTGGACCTGCCCGGCGGTGTGAGCCCGGAGACGGACGCGGACCGCACCGCGAAACGGCACCGTCAGTTCGTCCGGGAGTACCTGGGCGTGAGGTACGAGGCGGCGAAGGTGCGGGCGGTCGCCGAACAGGCGATCCGGGTAGCGGCGGCGACCAAGGACAACCCGGCCGATCTGATCAACGTGGCGCTCGAGGAACTGGTCCGGGCCCGCTGCGAACTACCGGGGTACACCACGCTGGATGCGATGGCCGCGACGATCCGCGCGGAGGTCAACGGCGAGTTCTTCGCCCTGGTGTCGGGGCGGCCGGCGTGGGCCGAGCGGGCTCGGCTGGACCGGCTGCTGGTGGTGGACCCGGCGACGCGGCGCAGCGAATTCGACCGGATCAAGACCCCGGCGCGGGCGGCGACGCTGGGCAAGTTCAAGGCGCGCCTGGCGCATGTGCAGGCCCTGGACGCGATCGGACCGACCGAGGCGTGGCTCGACGGCGTTCCGCCGGGCAAGGTCGCCCACTTCGCCAGTGAGGCGCGCCTCGCAGGCGTCGATGACATGCGCAAGACCGGCGAGGCCAAGCGGGTGACGTTGCTGGGCGCCCTGGTGCATCAGCAGCGGGTGGAGGCGCGCGACGAGGTGGTGACCATGTTCTGCAAGCGCATGGCCGCCCTGCACAAGAAGGGCCGCGACCGCCTCGAGGAGCTGCGCGAGGCGCACCGCTCCGAGACGGAGCGGCTGATCGGCGTGCTCGGCGACGTGCTGGCCGGCGCCCGCGAGGCGACCACCCCACCCGAGCCGAACCCCGGCGACAGCCCGCCGCCCGCAGCAGCCGCCGCCGGCGCGGAGGTCGACGTCGCCGAGCGGGCCGGGCGGCTGCTGCTCAAGACACTCGAATCCGCCGGTGGGCTGGAGCAGCTGTCCGCGGCGCAGGAGGCGGTGTCGGCATATCACGGCGACAACTACCTGCCGCTGCTGGAAGGCTTTTACCGCTCGCACCGTCCCGCGCTGTTCACCCTGGTCGACGCCCTGGACATGGTGCCCACGACAGCGGACCACAGCGTGCTGGACGCGGTGGAGTTCATCCGCGCTAACCGGCACCGGCGCGGTGACTGGATCGAGGAGACGACCACCCACATCCGCGACGGGCAGCAGCACACGGTCACGGTGGACGTCGACGCGTTCGCGAGCGTGATGTGGCGCAAGGTGCTGCGAGACGGGAAGAACCGGCCGGGGATGCTGTCGCGGCGGCACCTGGAGGTGTGCGTGTTCTCCCACCTGGCCGCCGAGTTGCGGTCGGGCGATGTCGCCGTGGTCGGGTCGGATTCCTACGCCGACCTGGGCGCGCAGCTGATGAGCTGGGACGAATGCGCACCGCTGGCGACGCAGTTCTGCGAGCAGGCCGGCATCCCGGCCGAGGCCCCGGCGCTGGTCGAGTTCTACCGCCACCAGCTCGCCGGCACCGCGGCCGCGGTCGACGCGGGCTACCCGACCAACACCGATCTGCTCCTCGAGGACGGCAAGCCGATGCTCAAGCGCCGCAAGGGAGTCGACCGGCGCCCGTCCGCGCTGGCACTGGAGCAGGCGGTGCACCAGCGGCTGCCCGAGCGCAGCCTGCTCGACATCCTCACCCGCGCCGCCTATTTGACCGGGTGGCCGCGGCACCTGGGACCGGCGTCCGGGTCGGACCCGAAGATCCGCGGCGACGTGCTGGGCCGGTACGTGCTCACCGCCTACGCCTATGGCGCGAACCTCGGCGCGACCGAGGTGGCCCGGCACATGCGCGGCCAGGTGTCCGCCCACGAGCTCTACACCGCGGGCAACAAGCACTCCACCGCTGACAAGGTACACCGGTGCTCGGCGGACGTGATCAATGCGTTCACCACCCTGGACGTGGCCGGGATGTGGGGCGACGGGCGGATCGTCGCCGTCGACGGCTCGCAGATCGATACCTGGGAGAACAACCTGCTCGCCGAGTCCCACATCCGCTACGGCGGCTACGGGGGTTTGGCGATGCGGTTCGTGTCCGACTCCTACATCGCGCTGTTCTCCCATTTCGTGCCGTGCGGGGCGTGGGAAGCCGTCTACATCGTCGATGGTTTGCTGCGCAACGAGTCCGACGTCCAACCGGACACCATCCACGCCGACACCCAGGGGCAGTCGCTGCCGGTGTTCGGGCTCGCCGCGCTGCTCGGGTTCGAGCTGCTGCCGCGGATCCGCAACTGGCACGACCTGAACTTCTACCGCTCCGACCCGGCCACCCGGTACTCCCACATCGACAGCCGTTCGGTGACAACGCGATCGACTGGGGCCTGATCGAGCGGCACTGGACCGACCTGCTGCGCACCGCGATCTCGATCCGCGAGGGCCGGGTGTCCTCGGTGACGCTGCTGCGGCGCCTCGGGAACCACTCGCACAAGAACCGCCTGTACCGGGCGTTCCGCGAACTGGGCCGCGTCATCCGGACTGTGACATTGCTGCGGTACCTCTCCGAACCCGGGCTGCGGGAGCAGATCACGGCGGTCACCAACAAGGCTGAGGCGTTCCACGGCTACGCGGAATGGCTGATGATCGGCGGCAGGCTCATCGGCCACAACGACCCCGACCACCAGGAACGGGTGGTCAAGTTCAATGAACTGCTGGCCAACTGTGCGATCTACTCGACCGCGCTGGACATCACCGACGTCGCCAACGGCCTGGCCGCCGAGGGCTATCCCGTCGACACCGACGATCTGGCTACCATCACCCCGTACATCCAGCACACCATCCGCCGCATGGGCGACCTCGTGCTCAATCTGTCCCCACCCGAACAAGCGCCGGTCACCCGGCTGGACCTGGAACCGCGAGTGCTGTTCGGATCACGCGCGTGAGCTCCCGACTCGGCCCGGTACTCCCCGAAGCTTGGTTTCGAGCGACGATGTCGCCAGGGACGTGGGCATCTCGATACAGCCTAGGACAGGGTCGGAGCGCTGGAGTCAGGCGCCGAGGCCTGCTGTGGACCCACAGGGGCGAAAAGACAACAGCCGCCAATCCGAAACCGGCGCAACCTACTCTCTGAGCCCTACGCCAGAACGCTCCAGCGAGGCCGTCCTTACGATCTCGTACCGGGAGATCGGGATTGACCGTGCATCCTCGATCAGGCTGGACTTCACACGGTTCACGCGCTCCCCGATGGGATCATGACGTTCACAATCTCGTATCCCGGGCTAAGCATCGATACAGCGACGTCGATAGTCCTCGACGCGACGCAGTTCAGGCCCCCGGCCGCGGCCAAGCAGCGCCCTTGCAGCACGCGGTCGGTGTCTCACAAACGCTGCGTCAGCCACTTCGGTCGAGACTTCAGGCGGAACAAGAATCGCCCACGCAAATACGGGGTTACAATGCTGTATGCGCAAAATGGTCGCTTTGACTGGTGCAGTCGGACTTATTGCTGGATTGTTCGCGGCGGGCGTGGTGTTATTGCTGTGGCCACAGGGCGTCGGTGACCGGAGTGGTACCTCTGGAGCCTTTTCGACATGGACAGAAGTTCATGTAACCGTTGCCGGTCTAAATTTGCCCACATTTGTAGCGATAATCATTCTTGCTTATACGCTAATGGGGGGCGTTGTCGGATATACATTTTCCCGCCTCGGATGGAATCTAGTGCGGGATTAAGGATCAAGAAGGTGAGTCGACAATGACGAAGTGGGTGATACCTACAGATGACCTGCGAGGCGGGCGAGAGTTTGCTGACATACCGAGCCCCTGGGTATCTGCGATGAAGTCTGTCACACGCGACCTAGCTTGCTGGCAATTCAGTAGCACTGTGCAGGTTTCTGATCTGCACTTCATCTTAGAAATTGACGAGTACGAAAATGTGAGTGCTGGCTTCCAACAGTTTCGAAATGGAAAATCGGGAACTGGAACAGTCGAGTCTGTGGCAGTTCAATCTGATGCATCCGTCTCGGAGGCAACTCAGGCTTTTGGAGAAGTAGTTCAAACACGAGTTGGAACTAATTTTGCATGTGCATGGCCCTGGAATGATGAGACTGGCCTCCTCTATTCCAGGATCGTTCGTGGCGCCGCTTGCTGGGTCGACAAAAAAGGAAATACGGTGGCCCTGATGGGGAATCTCTGCCCCGGATAACGTCCGTCCTGATACACCTCCCTGCGGAAGGCGCTGCATCTTGGTGAGGCCCCGGCCAAGCCGGGGCCTCACCAATTCAGCGGAACCCTACGGCTGTTGATTGAAGTCGTAGATCTTATATCTCAGTTCGAATCCAGTCTCCCCACGCTCTCGGACCTGCGGGCTGACATCCCTGGTCCAGGTGCACCTCATCTGGAGGATGTAGCTGGTCCCCAGCTGATGCCCCGTTGTGCGCGAATGGAACGAGTAATTCGCCGGTTTGTTCCGGTCGTCGTAGTTATACCCGGGTGGCGTGTTGTCCTTCTGCCCAGTGGCTCGGAAATAGCGGTTTGCTCTGCAGTCCACTGCAGCGTTGCCAATTACAGACTGCACAGAAGCTGCGATGTTGTATTTCCAATCCATTGGATGGTCGGTACGATCGGGGAGTGACGGGTCCGCTGCAGGCAGGTCACCGGGATAAATCACATTGGTCCAAAGAATCCCGTTGTCAGCGACTGAATCTGTGTATTCCTTTTCCTTCAAACCATTTGCGTACACATATTCACCGTTACCTTGGGGATCGTCCGCAAACTTCTTCAAACCGTAGTCGGATATTGTGTACTTGTTCTGGAAGGCCTGTTTCGCTGATCCAGGCAAGGACCCGGCAGTTTGGTCGCCTGTCGGATACCCGTAGATACTTGTCTCGTAGCCTGCTTCGGCCCAGATGTCGAGAATCCTCCCCTGAACAACCCATGCCCCCGTGTTGGGAGACCAATAGATGACACCCCGTTGGAACCCATTCATGCGGCCCTGACCGCCGGGGAGGACGTTTTCATCGGTGGTGGGGTATCCGAGGGTTCCGCCTTCCCAACCGGTTTGGGCCCATTTGTCGCGGATCGCTCCGCCGACCGGGTGTGCGCCGGTGAGGGGACTCCAGTAGATTGTCGCGCCCGTGAAGTCCTGGAGTCGGCCTCCGTTGAGAACGACTTCGTCGGTCTTGGGGTAGCCAAGGAAACCGCCTTCCCATCCCTTCTCGCCCCACTTCTGGTGGAAGACGTTGACGACCGGGTGCGCGCCGGTGGCGGCGGACCAGTAGATGGGTCCATTCTGAAAGTGGCTGCGACGGCCAAATCCGTCCGGATTGATGAGCTCAGGGGTCGTGGGCAGGAGCAGGAAGCTGAACTGTGCGCCGAGGGAGTTGTACTTGTCGCGGATTGCGCCGCAGACTTCGAACTCAGAGGGCCAATACAGCTGGCATCCCGGGGCGACTCGCGCCTGCAGGCCGGTCCGGGCCTCCTTCTGCAGCCTGGCTTCCTTCATCTCGGCTTTGTCGGCCTGCTCTTTGGTCCAACCCTCCGGCAGTTCTTCGCGGTCCGAGCGCATCTTGCCCGGGACCAGGGTCTCGTTGGGATTCTCAGTCGGTTTGCCCGTGTAGGGAATCTTCTTCCCGGCCGCCGGTGCGGCGGAGGTAGTACTCGGAGCAGACTCCGGTGGTGTCGTCGTCGGCGTACTGCTCTCCGCCTGTGCGCTCGGTGAGGGAGCCTCACTTGGTGCGGCACTGCGTTCGAGTTCCGACGAGGACGGCGCCGTGGCCTGTGTGGTCGACGACGACGCCGATGGCGGCGTGGTTGTGCTTGTCGAGGACCCGGGCGCCGCTGGTTCCGGCGCCGGCGCAGGGGTGCTCGTGCTCGGTGTGGGCGAAGTCGTTGGTTGAGCCGTCGCTGCCCCTCCGCCTGACGCGATCATCCCCACCGCTAACGATGCGACGATCAGGGATTTCAGCGGTGAACCACGTTTAGGGCGTGGCGAAACCACACTCTGTGTTGCGTTAGCCATCTGACACCTGTCTCTGTGAGGGGACTTCGGTCAGCGGCGGGCCCGACGCTCCTTCGCAACGTAAACCATGTCGCTCAGAAATCTCACAGGAAACATCAGCCCCAGAAGCCCCAAATTCGGCACGGCGATCGAGCGCCAGCGGTGACCTGCAGGTTCGCAGGATGGCTGCCGCAGGGGAACCAATAGCGGCTCGGCGTGTCGCCGAAACGGGGAGATATCCTGTTATTCAGCGTATTACGTCATCGCGATGCGGTATGCGTGCGTATTCTCGGTCGCTAGCCCGGCTGAATTCCGATGACGGACTGTGCCACACTCGGCAACTGGGGGTTGCATGTCGCGGACCTGCCGTGTGTCTCTCATAAATGACCGGATGTGACAGTTCTGCGAACGACCCGAACCGTGCCGCGTTCGTGCAGGTCGAGCTTCGCACAATCCCTCTCACAACCTCGGTGTTGTGAGAGGGAGTTCTGAGAGAATCGGGAATGGACCTGACCCCGGAACAGGCCGCGGCCGCGGTCGAACGCCATCCCTGCCCCAAGTGCGAGGCGCCGGCGGGAAACCCGTGCCGGACACGGGCCGGGAAGACCGCCGCGAAGTACCACACGGCCCGGTTCATCCTCGTGCCGTCGCTGCGCGACGAGCTCACCGTCGCTGTCCCGGGCGACCGTGGCCCCGGCAAGAAGTGGACACAGCGACCGCAGGTCGGATCGGCGACGCCGGAGACGACCGGGGCGCCGATCCGAATCGGGTACGCCCGTTGCAGTACGGCCCAGCAGGAGCTGCAGAGCCAGCTCGACGCGCTCGCGGCCGCGCACTGCACGCGAGTGTTCTCCGAGAAGATCAGCACCCGCATCAAGATCCGCCCCGAGCTGGAGAAGGCACTCTCCCTCGCCCACGAGATCAAGACAGCCGCGCCGGACCAGCCGGTGGTCCTGACCGTGCACGAGCTCAAACGCCTCGCCCGCAACGCCGCCGAGCTGATGACCCTGTCCGCCCAGCTGCAGAGCGGCGGAGTGCAACTGGAGCTGCTGACCGGGCCGCTGACCGGGATCTACGACCCGCGCGGCATGGGATCAATGCTCTTCGCCGTGCTCGCCGTCGCCGCCCAGCTTGACCGCGACTACATCCGCGAGAAGACCCTCGAAGGCCAGCAGGCCGCCGCCGCCCGCGGCAACCACGGCGGCCGGCCGAAGGTGATCGACGATGACGACCTGCTCCTCGCCCGCGCGCTACGCGAGAAGGGCACCCCGATGCCCGACATCGTGAAGAACCTGACCATCAAGACCGGCAAGAACGCTGGCCGGCATCCCTCGGTCGCCTCGCTCTACCGGGCACTCGCCGACAACGACGCCTGACCAGGGCCTACAGCAACCCGCGGCCCCTTTCTGGCGTATTCGGTTCCCACCCCTAGGTGGGGAACGGGGGATGCCGTTGGCGGACGACGTGCTGTCGAGGCATCCCCCACCGAAGAGGGAGAAGACAGAACGCCGTCCGTCAGTCGCGCAACTGCACGAGCATGAGCGCGGCGACCACACTGGCGGCGTTGTCGGCGAGCGGCACGGGCAGCAGCTGATCGGCACGGGCGAGCCGTCGCTCGATCGTGTTGCGGTGGGTGAACATCCGCTCCGCGGCGGCGGAGCCGTTGAATCGTTCCCGGACGTAGGTCAGCACCGTCTGCCGCAGCACCGGGTCGGCGGTCGCGAGGTCACCCAGGGTGTCGGTGACGAACTGATCGGCTTGCGCCATGTCGGCGGTGAGCACCGACACCAACGCGACGTCCTCGTACCGGACGACGGGGTGTGCCGAGCCCATCCGCGTCAGTAATCGCTGCGCGGTGGCGGCGTCCATGTGGCTACGGCGAAATCCGTCGAGATCCCGGCCGCAACGCCCGAACGCGACACGGATCCCCGGGTAGGCCGACAGGACGTCCTCCGCGGTCTCGGCAGGCGGGACCGTGTCCGCCGGCATCCACACCCACAGCGCGGTCGCGCTCGCGGTCAGCGTCAACCGGCGCGGGGCCGCGCATAACTTCATCACCGCCTCGGCAACCGCGTCGAGACCCGTGGCCTCGTTGGCGAAGTCGCTCCAGATGATCGCGGCGACGTGGCCGCCCGTCAGTGCGTACCCGAGACGCGATTCGGCCAGCGCCCGGCCGATCGGGGCACCTTCGAGCAAGAGCTGGACGGTGGAGTGCCGCTCGGCGTTGGCGCCCCGCGCGAGGTCAGCGCGTTCCTGAACGACGTACTCGTCGAGCGCAGCGATCGAATCGTCGATGAAGGTCACCAGCGACCGCTCGGACACCTTCATCAGCTCGCGCAGCTCCACGACGTCGACGGTCGCCTCGAAACAGGCGTCGACCCACAGGTCCCACCCGGCGTGCTGGGCACCGCGCCACGAGCCGAGGTCGTGCATGTCCAGGCCGCGTCGCACCAGGTCGCGGGCGAACTGCAGGACCTCCGGGTCCAGGCACGGCGCGACTCGCGTCCCAGGCTCGTGCAGGATGGCCGACAGCCAGTGCCTGAAATAGGCCTTGCTCATATGACGGTCGGCCGCCGCGAGCTGCGGGTCTTCCACCGGCGCGCGGTACTCGGCACCCTGGTGGGCAGCGGCCAGCACCGCGTCGACCGCCGCGCTCGTCGAGGCCAGCAGGCGCTCGGCGATGTCGCGCATCAGCTCAGCGATGCGTCGGCTCGGTCGCGGCCACAGTGAGTCCACTGTCGCACTGTAGCGCCACACGATGCACCACTTATCCAGCTCGGTCAGGACGGTCGAGAAGGCAGTCGACGGAATTGCGCCGCGGTGAAACCCTTTCGGGCGTTCCGTCGACTTCCGTTGATCAGGTCGTTGACGCGGTCGACGGCCCAGACCGTTCGTAATCCGAATCGGCCCATCATCATCGGGCGAGCGAACTTCGGCTCCTCGATCCAGACGGTGCGGAGATCGTCGGCCGGCGTGCCGGTCACGATCAGGTCCGCGATGAGGGACCCGAGGTAGGGAGCCTGGGCGAGCCCGTGGCCGTTGCAGGCGACCGAGTAGAAGACGTCGTCGCCGATCTTCCCCGCGATCGGCAGCCAGGTCGACGTGATCGCGATCCATCCTCCCCAGGCGCGGTCCACCGCCACATCGGCCAGGGTCGGGAAGCGTCTTGCGAAAGCGTCCGCGAGTTCGGCGACCAACGCCGGGTCGGGGCTCTTCTCGGGTAGCGGGTAGCTCTTGCCCCGCTCGATTCGCCGGACCCCGCACACGATGGTGTTCCGTGAGGTCAGGCGGTAGTTCTCCATGATGTTGTGTTGGGTCACCAGCCCGGAGCGGCTGGTCCATCCCAGGGCCGCCAACCGCTCGGGGTCGATCGGCTCGGTCTCCACCTCGACCACCCACATCGGCGACGAGAGACGCTTGGGCGCGATGTCCCACTCACCGGCGAAGGCGTTCGTCGCGAGCACCACCTTCTGCGCACGGACCACACCACGCGGAGTCGAGACGACGACCCCGGCACCGTCGCGCGCGATGTCGGCGACCTTCGACTGTTCGAAGACCCGCGCAGACGAGGAGAGCACGGCGCCGCGCAGTCCGCGAGTAAACTTGCCGGGGTTCATGATTCCGCCGTGCACCTCGCGCAATCCGTTGACGAACCCGTGCGGGACGCCCAGTTCCCGACTCGAACCCTCTTCGACGTGGGCACCCGCACCGCGCAAAATCTTGGCCACGCGGCGTACGCGCCCCATCTGGCCGCGCGAGACCGCTGTGAAGACGTTGCCGGTGGGCTCGTAGTCGCAGTCGATGCCGAGCGTCTCGATCAGGTCCTCGACGTGGTGCGCCGCGTTCTCGGTGAGACGGATGATCGCAGGCATCCGCTTACGGAAGAACAGGTTCAGCAACTGGATGTCGCCGCCCGGTGCGCTCGCCAGTTGGCCGGCGTTGCGCGAGGCCGAACCGTACCCGCAGAATTCCGCCTCCAACAGAACGGTGTCGACTCCGCGCTCGGCCAGTCGCAGCGCCGTCGACATACCCGCCAAGCCGCCTCCGATGACCGCGACCCGGCAGGTGAGGTCCTCGGTCAACGGCGGACGAACATCGGTGGGCGGATCGATCCACCCGGTGAAGGTGCTGTACACCGTGTTCGAGGTGGTCGTCATGCGAATTCGGCTCCATGGGTCGTGGCGGGAGCTGCGATGCCGTTCGGACCGACGTCGACCCGCCGGTTGTGGGCGTCGAAGGCTGCGTAAGCCTTGTAGATGACGAGCATCGCCAGCCCCCAGGTGAACAGCGCCAGGGTGTAGAAGATGGTGTGGTTCGCGTCGTCGCCGGGGATGGGCCAGAAATCGTAGATGCACGCTATGACCATGTTGAGCGCGGTCGCAACGCCCATCGACACCGCGTGAATGCGCTCGCCGACAGCCCAGAGTCGCCACGCGAAGTAGCACAGAAACAGCGAGGTCGCCAGCGCGGCCACGAGGAAGAACACCTTCCCCGGGGTCCCGATCTCCTCCGCGAACTCGGACAGCATCACACCGAGAACAGCGCCGACGGCGAACGCACCGACCTCGACGGCGATCGACGGCGTGTACCGGTGAGTGACCGCCAACAGTCCCAATACCAGGATCACGGTGAAGCCGATGGACCGCGAGAACGCGTCCAGAAAGTAGGCGATGTGGAACATCGGCGAATCGTGGCCCGCCTTGACCATGCCGTAGACGAGGAAATTCGTCCCGGACACCCCCATGATGATCCACTCGAGCCCGATCAGATAGTTCTGATGGTTCCGAATGAACTTGACCCCGTAGATCAGCCCGACGGCAATCATCCACAGGTCTGCTACCGCGAACAGTAGGTCGCGAACGGTCATGGCCTCTCCTTGCGTGTGACCTGAATCTCGTGCGGTCCCAGACTCGCGCGATGTCGAAGCCGATCGCTACGCCGAGGTGCACCACATGCCGCCACCGATGCAACACACTGCACCATTGAGCCGTCTGGCCACGGCAGTACGGCGTCGGCGTGTGCACTGTGCACCACCTCGATGCGCAGGAGGGGGCACAGCGGTGTAGTCGACCGACGCTGTTTCCGAGCACTGTGACAGCTCAGGAATCGGCGCCGCCCACTACGCCACCCGCGCATTCCCCGGCAAGCGCGAACAGCTCCGTTCACCGCGCGACCTTGACACGACCCGTTCCTTGAACCCGAGGAGACAACGACATGCTACGAACAAGCTCCGACGACATCGCGATACTGAATCTCGCCCGACGCTGGGCGCCCTACGGCCGTGTCCCCACCGGCGAAATATGGGTCACATTCGGAATGGATTCCGCTCAATTTTATGCAAACCTCACCCGGATACTGGGCACCATCACCGCTCGCGAACTCTCACCCGACCAACGCCACTCCCTCGAACAACTTGTCGCGCGGCGCCACGCAGAGAAGGGGACTTACAGCCCTGCGATGTCTAACTCGACACGACGGGAGCCAGTTCGGGGTCGATAACGTCCGCCAGGTCCTCCCAAGGCACCGTGACGGTGACGAGTCCGATGGCGTGCGGTCCCACCTGGTAGTCGTTGAAGTGGATCTCCATGCCCGCCGGGGTGGCCAGCCAGTTGGCGAAGTTCGCCTCGGTCGGCTCGATGCCCGATCGATCGAAGTCCGATCCGGCGACCGTCTCGGGGAGCAGGCGCGCGGAACTGTCCGACAGCGCCTGGAGCCCGGCAGGCAGGTCGGGGAACAGGTCGCCGAGCGTGATCGGCGTGGCCGTGTCGGAGTTCACCACCACCGTCGCGACGATCGGCGTGGGATGCGCCCCGGGTGGATCGGCGTTCCAGGACGTCACCAGCAGTCCACTGATCACGTGCTCACCGATGTGCGCCACGCTGTGTTCCTGGCTGCTCAGCGTGAACGCGTCGGTGCCCGAGCCGTCGATCTGGTCCTGGAGCGCGGCGCGCATCGATTCGTTGAACTCGGCGGTGACCGCCGGGTCGCCGCCCTCGATCTGCGGGATGAGCACGTCGTAGCGGACGCGTCCGGTGGAACCGGTGACCTGCAGTTCGGCCTCCGTGTACGGCGCACCCGCGGGTGTCGCGGTACCGGTCGACGGGTCGGTCGTGGACGGTCCCGCGTCGGACACGGTCGACGGCTCGCTCACCGCCGTGCCGGACCGGTCGGAGCAGGCGACGGGCGCGAGGAGCACGGCGCCGCCGACCAGTGACACCAGAATCGATCTCCGGAAGCCTCTCATCAGGCATCTCTACCACGTCCGATGTCCGCTCACCTACCGATCGGGTCGACGACGGTGTGCAGCGTGTCGACGAAACCCTGTGCGGTGGATGCGTCGTAGAGGTCGGCGGAATACACCAGTTCGGCATCGATTCCGGCGGGCCTCCCGTCGACGTCGTGACGTTCGGTGAAGTGGAAGTGCAGATCACACTTGGCGATGTCGAGCGGACGCGGAGTGACCTCGAAGTCGAGCCCGGACACGGTGAGGGCAGCGGGCGCGAAGTTGTTCAGCGACAGCGCAACCTGGAACAGCGGGTGCAGCGACGGCGACCGGGGCGGGTCGAGTACCTGCACGAGTCGTTCGAACTGCACGTCGGCGTTCGCCAGAGCGCGAAGTTCCACGCCGCGGGATCCTTCGACGATGTCGCACAGCGTCATGCTCGGGTCGACCCGGGTCCGCAGAACCAGCGTGTTGACGAACATGCCCACCACGTCGTCGAGCGCCGGGTCTCCCCGACCTGCGATCGGGGTGCCGATCGCGATGTCGGGATCGCCGCTGAGGCGGGCGAGCAGGATCGCCACTGCCGACCTGAGCGCCGTGAACAGGCTGGCGTGGTGCTCGTGCGCGGTGGCCAGCAGGCCTCGATGCGCATGCTCGTCGAGCGAGAACGGAAGTCGCCCCGCCCGGTACGTCCACTGCTCCGGCCGGGGGCGATCGGTGGGCAGCGCAAGCTCCCCGCGCAGCCCCGACAGTTCCTTCGTCCAATGGGCGATCTGCTTCGACGCGACACCCGCCGGGTCGTCCTCGTCGCCCAGCAACGCCCGCCGCCACACCGTGTAGTCCGTGTACGTCGCGGCCGGCGGCTCCCAGTCGGGCACCCCACCTGCAGACCGGGCAGCGTAGGCGTCCGCGAGATCCCGTGCCAGCGGCGCGAGCGACCAGCCGTCCGCGGCGATGTGGTGGACGACGCACGCGAGCAGGTGGTCGCGGTCGCCGAGCCGGAACAGCCGGGCGCGCAGCGGCGGGTCCCGCCGCACGTCGAATCCCGCGGACAGCAGGTCCGTCATCCGGGCCTCCGCTTCCGCAGGGCTCGTCACCACCGGGCGCAGATCGGGCATCGCGTCGGCCACGTCGAGCACGTGCTGGTACGGCCCCGACGGCGAGTCGGGGAACACGGTCCGCAGGGCCCGGTGCCTGCCCAGGACGTCCGCCATCGCCGAGCGCAGGGCATCGGCGTCGAATTCGCCGCGCACGCGCACGGTGAAGGGGATGTTGTGGAGAGCCGGTTCCACGACGGTGCGGTCGATGAAGAACTGCGACGGGGACAGCGGCACGAGGGCGGGCAACGGTGTGGCACCCAGCTTCGGCCCGCGCTGCGGGCGGATGGCCGGCGACTGTGCGCAGGCCTCCGCGACCCTCAGTGCCAGTGCAGCGACCGACGGTGCGTCGAAGAGGTCGCGCACGCCCATGCCGGTGCCGAGCTCGGCGTTGATCCGCGCGACCACCCGGATCGCCGACAGCGAGTCGCCACTGAGGTCGAAGAACGAATCGTCGGCACCGACCGCGTCGACACCGAGAACCTGCGCGAACGCACGCGCGACCCGACGCTCCGCCGGCGTCTCGGGGTCGCGATGAGGCACCGAGTCCGAGCCGAACTCCGGCAGCGGGAGCGCAGCCCGGTCGAGCTTCCCCGTCGGTGTCAGCGGGATCGAATTCAGCAGCATGATCGATTTCGGAACCATGTAGTCGGGCAGGAATCGTGCCAGCTGCGCTGTCAGCATTTCACGATCGATCGAGGCGCCCGGCTCGACCATGATGTAGGACACGAGATTCGGGTTGCCTGCCGAGTTCCGGTGCAGCACCGTCGCCGCGAACGCGACACCCGGTTGCGCGGTCAGCGCGGCGTCGATCTCGCCGAGCTCGACACGGAATCCGCGAATCTTGATCTGGTCGTCCGCCCTGTCCAGGAACTCGAGCGTCCCCGTTTTCGTCCACCGGACCACGTCCCCGGTGCGGAACATCCGGGACCCGCGGCGGCCGAACGGGTCGGCAACGAACCGTGCGGCGGTCAGGCCGTGGCGCCGGTGATAGCCCCGTGCGAGTGCCGGGGTGGCGAGGTAGAGCTCACCGACGGCGCCCGGCGGCAGCGGACGCAGGCGGTGATCGAGAACCACCGCGTCCACGCCGCGCATCAGGGAGCCGATCGTCACTCGCTCGTCCGGTGAGATCGGATCGGTGAGGGTGACGCTGCACGTCGTCTCCGTCGGACCGTACGCGTTGCGCATGTCCTGCCTGCCTGCCCACCGCCGCACCAACTCCTGCGGGCATGATTCCCCTCCGACCAGCACCAACTCCAGGTCGTTCGTCGCGCCGGAGTCGATCGCGGCCAGCGCGGACGGCGTCGTCAGAAGGTGGGTGACGTGTTCGTCACGCAGCAGTCGCAACAGCTCGTCACCACCGAACACACCGGGCGGGGTCACGACGAGCGTCGCGCCACCGATACAGGCCGCGAGTACTTCGACCAGCGCCGTGTCGAAACTCGGTGAAGCGAAGTGCAGGATCCGCGACCGCGCTGACACCGCATACTTGTCCCGGATTTCCTGGGCCAGGTTGGCGAGACCGCGATGGGTGACGACGACCCCCTTCGGTGTTCCGGTCGAACCGGACGTGTAGATCAGATACGCGGGATGGTCCACGAGCAGGGGGCGTGTGCGTTCCACGACGGCCGAGACGTCGGAAGAGTCGCTCCGACAGAGAATTTCGAGTTCATCGACATCGGCGGTCAGCCACTCGATGTCACCGGGCAGCCGGGCGCGCTCGGAGCGGACCGTCAGCCCGACCGTCGCGCCGCAATCGCCGAGGGTGTACGCGATGCGAGCCTGCGGATGTGAGGGATCGATCGGAACATACGCCGCACCGGCCTTCGCGACCGCCCACAGCGCCAGCACCGACTCGATCGACCGTGGAACGGACACCGCGACGACGTCCTCGGGCCCGATACCCCGAACTGTCAGGAGGCGCGCCAGCCGGGTGGCGAGCCGGTCCAGGTCGCCGTAGGACAGTGCGCGCCCCCGGTCGGTGATCGCGATCGCCGCCGGGTCGTTCGCGACGGTTCCCGTCAGGAGACGATCGAGGGTGACGGCGTCCGTATCCGGAAGGCCGCGCGCGGGTGCGAATTCCGCGCGTTCGCCCGCGAAGAAGACGTCGAGGTCGGCAACCCGCGCGTCCGACTCGACCGCTGCGGTGAAGCGGTCGAGGAACGCGAGGAAACGCGCATGGTGCCCGGCCAGTTCGGCGTCGTCGTACAGTGCCGGGTTTCCCTCGAAATCGATGCGGGCGGCGGCTCCTTCGGACCCGGGATAGATGTTGACGGCGAGATCCGCGACGGGACCGGTGGTAAGTACCCGGACGGTCCCCTGCACGGCGCCCAGCGTGATCTCCTTCGAGAACATCATGACGTTGACCACCGGCCCGAAATGCAGGAGTTCGACCCCACCCGAGGCGAGGTCGCGGCCGATGTCCTCGCGGCGGTAGCGTTGCCGGCGCAGTGCCGCCGCCAAACACGCCTCCGCGGTGTCGACCGCACGGCCCACGGCCGAGGAGCCGATTCCGTTCAGCCGCAACGGGATCACGTTGGACACCGAGCCGCCGGCATGCCTGAGGCAGGCCGTTGTCCGCGCCGACACGGGCAGGGACAGGACCACGTCTTCGGCGCCGGTCATCCTGGCGAGATAGGACGCGAAGGCGGCGACGGTCACGGCCGTCGGATTCCTTGTGCTGCCGCTCGCAGGCGTGTGCCCGGTCGCTGTCCGGGCGTCGACTTCCGGTCGCGCCGTGCGGCCGCTCAGGCCGAGGACCGACGCCGGGCCGCTGCCCTGTTCACGCCAATAGTCGCGGTCGCGGGCGAACCGGGTGGAGGCGCGGTAGGCTGCGTCTTCCCGCACGAGACGTTCCGGTCCGTCGATCCGGCAATCCGGGGGTTCCCTGCCCTCGACGGCGGCGACGTACAGTTCGGCCGTGCGGCTCATCAGCATCATCGCGGCGTACCCGTCCGACACGATGTGGTGGGCGCGGGAATACCAGTAGTAGTGATCGTCGCCCAGCCGCAGGATGTGCGAGACCAGGAGCGGACCGTCGTACATGTCGGTGCGTGCGGTCCGGTCGTTCCGCATCCAGCGGTGCGCGGCGTCGACGGGATCGACCTCCCCGCCCAGATCGGTGACGGGTACCCGATCGTCGACGGCCGGATCCACGACCTGATGCGGCTGTCCGTCGATGTCCACCAGGCGCACCGATCCCCAGCCGAATTCTCGGTTCGCGCGACGGGTGGCGTCGCGGAGGGCAGCCAGTTCGACCGGCCCGTTCAGCTCGACGTAGTGGGCGATGACGTACGGGACGTCCGGCGTGAGCTGCTGCGCAAACCAGATGGAGCGCTGCGCCGCGGTCAGCGGCAAGGCGCCGGCGGTCGAACGCGCCGGCGGCGCGAGCGGACGTTGCAGGACGGCCACGTGCGGCCGGGCGGGTGTGGGTCGCTCCGGGCAGGCGCATGCCGTGCCGCCGGTTTGCTGCGAGTCGAAATACGTGTTCATCTGGCCCCCCTCGGGCTGTGCTCTGCAGGTCCGCCTCCCCACTGCGGGTCTCCCCACCAGCGTGCATCACCTCGAGGCGGTGCAACAGGGACCCCAGGGTGGTCACCTTCCTACCCTCGAAAATAAAAGAGGTGCCCCGGCTGTCATCCGAGTACCGTCGACCGGGTGACTATTCGCCTTGGATATCAGATGCCGAATTTCAGTTACTCCACCCCGGTCGCGGACCTGTTCCCGACTGTGATCGCACAGGCCCGTGAGGCCGAATCCGCGGGCTTCGACACCGCATTCGTGATGGACCACTTCTATCAGCTGCCGGGCCTCGGTGAGCCCGACGAACCGATGCTCGAGGCATACACCGCCCTCGGCGCCCTCGCCACGGCCACCGACAACATTCAGCTGTCCGCCCTCGTCACCGGCAATACGTACCGCAACCCGCCCATGCTCGCGAAGTCGGTGACCACCCTCGACGTCGCCAGCGGCGGACGCGCCGTCCTCGGGATCGGGGCCGGCTGGTTCGAACTCGAGCACCAGCAGTACGGCTACGAGTTCGGCACATTCACCGACCGGTTCGAACGCCTCGACGAGGCGTTGCAGATCATCGCGCCGATGCTGCACGGTCAACGCCCGACGTTCGACGGCAAGTGGTACCACGTCGAGAACGCGATCAACGAGCCGCGGATCCGCGACGACCTGCCGATCATGCTCGGTGGTGGCGGTGAGAAGAAGACGTTCGGTCTCGCCGCCCGGTTCGCCGATCACCTGAACATCATCTGCAACGCGAGCGAGTTGCCGCGCAAGCTCGAGGCACTCGACGCGCGGTGTTCGGAGATCGGCCGCGACCGGTCCACCCTGGAGACCAGCTACCTGGCCTTCGTCATCATCGACGAGGACGGCGACCGTGCCCGGCAACTCCAGCACGACTTCCTGCTCGCGCGGGGAGTCGACCTGTCGAAGGCGTCGGACGAGGAACGCGCCGCCGCCACCGACCGGCAGTTCTGTGGTGCGCCCGACGAGGTGGCCGAGCAGATCAAGACGCGCATCCTCGACCCGGGCATCGACGGCGTCGTCCTCAATCTCGTCGCCAACGGGCACGAACCCGGCATCGTCGAACTCACCGGCCGCACGTTGCGACCGCTCGTCGAGGCCTGACACCGGCCAGGAATACGCGCACTACCTCCGCGGTTGTACCCGGAGGTAGTGCGCGAGGCTAACCTCTCGCACCTCGGTGACGAAAGGTGAAGAAGCCCGTGAGTGCTGTTCTGTCGATTCTGGATCTGGCCTACATCCGCGAGGGCGACACGGCGCGGGACAGTTTCGACGCGAGCGTGAAACTGGCGCAACTCGCGGAGACCCGTGGGTACCGCCGCATCTGGTACGCCGAGCACCACAACATGCCGTCGATCGGCTCCTCGGCGACGAGCGTCCTCATCGCGCACGTCGCCGCGCACACCCAGAACATTCGGCTCGGCGCCGGCGGCATCATGCTGCCCAACCATGCGCCGCTGACGATCGCCGAGCAGTTCGGCACCCTCGCGACCCTGCACCCCGGTCGCATCGACCTCGGTCTCGGCCGCGCCCCCGGCAGCGACCAGAAGACGATGTACGCGCTGCGCCGTGACGCGGCATCCGCGGACCGGTTCCCGCAGGACGTGCTGGAACTCCAGGCGTACCTCAAAGGCGTGTCGCGGGTACCCGGCGTCGACGCGATCCCCGGCAAGGGCACCAACGTTCCCCTGTACATCCTCGGATCCTCGCTGTTCGGCGCCCAGCTCGCCGCGAAGTTCGGCCTGCCCTACGCCAACGCGTCCCACTTCTCCCCCGACTCGCTCGTCGACGCCGTCACGCTGTACCGGGAGCGGTTCGAACCGTCCGAGGAGCTGTCCGAGCCGTACGTGATCGCCGGCGTCAACGCCATCGCCGCCGACACCACCGAGGACGCGCACCGGCAGTTCGAAGCCTCGCTGCGGCGGCGGGTGGTGCAGATGGTCGGACGCGGTCAGAAGTTCACCCCCGAGGAGGTCGACCTCATCATGACGTCCCCGGCGGGTCAGCAGGTCGCGCAGATGGTGCGGTACTCGGCGGTCGGCACACCCACCGAGGTCAAGACGTACCTCGACGAGTTCGCCGAGCACGCGCAGGCCGACGAACTGATCGTCGCCTCCCACGCCGAGAACACCGAGTCCTGGCTGAAGACGTACGACTCGCTCGCCGACGTGTGGCACTCCGCACCCGCGCGCCTTTCTGGTAGCTAGGACAACCAGAAAGGCGCACGGGCGGCGAAGCCGCCTACGCGTGGACGATCACGCCGCGGATGTTCTTGCCGTCCCGCAGATCCTGGTAGCCCTCGTTCACCTGCTCGAGTGTGTACTTGGTGGTGATCAGCTCGTCGAGCTTGAGCTGACCCGCGTCGTACAGCCGCAGCAAGCGGACGATGTCGTATTGCGGGTTGGCCGAACCGAACAGCGTGCCCTTGATCGTCTTCTGGTTCAGGGTGAGGTCGGTTCCCGACACGTGCACGGTGAGCTTCGCCGGGTCGGCGAGACCGGTGATGACGACGGTGCCACCCTTGCCGATGACGGCGGTCGCGTTCTGCACGACCTCTTCGTCGACGGTCCCGACCAGGATCAGCGCCTGGTCGGCGCCCTGCCCCCAGGTCAGTTCGTTGACCTTCGCGGCGGCCTCGGCGGCGTCGGCGAACGCGTGAGTGGCGCCGAACTTCAAGGCGGCCTCGCGCTTCATCGCCACCGGGTCCACCACCACGACGTACTTGGCGCCGGCGCTGACGGCACCCTGCACGGCGTTGATGCCGAGTCCGCCGATGCCGTAGATGACGACGGTGTCACCGGCGCGGACGCCGCCGGCGTACACCGCGGTGCCCCAACCGGACGGCACACCGCAGCCGACGAGGACGGCGGTCTCAAGCGGCAGCCAGTCGTCCACCTTCACCACCGAGTGCTGCGAGATGGTGGCCCGCTCCGAGAACGTGCCCAGCATGCACATGGCGCCGAAATCGTCCTTGCCCGAGTGGAACCGGAAGGAGCCGTCGGGCATCGAACCCTCGAGAATGGTGGCACCCATGTCGCACAGGTTCTGGCGGCCGGTGGCGCAGTAACGACACGTACCGCAGTTCGGGATGAAGCTGCAGACCACGTGGTCGCCGGGCTTCACCTTGGTGACACCGGGGCCGACTTCCTCGATGATGCCCGAGCCCTCGTGTCCGCCGACGATGGGGTAACGCGGCGGCAGGTCGCCGTCGGTGAGGTGCAGGTCCGAGTGGCACAGGCCTGCCGCGACGTACTTGATGAGCACTTCGCCGGGGCCCGGGCCGTCCAGTTCGAGTTCCATGATCTCGAACGGCTTGCCGGCTTCGAGCAGAACGGCTGCTTTGGTCTTCATGTCTTCTCCTCGTTGAGTGACGGTCAGAGTGCGATGTTGACGGCTTTGGTCTGGGTGTAGAGGTCGATGGCGGTGGCCCCGAGTTCACGCCCCCACCCGGACTGCTTGTATCCACCGAACGGCATGGCGGTGTCGAACCCGTTGTACTGGTTGATCCACACCGAACCGGCCTTGAGCTGGCGGGCAGTGAGGTGCGCCTTGGACAGGTCCTTGGTCCAGATTCCGGCGGCGAGGCCGTAGATGCTGCTGTTCGCCGCCTTCGCGACGCCCTCCTCCGCGTTGAAGGGCAGCGCGGCGACGACCGGACCGAAGATCTCTTCCTCGACGATGCTGAATTCGGGCTTCACGTCCACGAACACCGTCGGCTCGACGTAGAAGCCGGTGTCGCCCCAGCGCTTTCCGCCGGTGAGGGCGCGGGCGCCGTCGGCGAGTCCGGCGGCCAGGTAGCCGGTGACCTTGTCGAACTGTTCCTGCGACACGAGCGGTCCGAGCTGGGTGGTGGGGTCGAGTCCGGGGCCGATCTTGACCTGGCTCGCGGCCTCGGCGACCGCGGCGGTGAAGTCGTCGAAGATGCTGTCCTCGACGAACATCCGGGTTCCTGCGACGCAGCACTGGCCGTGGTTGAACAGCCAGGCGTTGAGCGACCCGGTGACGGCGGCGTCGAAGTCCGCGTCCGCGAACACGACGTTGGCGCTCTTGCCGCCGAGTTCGAGCGACACCTTCTTCAGGTTGCCGCGGGCGGCGTCGACGATCTTCTTCCCGACCTCGGTGGAGCCGGTGAACGCGATCTTGTCGACGTCGTCGTGCGCGGACAGCGCGGCCCCGGCGTCGCCGTAGCCGGTGACGATGTTGACGACACCCGGCGGGAAGCCGGCCTCTTCGAACACCTCTCCGAGCAGGAGCGCGGTGAGCGGGGTCTGCTCGGCGGGCTTGAGGATCACCGTGTTGCCCGCCGCGAGTGCGGGGGCCAGTTTGAACGCGGCCATCAGCAGCGGGAAGTTCCAGGGAACGATCAGTCCACAGACGCCGACGGGCTCACGCAGTGTGTACGCGTGGAACTGGCCGCCGGGGACGAACGGCATGCTCACGTTGACCGTGCTGCCCTCGATCTTGGTGGCCCAGCCCGCGAAGTAGCGGAAGATGTCGGCCGACCAGGCGACGTCGACGGCCGCGGCGATGCCCGCCGACTTACCGTTGTCCAGCGCCTCGAGCTGACCGAATTCCTCGGCGCGCTCGGAGAGGATGTCGCCGACCCGCCAGATCAGGCGTTCGCGCTCGTTGGGCTTCATGGTGGACCACGGGCCCTCGTCGAATGCCGTGCGTGCGGCCCAGACTGCGCGGTCGACGTCCTCGGCGCCACCGCGTGCGACGGTGGTCAGCACCTGCCCGTTGGCGGGGTCGATGGTCTCGAACGTCTCGCCGCTGGCCGATTCCACCCACTGCCCGCCGACGAGGAATCGCTTGGTGCCGGACAGAAAGTTCCGTACCGACGGCAAGAGTTCCGCTTGGCTGGGTTCGATCGTCGCTGTCATCAAAACCTCCGAAGTTGTGAATGTGACGTGGCTCATAGTGCACTGATTGCCATATCACTAACTGTCCTGACTTCGGACACCTCCGGACGGTCGCGGATCGGTAGATGAAACTGCAGCTAGACGGTGATTTCGAGGGCCCGCATCCGGACGTAGAGCGTGCTGCGGCTGATGCCCAGCGCGGCCGCGGCGTGCACCTTGTTGCCGCCACATTCCTGCAGTGCGTCGACGATGGCCTGGCGTTCGGCGCGCTCGCGGCCCGCCAGCCGCGACACCCGCGGCGGCGTCCGATACTGATCGGGCAGATCCGCGACGGCGAGGTGCGCGCCGGTGCGCCCGCGCGCGGCCGCCTGCAGCACGACGGACAGTTCCGCGATGTTGCCCGGCCAGTCGCGGGCGATCAGAGCGTCGAGCGCGCTCGCGGACAGCCGGAGACCCGGTTCGACGGAGTCGAGGACCGCCTGGGCGAGGTCCGCGAACTCACGGGTCCGCTGACGCAGCGGCGGCAGCACCACCTGACCGGGGCACCGGCCTGCCAGACCCGCCACTCCCGGCGGCAGGTCACCGAGCGGCGAACTGGTCATCACGATCCGGGGTCCCGCGTCGGCCGCCAGCATCTTGACGACCAGCGGCAGCATCGATTCGGGCAGCAACTGCACCTCTTCGATCGCCAGGACCGCGGAGGGTCCGGCCGCCAGGGCGAGCAGTCGGTCGATCCACGCTTCGGCGCCGTCGAGGGCGATCGCGGCAGCGTCCATACATACGAGCGACTTGTCGCCGGCCAGATCGCGGACCGCCGTGGTCCTGCCCGTTCCCGGCTCGCCGCTGATCACCACCGGATCCCGCGTCTCGCGCAGCCGCGACAACTCCGACCTGCTGCGTTCGACGACGGAACTCGACGGCGACTTCCCGCGCCGGATGGGGGTGCTCGTCCGGCGGTCCGGGCGGACGACGAACACCGCGCCGCCGTCGGTGCCCGCCACGTGGTCGGCCCGGACCAACGCCGGTTCCCCCGAGGACAATTGGATCCGCACCGTCTTCGACTGCTCCGGGCGCAGGTCCGCGGCAAGCCCCCGCAGCGTCGCGTGATCGGACACCTGGAGCAGGTCGAGCGCGACCCGGTTGCTGAGGAGGATGTCCTCGCCGATCGCGGTGACCGCCATCTGGTTCTGCGGCGACACCCGCTGGAACGCGTCCACGAGCCGCTGCTGCGACACCCGGGACCCCTCGAGCAGCCGTCGTTCGATGTCGCCGGCCGCGCGGGCCAGGAACGGGGCGAACAGCGGGTTGGCCCGCGACGCGACGCCCGTCATGTCGAGGATGCCCTCGACGCGGCGCGTCACCGGATGAACGATCGGGTGCCCGTAACAGCTGAGGTCCTTGAACCGCTCGAGGTAGTGCTCCTCGCCGTGGATCACGACCCCGCGCCGGACCTCCAGCGGCGTCCCCAGCGCGGTGGTCCCGACGCAGTCCTCGCCGAACCTCGACCCCAGCACCGCCCCGGCGCCGTCGATCAAGCGCTCGAGTTTGCGGCCGTCGAAGAGCCGGGCGACGATGCGGCAGTCGCGGTCGGCGAGCAGGACGCAGAAACCGGTGCCCTGGATCTGCTGTTGCATCTCGTCGAGGACCGGCCGGGCGGCCTGCAGCAGCCGGCTGGACTTGTCCAGGTCGGGGCAGGGATCGCCGCTCGGCGTCGACGTCGGTTCCAGCCCGCTGAGCGCCGAACGCTTCCAGGACAATGCGATCTCCGGCCGCATCGCCGCGTGCCCCGTCGTGCCGCCAAACTCCAACCTCGACTCCTTGCCGCGCGCGGATCCAGCCGTGCACCGGTGCACGACTCACATCCGAACGTACCCACACCGTGTGACCCACGCCATAGTGCCCGAGGGCGCGGCGGGCAACTGTCCGGATTCTGGACAGTGCCCGTTCGGTCAGTCGAACAGGCCCCGCACGAACGGGATGGTGTCGGCCTGCGAATCGACGAGCGTGCCGCTGTGGTCGGTTGGATAGGTCTTGAACGTGACCGGCTCACCGTTCGCGGTGAGCGCCGCGACCAGCGAGAACGCCGACGGCGCGGGTACGTCGATGTCGGTGAGCCCCTGCCCGATGAACAGCAGACGGTCGTATCCGCTCGTCGGGACGCCCATGTAGTCCACGAGCAGGCCGCGGAAGTTCGGAATCGTGTTCAACGGCCTGCTGAACAGGTCGCCGACCACCACACCTTCCGCGGCGTCGTGAAGTTCGTTGACGCACAGCTGTTCCGCAGCGTCCACGTAGTGCGCGCCGAGGGGTGTGAGATACGAGTCGAGGTCGATCTCGGGGTGCGCCGACCGCAGTCCCGCGAGGATGTAGAACAGGTACGACGTGAGCCCGGCGGGGATCGCCGTGGGCGGCACCCCCGGGCCGAGCGGCAGCAGTGTCAGTTCGATGTTCGCGGGAACACCCGTTCCGACGGCCCCGCGGTAGTCCAGCGTCTCCCCGCCGAACTCGGTGGCGTAGCGGGCGGTCGTGATCGCGGCCCCACCACCCTGCGACTGTCCGACCACCACCCACTTGTTCGACAGCGACTCGTCGACGGCGCGTGCGGCCTTCACCGAGTCGACGACGCTGTGCGCCTCGACCTTTCCGTCGAGGTACGGCATCACACCGGGTGTGCCGAGGCCGACGTAATCGGTGGAGACGACGGCGTACCCCTGCTCGAGCCACCGTCCGAGGTACGGATAGTCCCGCTCGGGGAGGGCGGGGCCGACGAGCGAGGGTGCACAGTCGTCCGCGAGTCCCGACGTTCCGTGCGCCCACGCCACCACCGGCCAACCTCCGTCGGGCGCCTCCCCCGGTGGCACGTACACCGCACCGCTGCTGAGTGCGGGGTTCCCGTCGGACCCGATCGACCAGTAGGTGATGCGCTGCGCATCCGTGGTGCCGGGGATCCAGAGATCGGCAGGCAGCGGCTCGACGTCCACGACGCTCCCCGGCGTGCGGTCCGCCTCGTCGGCGAACGCGGCCGGGGAGGCGAGGCAGGTGCCGCCGACCGTCAGGGAAGCGATCGCGACGGTTACGGCGGCTCGTGCCCGTCGTACCGAGTGTGTCTTCACCGCTTCAAGATCCCACACGTGAGCGGCAAAGCGTGCCGGAGCACACTTTGCCGCTCACCTGGGCTACTGCTGGGCAGCCAGATCCCGTCCCCTGGTTTCCGGGATCGTGATCAGCGCGACGGTCGAGACCGCGACGAGCGCGAGCGCGTACCACTCGAACAGTTCCGGCGACCCACGGTCGGCGAAGAACGTCTGGACGTACGCCGCCGTCCCGCCGAACGCCGCCACCCCGATCGAATACGGCACACCCACACCGGCGGCGCGCAGCCCGGTCGGGAAGAGTTCGGCCATCATCGCCGGCATGACCGACAGGAGCGCACCCATCACGAACAGGGCGATCGCCATCGCGATGAACAACGTGACCGCGCTGTGCCCGATCATCGCGTTGAGCGGAAACAGCAGGGCCGCGATCCCGAGGTTGCCGATGTACAGCACCGGCTTGCGCCCGATCCGGTCCGATACGGCGCCCCAGAAGGGCAGCGACGCAATCAGTACGAGGTTCGCGCCGACCCCCGCCCACAGTGCGCCGGACGGATCGATACCCCGGACCGTGATCGCGTACGCAGGCGCCGACACCGCCCACACGTAGTAGACGACGGTGCCACCGACCGTGAAGAACAGGATCTGGCACACCTGCCGCCGGTGCGCGACGAACAGTTGCCACATCGACTGCTTCGCGGTGTCGTCGCCCGACTCCTCGTAGACCTCGGTCTCGCTCATCCGGGACCGCATCCACAGCACGAACAGGCCGAGTACGCCGCCCAGCAGGAACGGCACCCGCCAGCCCCACTCGGCCATCTGCTCCGAACTCAGCGTCGTGGTGAGCAGTGCGCCGAGCAGCGTGCCGACCACGACTCCGGTGGTGTTGGAGATGTAAATGAGGCTGGACCAGAGTCCGCGCCGCGCTGTCGGCGCGAATTCCACGATGTAGGTCTGTGCGGACGGCAATTCGCCGCCGTGCGCGACGCCCTGCGCGAGACGGGCCACGACGAGGACGATCGCCGCCGCGACACCGATCGTCTGATGCGTCGGGGTCAGGCCGATGACGAGGCTGCCGATCGCGGCGAGGCCGACGGCGAGTGTCATCGACAGCTTGCGTCCCCGGCGGTCCGACAGCCAGCCGAACAGCAGACCGCCGAACGGCCTGGCGACGAATCCGACGGCGAAGACGCCGAACGACGCGAGCAGGTCGGAGACGGCGGACCCGGTGTGGAAGAACTGCGGGGCGAAGAACGCGGCGAACGTGGCGTAGACGGTCCAATCGAAGTACTCGATCCCGTTGCCCGTGCCCACGCCGACGATCGCGCGGGCCTTCTCCCAGCGCTCGGACCGCTGACGGACGGTGGGCGGGCCTGCGCTCACGGACCCGCTCTCGGTGGCGATCCCGGTCATCGTGCGTCACCTCCCGCTGCGGCATTCGTGGCCTTGTCCAGCCGTCGAACGGCCAACCCGGCGTAGATGGTGGCGGCGTCGGCGAGCACCGCATCGTCGAACTGGGCTCGCGGCGAATGGTTCATCGGAGCGGCGGCGGGATCGGCTCCCGGCATGCAGGCGCCGAGCCCGATGAAGGCGCCGGGTACTTCCTGCAGGACGTAGGAGAAGTCCTCGGACCCCGACATCGGATGCGTGACCGTCTCGTAGCGGTCCTCCCCCATGAGGTCGCTGACCACTTCGGCGCCGAACGCCACCTCGTCGACGTCGTTGACCGTCATCGGGAACTCGGGGGCGACGGTGACGTCGACGTCGACGCGTTGCGCGGACGCCACTCCCTCGAGCACCCTGCGCAGCGCCCCCGGCACCTTCTCGTACGTGGCCGGCGAATAGCACCGGACCGTCGCCTCGAACCGCGCATCGTCGGGAATGATGTTGTGCCGCGACCCGGCCTGCACGTTCGCGACGGTCACGACGACCGGATCGAACACGTCGAACGTGCGGGTGACCATGGTCTGCAGCGACGTGATCATCTCCGCCATCGCGGTGATGGGGTCCCGGGCGGTCGACGGGGACGATCCGTGGCCGCCCGCCCCGCGCACCGTGACCGTCAGCTTGTACGACGCGGCGAGCAGGGTGCCCGCCTTGGAGAAGAACCGGCCCTGCGGCTTCTGACAGGAGAAGACGTGCATGCCGTACGCCGTGTCCGCGCGGCGACCGGACGCGTCGAGGACACCCTCGTCGACCATCACCTTGGCGCCGTCCCACCCTTCCTCGCCGGGCTGGAACATCAGGACGACGTCGCCCGCCAACCGGTCGCGGTGACGGCTGAGCAGTTGCGCGGCCCCGACGAGTGCCGCGGTGTGCAGGTCGTGCCCGCATCCGTGCATGGCACCGTTCTGCGCCGCGAAGTCGAGCCCGGTCTGCTCGGTGACCGGCAGTCCGTCCATGTCGGCGCGCAGCAGCACCGTCTGTGCGGCGGTTGCCGACCGCCTGCCGCCCCGGAGCACCGCGGTCACGGACGTCGTGCGGGTTCCCGTCGAGATCTCGAGCGGCAGCCCGTCCAACGCCGCGAGGACCGTTTCCTGTGTGCGCGGCAGATCCAGACCGACCTCGGGTTCGCGGTGCAGTACGCGCCGCAACTGCACGAGGTCGCCCTGTAGAGCGCGGGCGTCGTCCAAGAGATCCATTGCTCTCCCTTATGTCGGTGGTCACGTTCGGGACCGAATGCGTCGATGGTCATATGCTGTGAGCCACGGCACGACGGACCGCCGAGAACGTCGAAAACGATCATTCTCACCGAATCAGGAAGAGCTTTATGAGCGAGATGCTGACCGAAGCCGAGCTTTCGCTCATTCACGCCCTGCAGATCCGGCCCCGGGCGACGTGGGCCGAGCTGGCCCCGATCCTGCGGGCGACGTCCGCGACCCTCGCACGGCGGTGGGAATCGGTCACCGAACGCGGACTGGCCTGGATCACCGCCTATCCCGCGCCGATGACGGGTGCGGGAGCGTTCACCGCCATGATCGAGGTGACGTGCGACCTCGCAGGCACGAAGGCGCTGGTCGAGGCGCTCACCCGGGACCCGCGGGTGTCGTCGATCGAGCATGCGGCCCGGGGCCGGGACCTCATCCTGACCGTGCAGACGGGATCGCTGCACGAATTGTCGGACCTGGTGCTCGAGGAGTTGCCCCGCCACCCGAGCGTCAATTCGACCCGGACGCACACGTGCACCGCACTCCACGCGGAGGGCAGCCGGTGGCGCCTCGACTCCCTGGACACGGCGCAGTCCGCCGCGATCGCCGCACTGGAGAACACCCCTCCGCAGTCCGGATCGAGCCGGCCGGAGAGCCTGACGGACGAGGTCGCCCGCGCGCTCGTCCGCGAACTCACCCGGAACGGCCGGGCGTCCGCGCGCGAGATCGCCGCGGTGATCGACCGGCCCGCGTCCTCGGTGCGCAGGCAACTCGCCGGGTTGCTGCGCTCCCGCGCCGTGGTGCTGCGCTGCGACGTCGCCCAAGATTCGACGCGGTGGCCGATCACCGTCACATGGTGGTGCCGCCTGCCCGTGCGCGCGCACCGCGACGTCGTGGAGGTCGTCAACACCCGCCCCGAACTGCGGCTGTGCATGTCGATGACCGGACCCGCGAACTTCCTCGTCAGCATGTGGGTGTCTTCGCTGCCCGACCTGTTGCGGGTGCAGGAGTGGCTGGAGACCCGCGCCCCCAGCCTGGAGATCATCGACTCGTCGGTGACTCTCCGGTCCCGGAAGCGGATGGGGTGGGAACTCGACACCCACGGCCGCGCGACCGGTTATGTCACCGCGCACGGCGGCTGACCGCTACGGTCGAATGCGCCACCATCGGACCGGCTGGAGCAGGTGATCCCCGTGACCTCTACCGCGAAAACGTCGACGACCGGCGAGCGTGCCGACCTACTGGAGTCGCTGGCCAAGCACCGGTACCTCCTCCGCCACACCGTCCGCGACCTCACCGACGAGCAGGCGGCCCGGCGTCCGACGGCGAGCGTGCTGTGCCTGGGCGGACTCGTCAAACACGTGTCGGACACCGAACGGGTGTGGGCCGATTTCATCGTCCGCGGCACCGACGCCGTCCGCGGCGGTCCCGTGGACGGCACCGGCACCGGCAATCGCGAGAAGGAATTCACACTCCGCGACGACGAGACCCTGGCCGGCGTCCTCGACCGTTACGCGAAGGTGGCGCACCGGACCGATGAGATCGTGGCCGCGCTGCCCGACCTCGACATCTCGCATCCGCTGCCGAAGGCGCCGTGGTTCGAACCGGGATCGCGCTGGTCCGCGCGCCGCGTCCTGCTCCACATCATCGGTGAGACGGCCCAGCACGCCGGGCACGCCGACATCATCCGGGAATCCCTGGACGAGACATGACCGTCCCCGAGCATCGCGTCCGAATCGCCGAGGAACGTGCCGACGCCGAACGTCGAATAGCATCACTGACCGGGCGTTTCACCGCGATCGTGGAGGGATCGGAATTCACCACGGACGATGACGAACACGACCCGGAGGGCTCGACGATCGCGTTCGAACGGGCCCAGGTGTCGGCGCTACTGGCCGACGCCCGGCGCGAGGTCGAGGATCTGGCGGCGGCGCAGCAGCGCCTCGACAGCGGGACGTACGGCCTCTGCATCAGGTGCGGCCGGCCGATCGCCGAGGTTCGGCTCGACGCGCTCCCGGCCGCGCAGACGTGTATCGACTGCGCCGGCTAGGGCAGGAAGGCTCCCCACTCGCGCGCAGCCACGTCTCGGGCCCGGCGATGGTCGTCGGCCTCGGGACGGATCCCGTCGGCGAGGTCGGCGAGGGCTTCGGCCAGATCACCGACATCGACCTGATGCCGCATGGAGGAGTCGAGGAGTTCGTCGAAGGCCTGGTCCGCGCTGTACGAGCTTCCGCGCGCGGTGGTCAGGATCTGAATTGCAGCGTCCAATGCGGACAGGTGCCGTGTCGCGCGGGTGTCGCGGTGAGCTTCGATCGTCAATATTCCGCCTCTGAGGTGTCGCCACTGGGCGTGCCGGTCTGGTGTGACCACATCACATCACGATCCGGACGTCCGTGTTGCCGAATCGAGACCGTGTCCGAAAGTTGTTTCTCGACAGGACGATACGAACTCCGGTGAGGTACTTGTAACTCTCGTTACTACCGCGCGGTTCTACCCGTGAGTAGGTCGCCGGCGAAATCACATTTCTTAACGGCTCCAGAACAGCGGATCGAAACCGAACAGACCGGCCATTCCGCAATACTGTTTCCCGGGCGGAGTTCTCCACCCGACGCGATCGGACGGCCGTGCGCCGCGCAGTCCTAGTGGACCCGTGTGACCAGAACTGTTCAGAATCGGGATGATTGACGTGAAACTCGTCGTCGACCTCAATCGGTGCCAGGGTTACGCGCAGTGCGTGTTCCTCGCACCCGACGTCTTCACCCTGCACGGAGAAGAGGCCCTTCTCTACGACGCGGGCCCCGCCGACGGCGAACGCGAGCACGTGTCGCAGGCCGCCGCGGCCTGCCCGGTGCACGCCATCACCACGGACCTCCCCGATCACCAGCATGGGGAGTGACGTGCGGATCGTCATCGTCGGCGCGTCGCTCGCCGGGGTGCGCGCGGCGGAGGCACTGCGGGGGCAGGGCTTCGACGGGTCCCTGACGCTGATCGGCGACGAACCCTACGAACCGTACGACCGGCCGCCGCTGTCGAAGGCCGTGCTCCTCGGGATCATGCCGCCCGAACACGCGGCGCTCCCCTACCGTTCCGACCTCGACGCGAAGTGGCTGCTCGGTGTGCGGGCCACCACCCTCGACCTGGAGAACAACCGGGTGGTGCTCAGCGACGGCGACACCGTCGAGTTCGACAAGGTACTGATCGCGACCGGCGTCCGCGCCCGGCCGTGGTCGAACTCGTCCGAGGCGGCACTCGACGGCGTCTTCACCGTCCGCACCTGCGACGACTCCCGCCGACTGAACGAGCGGCTGTCTGCCGGCCCGCGCCACGTCCTGGTGATCGGCGCCGGGTTCACCGGATCCGAGATCGCGTCGGTGTGCCGGGAGCGCGGGCTGTCCGTGACGGTCACCGAGCGCGGCCCGGCACCGCTGGTCGGTGCGCTCGGCGGTGTGGTGGCGGCGGTCGCGGCCGACATGCAACGCGACCACGGCGTCGACCTGCGCACCGGGGTCACGGTGACCGGACTCGACGGCGACAGCGACGGACGACTGTGCCGCGCGCACCTCTCGGACGGGACCGCACTCGACGTCGACGTCGCGATCGTCGCGCAGGGCAGCATCCGCAACACCGACTGGCTGGCCGGGTCCGGCCTCGCCGCCGGGCCCCGGGGAGTCACGTGCGACGCCGGCTGCCGGGCGTTCGACATCAACGGCATCGTCACCGACAACGTGTTCGTCGCCGGTGACGTTGCGCGGCAACCGCATCCGCTCTACGACTACCAGCTGCTGGCGCTGGAGCACTGGGGCAACGCGATCGGCCAGGCCGAGGTGGCGGCGCACAACATGATCCACGACGGCCTCCGCCGGCGACCGCACCTGGAGATTCCGGCGTTCTGGTCCAGCCAGTTCGGCGTCAACATCAAGTCCGTCGGCATCCCCACCTATTCCGATCAGGTGGTGATCACCCAGGGTTCGATCGCCGACCGGCGATTCGTGGCGGCGTACGGCTTCCGTGGTCGCGTCACCGCGGCGGTGGCGTTCAATCAGGGGAAGTGGCTCGACTTCTATCGGGGGCTGATCGAGTCGGCGGCGGAGTTCCCACCGGACTTCGACGTCATGGACCGGGCGGACCCGTTCGAGGTGCGGCCGTCGGAGTTGCCGGACCCGGCCGTTCTCAGCCATGGCCCAACCGTCGCGGTGACCGGTCATCTGCCCACCGAACGTCGTGTCGAGTTCGTCTCGCTACCGAAGTAACAGGGAGAGTGCCCATGTCGCGTGCGCAGTTGTTCGAGCGGATCACCGACCAGGCGAACCGGCCGAATCCGTATCCGCTGTACGAGGAACTTCGTGAGACGCGGGTGGCGCCGCAGGACAACGGTTCGTTCCTCGTCGGCCGGTATTACGACGTGATGGCGCTTCTGCACGATCCGAGGATCAGCTCCGACCTGCACAACCGGGGGCCGGGGCTTCCCGGAGCAGATCGGGCCGGCGACGGGCCGGAGTCCTTCCTCAAACTCGATCCGCCCGAGCACGATCGGTTGCGCCGACTGACGACGCGCCAGTTCGGCCCGCCGCACAGCCCCGACCGGATCGACTCCATGCGTGGCGAACTCGCAGAACTCGTCACGAACCTCGTAGACGGGCTCGACGGTAAGGGCCGCATCGACATCGTCGACGACTTCGCGTACCCGTTCCCCGTCTCCGTCATCTGCCGTCTGCTCGGGGTGCCTCACGAGGAGGAACCCCGGTTCCACGCCTGGGCCGACGCATTGGTGGCGGCCATCGACCCGCGGCGCACCAGCGCCGACAACGAGCAGGTGAAGGTGGCGCAGCAGGCCCAGATGGAAATGGCCATGTTCATGGCCGGTCTCATCGAGGACCGTCGCCGCAATCCCGGTGACGACATGCTGTCGGGGCTGGCCAACGATTCGGGGCCCGACGGCCAGTTGAACACCGTCGAGTTGGTCACCAACTCCATCCTGCTGTTCATCGCCGGACACGAGACCACCGTCAACCTCATCACCAACGGCATGCTGACCCTGCTGCGCAATCCCGACGTTCTCGAACGGCTTCGCAAGGAACCGGAGTTGATGCCGAAGGCTGTGGAGGAATTGCTCCGCTTCGAACCGCCCGTGCACCTGCTGGGCCAGCGAACGCCGATCGTCGACATCGAAATCGACGGTGTCACCGTCCCGAAGGGGTCGCCGCTCGTGCTGGCGTTGGCGTCGGCCAATCGCGATCCCGAACGCTTCGTCGACGCCGACCGGTTCGTCCCCGACCGCGAGGACAACCAGCACGTGGGTCTGGGCAGCGGCATCCACAGTTGCTTCGGCGCTCCCCTCGCCCGCCTCGAAGGGCAGATGGCGCTCACCGAACTCATTCGCCGCCTCCCGAATCCGCGCCTCGTGGAGGACCCGCCGCCCTACCGGCCCAACCCGGTGCTGCGCGGTCCGCGGCACCTGCTGGTGGACTGTGGGTGACAGGGGCTGACCCCCTTCCCCGCGCGTGCTCGATCAGCTCACCGGGGTGGTGCCGGTGGTTGATGCGCGGTCTCCGGGTGCTGTCGATGTGCGGCGGCGGGATCCACTCGGTCCGGCCCGGGTAGTCGGAACGGTCCGGCGCGGATCGTGTCGTCCACCCCGCCGCGCCGTCGTTGACCTGGGCGTGGCATGCGTCGCAGACCAGGGCCAGGCCGTCGACGTCTGTGCGTCCACCCTTGTGCCAGTCGGTGACATGGTGCACGGCGCACAGACTCGACGGCGCTGCACATCCCGGCCGGGTGCAGCCGCCGTCCGCCGCGATCAGGGCGAGTCGCTGATCTGCAGTGGCCAGACGACGCCGCCGGCCGAGGTGCAGCGGACGACCCGCGTGGTCGAACAATGCCAGCACCGGATGCGCGTCCTCGGCCAGGGCCAATGCGTCCGCGATCGGGAGCAACCCACCTGTGGCCGTCGTGGCGAGACCACCGACCGCCTTCTCCAGTTGCTCGAGCGTCATCGTGACGATCACCGTGGCCGGGAGACCGCGGTGTCTGCCCAGCACACCCGACTCGAGCAGCGCCCGGAACACCGCACTGAACGCGTCGTGGTTGCGCTGCGCGGCGGTGCGGGTATCGCGAGCGGCAGCCGCCGCCAACATGTCTCGATCGACCGACGGGTCCTCGCCATCACCGGTCGGTGATCCGGGATCGTCCGGATTGTTCATCCCGGGCCGCGCCCATTTCGCGAGGATCGGATCGAGCATCACCCGCGCGACGGGGTCGAGTTCACCGGAGATTCTCGACATCAGTTCGGTGTCCTGACGGCCGATCGAAATGCCGCGTCTGCGTTTCCGGTCGCGGTCGTCGCCGAGGTTCCCGTCCGGATTCAGGTAGGCCAGCAGTCGGTGCCCGGCCTGCTCCACGTCCTCCGGGGTTCCCGTTCGCGCCAACCTGGCCAGCACGGCCTCGGCGTCGGCGACCGCGTCGTTGCCGACGGCGTGCGGAATCTTGCGCATCACCCTCGCGATCGCCCGCGCATGATCCGTTCCGATGTCGCCGTCGCACTGTGCCGCAGCGGTTTCCGGAAACACCGGTGCCATCGGATCGCCGGCCAGGGTGTGCCACACCCCCAGTTCGCGGGCGGCGGTGACTCGGGCGGACGCATCCGCCCCCGAGATCCGGAGCACGTCGATCAGGAACTTCCTCGGCGACGTGTACCCGAGACTCACCGGGACCGCGCGTTCGACGCTTTCCACGACCAACCGGTGCGAGACCGCCTCCGCGCGGCGCAGCGACCGCTCCAGCCCGCGCATCATGTCGACGACATCACCGTCCGACAACCCGGTCAACCCGGCGTCGAGCAACCCGTCGACCGCGGCAGCGAGCATCGACAAATGCTCCGCCACCCGGCTCCCCACCGGCCCCCCAGTCGAACTCATGTGCGAATACTATCGCGGGGGTCCGACAACTTTCACAGGCCGCGGTCCCGCAGCGACTCGGACGGCGTCACACCGTACTTGCGGCGGTAGGCGGCGGCGAATCTGCCGGTGTGCATGATTCCCCAGCGGGTAGCGACTTCCGAAACAGTTGCACAGGAGGCGCTTCCGATCAGATCGGCGTGCACACGCTCGAGGCGCACGTCGACGAGGAACTCCATCGGCGTCATGCCCACGTATTCGCGGAACCCCTGCTGCATGCGCCGCACGCTCACGCCGACGAGTTCGGCCATCTCGCCTGCGGTCCAGGGGCGGGCCGGATCCTCGTGGATCGCGTCGATGACCCGCTTGACGATGCGCGGGCGGATTCCCGACGAGCCCGTGTCGTCGTCCGGCATCGCGGTGAGCACGAGAGCGGTGGTCAAGGCACCACACAATTGCTGCGACACCATCTCACTGCGCAGGAGAACGCTGTCGTGCAAAGCCTGGTCGGCGACGGAACGGACGAGCCTGAGCCACTCCGCTCCGGCGCCCGCACGCAGGTCGAGTTGCCGCGGCAACAGCTGACCGGGCCTGGCGAGCACACGGTCCATCTCCCGCTGCAGGTAGTCCCGGTCCACCTTGAAGCCGATGATCTCGCAGGAACTGCTCCAGTTGGTGATTACGGTCCGGGTGTCGGGCGGACAGATCGTCGCCAGCCCCGGCGTCGACGTCACTTCCGTACCGCCGGTGACGGACACGATGCGACCGGTCAGGGGGATGTTGATGCCGTACGCGCCGGGATGGTCGGACTCGATGGCCACGGCTGCCCCGAATCCGATCCGGGCGAGCCGCGACGCGCCCACGTCGGACGATTCCAGCGACGACCGCGCGGCGTTGTCACGCGACAGCGGACGCAGTTCGTGAGGGAAGTACGCGTCCGCGACCACCTCGTGAACCTCGTCCCAGTCGGTGAAACCGGGGCCTTCCAACTGTCCTCGCATACGTACGTCCAGACCTCTCACCTCGTGCTTCGGTGGCGTTCGAGCAACTCCCGACCCTAGCATCGCCTGTGACTCACGTCACTGCAAGGCCCTGCACCCCGCCTCCACCAATCCCGTTTCGCGTTCCGGATCGGCGGTTCGCAATGGGGATCGACGCACTGTGACGCCCGCCATACGTTGTGCAGGTGCCCCCAAACGCGGGGGTGATCGCACGAATCGTGCAGAAAGGCGGTCACGAAAAATGGATCAGCGCACTCTCCGTAACATTTTCGGCCAGTTCGCCAGTGGCGTCACCGTGATCACGTGCGCGAACTCCGACGGCGAGCCGCACGGGGCGACCGTCACCGCGTTCACCGCAATTTCGATCGAACCTCGACTGTGCCAGGTGACGCTGACCCGGAAGTCGAAGGCGTGCAGCTACCTGAGCGATGCGCCGTTCGCGGTGAACATTCTGGCCGCCGATCAGCTCGACACCGCCATGCACTTCGCGGGCAAACCACAACGGACGGAGCCGGTGTGGGACGAGTCCGGCATCGCTCCCGCCCTGTCCGGCAACGCGGCCACGCTGACGTGTTCGCCCTGGGCGTCCTACGACGGCGGCGACCACGTCATCTTCATCGGCGAGATCGTCGATGCGTCCGTCGACCCGGTCAAGGACCCACTGCTGTTCTACCGGAGCACATTCCACGATCTGGGTGCCGTGTCGGGCACTGCGGCGTGGAACGGTTGCCTCGACGACCCGCACAGCGGATGGTTCGACGCCACCGCGTCGTTCACCCCGGTCCACCTGCAGCTCGCGCGCGCTGCGTCCTGACGAACAGCCCCCGACCCATGATCTTCGAAGGGAACACCATGACCACCACCGAAGCCCCCGCCGACCGCAGCACGGTCAACACCGCCGCCGACTGCGATGCCAACCGCACCGCAAACTTCGCGTCGCGGCCGATGACCGGTGACGAGTACATCGAATCGCTGCGTGACGACCGCGA
Source organism: Rhodococcus sp. NCIMB 12038 (assembly GCF_002165735.1). Classification (NCBI taxonomy): domain Bacteria; kingdom Bacillati; phylum Actinomycetota; class Actinomycetes; order Mycobacteriales; family Nocardiaceae; genus Rhodococcus; species Rhodococcus sp. NCIMB 12038. The sequence continues at coordinate 306,237 of NZ_NHML01000010.1, forward strand.
GATCTGGCTGCACGGGGAACGGGTGAAGGACGTCACGACGCACCCGGCGTTCCGCAACCCGATCCGGATGACCGCACGCCTCTACGACGCGATGCACACCGGCGAGCACGTCGACGCCCTGACGACACCCACCGACACCGGCAACGGTGGCGTGACGATGCCGTTCTTCAAGGCGCCGAAGTCCTCCGACGACCTGCTGAAGGACCGCGACGCCATCGCCACCTGGGCGCGCATGACCTACGGCTGGATGGGCCGCTCCCCCGACTACAAG